>JBDUDR010000054.1:0-16222 GCA_040002845.1 Nocardioidaceae bacterium
CCACAGGTTCTGATCATTGCTCGCTCCGGTAGGCCGGAGGGTTGTCCCCAGTTGCGGCGAGGCGATCAACCGTGTCGAACATTTGTTCTAACCTGGTGACCATGACACCCCGCGCCAAGCCAACTGTCGTTTGAGGCCGTGAACGTCGCCGCGGTTCTTCCTGAGCCAAGCCAGACCCAGACCTCCGAGCACGGTGAGGTCTTCACGCGTCGCTGGGTGGTCGACCTCATCCTGGATCTCGCCGGGTACACGCCGGATCGGGACCTTGCCTCGCTGGTAGCCGTGGAGCCGGCATGCGGCAAGGGCGCGTTCTTGGTCCCGATGGCTGAACGCTTGGCAAAGTCGTGCGTCGTGCATGGGCGAGATCTTCCCGGCGCGGCCGCGGCGTTGCGGGCCTACGATCTGCTGACTTCGAATGTCGTGTCGAGCCGAGTCGCGGTTGTCGGGGCGCTGCAGAATCATGGCGTTCCATTGGCCGGTGCTCAGCGGCTGGCACGACGATGGATCACCCAGGCGGACTTTCTTCTTCGAGACCAGGAGGATTCGACAGCCGACTTCGTGCTGGGCAACCCGCCGTACATCCGCCTCGAGAATGTGCCGCCCGCACGGAGCGCTGCCTACCGGCAGGTTTGCAGGACGATGCGAGGCCGTAGCGACGTGTTTGTGGGGTTCATCGAACGCGGGCTGCGGTTGCTCCGAGACGATGGGGTCCTTGGATTCATCGTGGCCGACCGGTGGATGCGCAACCAGTACGGCGCGGCGCTTCGCGCGATGGTCAATGACGGCTTCGCCGTCGATCACTTCATTCAGCTCCACGATGCCGACGTGTTCGATGACCGGGTGTCCGCCTACCCCGCCATAACAATCATGCGACGAGGTGTGCAGGGCCAACCCGTCATTGCCGAAACGACCGCCACGTTTGGTCGACCAGGAGCCACTCGCTTGAGCCGCTGGGTCCGGTCCAGCGAGAGCACGCGTCTGACCGGGTCGAGTGTGAAGGCGGCCCGTCTGCCGGGTTGGTTCTCGGGTTCCGCATCGTGGCCTGCCGGCACCCCGAACGAGCTCGCGTTGGTTGCCGACCTGGAATCGCGTTTTCCGCCGCTCGAGGATAAACGCACCAGAACTCGCGTTGGCATCGGCGTAGCCACGGGTCTGGACTCGGTCTACCTCACGGAGGCGCCCGACCTGGTTGAACCCGCTCGCCTGCTGCCGATGGCGATGGCCAACGACACCGCGGGTGGCCAAGTGGCATGGTCTGGCATCTGCCTGGTGAACCCATGGCAGGACGGCAGGCTTGTGCAGCTCGACAACAACCCAAGACTGCGGCGGTACTTCGCCGCACACGAGGTGTCGATTCGAGCGCGCCACGTCGCGCGGCAGAACCCTTCAAACTGGTACCGCACCATCGACAGGGTCGAACCACACCTGCTCGAGCGACCGAAGCTGCTGCTGCCGGACCTGAAGGCGTCCATCCACCCCGTGCTTGAGGAAGGCAACCTCTACCCTCATCACAACCTGTACTTCGTTACCTCCGATGGGTGGGACCTTGAGGTTCTGGGGGGACTGCTTCTCTCCGACGTGGCGAACCTGTTCGTGGGTGCGTACTGCGTCAAGATGCGTGGCGGCTGCTACCGATTCCAGGCCCAATACCTACGACGTATTCGAGTTCCCCGCCCGGAGTCGGTGCGGAAGGCCGACAGACGAGCGCTGGCAAGGGCCTTCACAAGTCGCGACGTCGAGGCAGCGACGGAGATCGCTCGCCGGCTGTACGACATCGATGAGCTGCCCCTCTCGTGCAGGACACTAATTCCTCGGATCGCGTGAGTTAGGCGGCTGAGCGGTGACGCGTAGCGTTGATGTCTTCGACTCGTTCGAGGAGGTCATTCGGGCCAGGCCTGCGGGTAACCCATGGGACGTCGACAGCTCCACGTCCGCGCGGGCGTATGCCCCCGACTACCAACTGCTCGCCGACCTGGTAGGCATCCCAGTCGGCGCCGGAAGTGGTTCGGAGTCCGGCCGACTCGCGAAGGCGATCGACGCCTGGATGGCGTACGAACTGCGGCGCGCCGGCTTCGGCCCCGACGAGGTATGGCCTCGGTTAACCAAGCCACGAGTCTTGCCCCGTGATCTCGCGCTGTTCATCGAAGGGCTGCCCGTCAAGGACCGCGATGCCGCTCTGGCGCGCGTTTTGCGGAACAAGGGCGTAGCCCCCTCAGACGCCAAGGTCCTTGGACGAGCCTACGTCAAGCAGGTGGACGTGTTAATCGCGCAGTGGTCCCGAGGGCCGGAGTTGCTCGTATCGACCAAAAGCATGGCGACGTAGGCCGCTTTGTAGATCGTGAGATTCTTTCGGGCGTAGTCCTGCCGGTTCCGGTCCAGGTGCTCCGGCGTGAAAGCCGGTGTCACAATGACGGGCATGAGCCTGCCCCGCCCCCGGCTGCGGATGGAGGCGGTCACGGAGAACGCGTCGGTGACGCCAATCGAGCTCTTCTTCGACCTCGTATTTGTCTTCGCACTCACCCAGGTGACCTCCCTGATGGCCGCGGACTTCGGAGGTCAGGGGGTGCTGCGGGGCCTCATGATCCTGGCCCTGCTGTGGTGGAGCTGGGTTGGGTACGCCTGGCTCTGCAACGTCGTACGAGCCGACGAAGGGCCTGTCCGCCTCGTCCTGCTGCTGGCGATGGCCGCCATGTTCGTGCTGGCGCTGGCGATTCCGGAGGCCTTCGACGACCGGCCGGGAGGCCTGGCGGGCCCGATCGTGGTGGCCTTGTGCTATTTCGTGTTCCGGCTCATGCACTTGGTGCTGTTCTGGGTCATCTCGCGTGACGATCCGGGGCTGCGGCGGCAGCTGGTGAAGTTCACGCCGTCCATGCTGGGCGGCACGGTGCTGTTGCTGGTTGCATCCCAGTTCAACGGCACCACACAGACGGTGTTCTGGGGACTGGCGCTGCTGGCCGACTACGGAGGGACGCTGCTGGCCGGCGCGGAGGGGTGGCGGCTTCGCTCGGCGAGCCACTTCGCGGAGCGGCACGGGCTCATTTTGATCGTCGCGCTCGGTGAGTCGATCGTGGCGATCGGAGTCGGGGTCGGCGCGCTGCCGATCTCGTGGCCGATCGTGGTGGCGACGGGGGTTGGGTTGTCGCTGTGCGCGGCCATGTGGTGGACGTACTTCGACATCAGCGCATTGCAGGGTGAGCACGCTCTGGCGATCGAGCCGGAGGCGACGCGGCCGCGGCTGGCGCGCGACGCGTACACCTTTCTGCACTTCCCGCTGTTGGTCGGGGTCGTCCTCACCGCCCTTGGGCTGAAGAAGGTGCTGGAGTACGTCGGCGACACCGCGCATCACGATTTGAGCGATCCGCTGACCGGGGCGGGGCTGTACGTGCTGTACGGAGGGGTTGCTGTCTATCTGATTGGCCACCTGGCCTTCAAGTGGCGGACTGTGCATGCGCTCAACTCAGTCCGACTGGTGGCTCTCGGGTTGGTTGTCGTCCTGGCCCCGTTCGCCGCCGAGACTCCTGCCCTGCTGGCTCTCACACTGGTCACGGCTGTCGTGGTGGCGGTGGTCGTGTTCGAGAGCTTGTACTTCGCGGAGCACCGGAACCAGGTCCGTCACGAGATACGCGGCGGGTCGCAGGCCTGAGGCTGGGCCGTCAGTGCCCGTAGTGAGTTGCCGGTTAGTCGTCGCGACAGGCTGCCGCGGAGCACACTGGATGGGTGGTGCGAGCACTGGTTGCCGTATTGGTGCTGGTCACGGTGCTCGTGGCGGCCGCCTGGTGGTCCCAGCGTCGACTCATCTACTTCCCGGCGACCGGGCCGGTGGCGCCCGCAAGGAGCGTCATCATCGGCGCAAGCGATGTGACGCTGCACACCAGCGACGGCCTTGAACTGGGTGCATGGTTCGTGCCGCCGGAGACCCGCGAGCGTCGGATGACTGTGCTGGTGGCGAACGGCAACGCTGGCGATCGGGCCGGACGGGCGGCGCTCGCGACGGCTCTGGCAGAGCGAGGATTCGCGGTGCTGGTCTTCGACTACCGCGGCTACGGCGGCAATCCAGGCAGCCCCAGCGAAACCGGTCTGGCTCTCGACGCCCGGGCCGCGTACGACTATCTAGTCACCCATGCGGCAGTGCCACCCGGCCGCATCCTGTTCCTCGGCGAGAGTCTCGGCGCGGCGGTCGTCACCGAGCTCGCGACGCAGCATCCGCCCGCGGGGCTCGTACTGCGCTCGCCGTTCGTCGACCTGGCCTCGGTGGGCCACGTCCACTACCCGTTCCTTCCGGTCAGACTCCTGCTTCGGGATCACTTCCCCGTGTCGAAGCGGCTCGCCGACGTTGAAGCCCCGGTCTCCGTGGTGTACGGGAGCGAGGACTCGGTCGTCCCGCCCGATCAGAGCCGCCGCGTTGCCCAGTCGGCGCCCAACCTGTGGCAGCTGGTCGAGGTCACAGGCGCCGACCACAACGACACTCAACTCACCCAGGGCGATGCCCTGATAAGGGCCGCCATCGAACTCGCCGATCACGTCGCCCACCCGCAGCCGTGACCGGATCGGCAGCCCACGCAAGCACACGAGAAGCCGGCTGACGAAAAGCCCAGCCCAGTTTGCCGCGGAGCCGATCGGCAAGGCGCGCCGGCGGGCTTCTGACGCACTCCGGGCTGGCGCCACACGGATCGGAGCCGTACCGAGTGGTGCCATCGCGGGACGAGCGATTCCCCGGCTGGCGATCGCGGTTCCTTTGCCAGCGGCTGGCCTAGATAGCCGGTGATGGGCTACAGCATGATCGGTGGGAGCGACCGGGAGTTTGGGGTAACTCACCCGTGTTCCACCGGTGAGTTACCCCAAACGCTGAACCAGAGTCCGGCAAGCGCGGATCGCATGGAATAAGTGTCGGATCGGCGCGAACAAGTGTCGGATCGCGTGGAATATGTGTCGGATCGCGGAGTCATCTGCGCTCTACGCGGAGCGCGAGCGCGGGGCACGCCAGCGCTGCTCGCCTGGCATGAACCTCGGTCTCGGCTTCGAGTCCACCCCCCGCGACGATCGGGAAACCCCATTCGTCCAACGTCACGACTTCCGGAACGAGTGCCGCGCACAGGCCGTGCCCGTCGCAGCGGGTCCAGTCGATCTCGATCAGCTTCATCGCGGCCGCCCCGTGTCGTCGAGCGGCAACTGGCCGAGCACCGGGCGCCCACAATGCCCGTGATCGCGGTGAGTCACCACGTCCGACCAGAAGGCCCTGAGCCCCGACGCCAGGAACCGTACGGTGCCGTCGGGGTGGGCGCACGCGCCGCGCCGCGGTACGACGGCGAGGTGCCGCTCGAGTGCGGCCCACCCCGACACGTCGCCAACAGCCAGGCGTCGGACATCGTCGGCAAGCGCCGGCAGTCCGAACATGCACGGCCCGCACTGACGCATCGACTGGGCAGCCAGCCATGGCGCGACTCGGCAGAGTTCACCGAGCGGGCAGGTTCGCCCGTCCAGTACCAACACGACACCGGCGCCTAGCGTGGCGCCGTGCGCGGCGAGCGTGCCTGGTGCGACAGCAACGTCGCCCCCGTCCCACCAGGTGCCGTGGTAGCCACCGAGCAGCAGTCCCGCTCGGGACTCCGCCCCGGCGAGCCGAAGGAGCACCGACAGCGGCGTGCCCTGGGGGATCTCCGCCACGCCCGGCGTCGACACGGCGCCGCCCAGGGTGACAAGCAGGGTGCCCGGTTCCTGTGCCAGCCCGGTGGCTGCGTACGCCTGCGACCCTCGATGTGCGAGCACGGCAAGTTGCGCGTTCGTCTCGGCGTTGGACACGAACGTGGGATGTCCGTCGATTCCGCGAATGGTGGGCGGAGTACGCCGTCCGTGCGGTGCTGCGGGTCCGCCTTCGAGGGAGCGTACGACCGCGCGGGCCTCGCCTGCGACGAAGGAACCAACGGTCTCCCAGATTTCGACCCGCCCACTGTCCGGTCGCTCGGCAACTGCGCGGCGCAGCGAGTCGGCCGCCGCGCGGTCGTGCACCGCGACTACAACGCGTCGCGCCCGGACGGCGGCACCGATCCCGAGGGCGCCGTCCAGCACGATGTGGGGTGCCCGGCGCATGAGGGTTCGGTCCTTGAAGCTCGCCGGCTCGCTTTCGCTGCCGTTGACCACGACCACCGGTGCACCCCGCCGCGGCAGACTGCGCAGTTTCGCCGCGACGGGGAACGCGGCGCCGCCGCGGCCTCGCAGGTCGACTGCTTCGCATCGGCGCTCGTACTCTTGTCTGCCCAGCCGCGAGACATCCCCGTGCAGCCGCCGATGCGTGGTGAAGTCGACGCGGTCGTGCTCGTGCAGCCCGGCGAGCAGTCGTGGCTCACCCACCACCCAGGTCGACGCCGGGTCGGTGCCCGGGCGGGAGTCGATCACCGTCATCGGTGGTTCCTCGGTGCGGGAACGGATTCTTTGGCGCGGACCGGCGTCGACGCAAGCTGGCTGCGGCCCAGGGCGAGCGACCCGCGGCGATGCCGAGACTGGCTGTTCAACCGGGCGGCGACGGCGACGAGGACGGCCGCGATGCAGCCGAGCTCGAGCCCGAGAATCCAGGGCGTCCGTACGTCGGTTCCCGCCAGCAGGCTGTGCCCTATCAACAGCACCCAGCCCGCGTACCCGGCGATATGCAGCAGTCGCCAACGTCGCGATGCGCTGACAGACGCCGCCAGCCGGCCACGGGTGGCGCCGACGACAGCGGTGAAGGCGATGGTCCAGAGCGCGAGTGCGCCGAGGGTGACCGCGAAAGGCCGGTACGTCGACGACAAAGGGATCACGATGGAGCGCAGCCCCACCCCGGATCGGCTGTCCAGCACGGTGAGGGACCCGATGTGGACCACAAGAGTCCCGAGTCCCACGATGGCGGCCGCTCGGTGTGCGTACTGCTGGAGAAAGCGTCGCCTCGCCCGCCGGAGGTCGCCGCGCGAGCCACCGCTCGCGCCCATCGCACCGAGTGTGGTCGCGATCGTGAAGGCGACCAGCGACACGATGCCGGCCGCCCGGCCGAGGTACCACAGGGTCATCAGGCGGCCACCGTGTCCGCGGGCCAGCCGCCGACCTTCACAACGCGTCCGTCGGTGGCGACCAACCGGGCGGCCGCGCCGCGAGCTGTGAGCCAGTCGAGCGCCCGGTGGCCGAGCACGAGGGTGGCCGTGCTGGCGGTGTTGGCGTCGACTGCGGTGTCGGCCCAGACCGAGGAAGTACGCCAGGGGCCGTCGCCGCACGCGCCGGTACGCGGGTCGATGATGTGGTGCATCGCCTCACCATCGCGATGCCAGCGCCGCACGGTAGTCGTGGATGTCGTGAGGCCGCCGCTGGACAGCGTGACCAGCTCCCCACCGCCGCCTTCGCGTTCAGTCACTCTGATCAGCCAGGGCCGGGCGGCGCCGGCGCTCGCGAGATCGCCGCCGATCTCGACGAGCACGCCACAGCCGTGGCGGCTGGCGATGTCGTCGGCGGCTCGATCGACGGTCCACGCCTTGGCGGTTGCACCGAGGTCCAAGGACAGGCCGACGGGAACGGTGAGCACGCGCAGGTCAGGGTCGAGTCCTACGGCACGCCATTGGGGCAGCCGGTCGACCCGGAGATGCTCGCCGGGCGAGCGGCGGACACGGTCGATATCGGTGTGGTAACCGGCAGCAACCAGGTGATGCCCGACCGTCGGGTCGACTGCGCCATTGCTGTCCGCAGCCGCCCGCAATGCTGTGCCGACAAGCTCGGTGGCCAGCGGGCTCAGCGGTGTTGGCAGTCCCGCCCGCGCGTTAGCCAGCGAAATCTCGGAATCGTTGCGGAACCTGCTGGAGGCCAGCTCGACCCGGTGCATCAGCTCCGCCAGACCAGCGGACGCTGCGTCGATCGCATCGTCGCGATCGACGGTGACACGCACTGTGCAGCTCCAGGCCCGCCAGGTGGCGGGCCTCTGATGCCGGTCGGGCATCGCAAAATGCGACGTTCCGGTAGTCGGCCGGGTCAGCCGACAGCATGACCGCCACACTTTGTGGCAGAGCCAGCCCCTGCAAACCCCGCCGGCACCCTCAGCGAGCGTTGGCGTGGCACGAGAGGCGCCATTTTGGGACAGCCCCCATGACCCAGTGATCGACCCGGGACCAGGGCGGTGTTTGGAAATGTTCGGGATTCCTGTGGTGCATAGCCGTGGGTGGCAATGTCGCGCTGCCGCCGTCCCCCGTCCTCCCGCCTGGCCGGGGCGTCCGGCACCAACGGAGTATGTTTCGTCCTCACCTCCGACAGCCCGCCGTACACCTGCGGCACCTTCCCCAGCACGCTCTACTTCACGGTCACCGGCACGATCCTCAACGACGGTGTCATCCCGTCGGACTGCAACCTGAGCCGCGCCGACGCCTCCACCGTTTCACTCACCTGCAGCAACAGATCCCCGAGCCAGCGGTGGGTGGAGACGATCGGTTGTGGCGAAGACCGGAGATCCGAGATCGTCAATGGCAACACAGTCACCGGGAACGGCACGTCCACCGCACGGTGCACGCATTACGCGTACAACTTCTCTAGTTTCACCGTGCTCCAGTAGCGTCGTGTCGGGCTCAAGCACCTGACAGAGCCCGTTGAACCGGGCTGTGTCATGTTTGTCTTGTAAACCTTGGAGGGGGGGTCATGTTCAGGAAAGACATCAGCCGGTGCATGGACGGCAAACTTTCGGCCGGCCTGGTGGCCTTGCTGGCTGTTCTTTCTTCCGTCGTTCTGGCGGCGGGGTCGCCGGCATCATCGGCCCCGAGGAGTGCTACGACCACCAGCGTGCACTACGTGTGTCATGGCTTGGAGCCCGACGCCGACTACCCAGAGGAAGCCAGGGCGCTCGGGGCCGGGCACGCATGCGAGCACCTGCATGAAAGGTACGCGGCCAGGAACCTGACGGCTGCCATGCGGGCAGGGGCCGCTCGGGCTTTCAAGCACTCCTACGAGCAGGCAGAGGCGGCCCTGGCTACCACCGATCCCGCTGTCATCGGCAGCTGGAGCGCAGCCATAAATCCCGGCACCAAGACAGTCGGGATCAGCGCGGTACTTCTTCACACCGGCAAGGTGTTGCTGTTCGGCGGCAAGTACAAGTCCACCGACAGGAACACCGCGGCATACGTCTACAACCCCGTGACAGGGACTGGACACGAGGTGCCCGCACCCGCCCCGGTGTTCTGTGGCAGCGTGACGCAGCTGAGCGACGGCAGAGTGCTGACTGCCGGAGGCGCGGACCCTATCCCCAAAGGAATCGTGGACGTTTGGCTGTTCGACCCCATCTCCGAACAGTGGACTCGCCAGCCCGATACGCCGCTCGGTCGCTACTACCCCACCTCGACGAGACTTGCGGACGGTCGCATCGTGATCACCGCCGGCAGTGAGCTGAATGGGTCGACACCGAACCCCACTGTTGAGCTGTTCACCCCACCGGATGCCGGACATACTGTGGGAACGCTGCGGGTCGTAGGCCCCAACCACGTGACCGGCATCTACCCACGGCAGTGGGTCATGCCGGACGGCAAGATGCTGCAGGTCACGGGCCTCAGGTCGTTCGTGCTGAACCCTGCAACGTGGAGCTGGACGACACTGAAGAAGCTGCCGGGAGGCAACAGCGCCGGCTCGGCCGGTCTCATGCTTCCGGCCGGGCCCAGCGGATCCTCTCAGGTGATGATGATCGGCGGCCTGAAGAACGGCGCCGCCACGGCGAGCACTGAGCAGTACGACTACAGCAACCCGGTGGCGGGCTGGTCGTTCGGCCCCCCGATGCCGACCCCCCGTGCACACATGAATGTGGTCCAGCTGCCGGACCGGTCGGCGATCGCAGTTGGCGGTAACAGCTCTGGCTTGTACGACGCGGGCCAGCTGCAAACCATGGCGTACGACCCCAGCACCGACACCTGGACCAACATGGCTGTCCAGACGATCCGGCGCGCCTATCACTCCACGGCGATCCTGCTGCCGGACGGGCGGATCATGTCCGCTGGAGACGGCGGTGCCGGAGGAGGTCGGCAGAAGATCGACTTCTACTCGCCCCCGTACCTGTTCAAGGGTCCTCGCCCCGTGATCGACTCGGCGCCGGCGCAGGTGAACTACGGTTCGACCTTTTCTATCGGCACATCCGGGCCAGCGTCCACCCAAGCGGTCTTGATGGCGCCTGCGGCGACGACACATGCGAACGAAATGAACGCTCGACACGTCGAGCTCGCTGTCACACCCAGCGGTGGCGGATTCACAGCCACGGCGCCGACAGCGGAAGTCGCCCCACCCGGCTACTACATGCTCTTCGTACTCACCGCTGACGGCATTCCATCGGTCGCCCGCTGGGTGCACGTCGGCCCCTGACATCGCGGGGCACTATCTGCTGATGCGGGTCATGTCGGCGTAGCGGTCGCCCACGGGTGGCGGGATCGCGTCGAGGCGTGCCAACTGGTCTGCGGTCAGCTCGGGCGCGACGCGCCCGCGTTCTCTTCCAGGCGTGAGACCCGCTTGGTCCCGGGGATCGGTGCGATGTCGTCGCCGCCGATGCCAGGGCTGGTGGTACGAGCGGGCGCGCTCGTCGTCGAACGCCTGCACCGCCGTCTGCGTCCCCCAGATGGGCGACCAGGCGAAACGCACCGCCAGCAAATCGTCGGGCGCCCAGCGCGAACAACGTCAAGGCAAGGAAGATACGCCCAGGGGCGAATCAATTGCGGCAGCCCGTCCGCCGCCTTCTACTGGACTGCCTGCCGGGGCAAGCGAGCAGGCGCGGCGGGTGATAATTCTCGACGCCAACTTGGTGGCCGGGGCAGACGGGATGATGGCCGGTTCGAGGTCATGGTCGTGACCGAGGATGCCCAGAAGCACATCATCGCGCCGAGTCCCGCATCGATAACCGCTCTCATTGCTCTGACACAAGCAGACACCGGCCTGGTATGGGATCCCTCCGACCGCAGGCTGATTGCCGCCAACGTCGTCGGCACGATGCCGTGGACCGAGCATGCCTAGCGACGGATGAGACGGTCGCCGCCTGGCGCGTGAGGGGGCGGACACGCTCGACGGGCTTGTCAGCCTGGCTCGCAGGCCTGTGCGCTCGGTATGCTCCCGAGACGCCCCTAACTGCCAATCTCGCGCACCGTCGTTCTGTACCCGCGATCGCCGTGGCCCGACGATCGCAGCGTGGGCAAGTGGGCAACTGGAGCGACTGGCAAGGGGAATGCAGCTTCGTTCTCCTCGACGCTTGGCTGTTCTTGTGGCTGGCAGCAATCGAGGAGGAAGGCAGGGCCGTGGAGAATCAAGAGGGAGTTGCCGATAAGGCTCCACCGCCGGAATGGTCGAGCGCCGAGGCTGGCCTGCCTCCGGCTCAGCTCGTCGTTGCGGCAAGCGCAGGAATCGCGTGTTTGGGGGCAGGAGCTGTTGCCACGTTCGTCACCTCGAACGGGGCCGGTAGTGCAACTCTCATTGGAGCCGGCTTAGGCCTCGTCGTAGTCGCCTTTCTTGGCAACCGAGTTGAGTTTCTCAAGTTCGGGGGGGTTGAGGCGCACCTCCAAGTTGCAACACAGCTGTATCGTAGCGCGCAAGATCTCGAGGCCCGGGGACACAGCGAGGCAGCCGAGGAGCTCCGTGCCCAGGCCGATCGCCTACTTCTGCAATCGGCACCTGCCGCGCGAGCCTATGAGGAAATACGACGGACAGAACCTGCGGGTGTCGGACGAATGGCGCGCCTCTATGAGACGGTCCACAAGGCAGAGCAGTACTCGCGTGACGAGAAGCCAAGCGCAGATGAGGTCAGGTCCCTGTTCCTCAAGGGTGAAGAAGGCGACCGAATCTTCGCCATTGTTTTGATGCGGGAAGACCCGAACGTTGCTGACGTTGGAGCGATACTTGACGCGATTGCAAACTCAAGATCGGCCTTTGAGCAGTATCAAGCATTAGCGGCAGCCGAGCGAGTCCTACCCAAACTTGACCCTAAGTCGCGGGGACTTCTTGAGAACGCACTTCTGAATCAAACCGGGCCAGGCGGCTACATCACGCCGACGACAGACCGGTGGACAGCCGCGCAGCGGATGCTGGCGGTTCTTCGGGGAACGCACTCCGGAACTGAAGAGCGAGCGCCTTCGACGCCATAATTGCCGTTCTGGGCGCCTTGACGCACACAGGGCGTGGGAGGAATAGTCAATAGCGTCTTCGATGCCTACCCATCGCCGGAGTGCGCTTATTGTCGGCAGGCACGATCCGACCGTGGTTGCGGGTTGTGACACGGTAGCGAGGGCTGCACGTATGTCGGTGAAGAAGCCGCCTACCTGGGAACGCACAGGACGCCTGGGCGACCTTGCGCCGGTGGCGCGTGGAGAGTTAGATGAGCGCCACTTCCGTCTTCCGCTCCCCGACAGGAGATTGCGATGTTCGCGATCCTCGCCGCAGTCATCTTCGCCTTGTCGCTCATCTTGGACTGGGCCGACGCCAAGGTCAGCGACGCGTTCACCCCACAGACCCTGCTGACCGCGGGTCTGCTCTCCATCGCACTGCACCTGGCCGGCATCGGCACGTCCACCAGCTGGCTCGGTCGCCGGAGGCGGTAGCCGATTGGTGCGCCGGGAGCCGGTGCGCAGGGGATGAGCACGGAACAGACTTGTCCATTTGGCTCGCGCGCTCGCGCTGAACCGACGACCGCCCATTCGGCACGAGCGTGCGGACAGCGGCAGGTGAGGAATCACGCCGAGGTACGCCGCGACATCGGACGCACGCTTCCGACGCGTTGCTCGGGATGGCCGACATGTCAGGGGTGCGTGATCGTGATGGCCAGGCCACAAGCGTCGACAGGGGTCCGAGCGGGCGCGAGAATTGCGCCATACCGCGGGTGTGGGCAAAGGAGTGACCGCCGTGGACAGTATCGTCGGGATTGTCATTGGCTTCGCCCTTACCACGGTCGTTGGGGGGCTGGTGGGCATCGCGCTTGCAGGCGCGCTCTTGGGCCAAGCAGAACGATGTACGTCTCCAGGAACAGGACAGAGAACGAGCCGGCGCGGCATGTCAGGACCTGATGTCCCTCCTGGATCGCCGGCTCTATCGAATGCAGCGTCTGCTTTGGGTGGCGACCGCGGCCCCGGATGAATCTACGGATGACGACGAGCTCCAGCGGCGGCGGAAGGAGTACGTCGAGGTCCTGTTCTCCTGGAATGACCGCCTAAACACGAATCTGTCGTTGGTCGGCAGCTACTTCGGCGACGAAGCGAGGGCCTACCTCGACGGAATGTATGAAGACTTCAAGCGTGTGGGGCAGCAGGTCGAGGCTGTTGTGCGTGCTGCTCGAGCAGGCGAGGAAACCTCGCACATCGCAAGTCAGCTCGCGACGGAGTTTGAAGGCTGCATTTCGGCTCCCTCAACGATAATGTCTACCAGTTCGGTCTCATGCTCATGGGCCAGCTGCGTGAGGATCGAGTGGGTCGATGCGCACCCAACACCTCCACTCCCAGGCCGACGCACTGACAGTCTGATGATGGTGCGCAGGATCCCTGATGAGCAGTGGCAACACGACTGACGCGTCGTCTAGCCGGGTTGTGGGGCGCACTGGAGTAGCCCGATGTCAGGTCGCTCTCGCTTAGGCTTCCGTGACGGTACGTGACGATGAGTGGTGCCGCGTTGCCTGAGCCACCAAAGTGCATGAGCTCCGGAGGTAAGGGGTTCGGGGCCACTTGCGCTTGCCGGAGCGTCGCACACAAGCAGGGCATTAGTCAGGCGGATGGCACAGCCTTTCGCGGGTCGAGGAACGGGATCGCCGCGGTCTTGGCGGGGGTTCGCTCCCCGGTCTTCCACTCGATTTCGAGATCGTTGCCCGGGTTGGCGAGCTCGGCTGGCACCCACACGTACCCGATGTTGCGCTCTAGGCGCGGCGACCAGACCAGGTCTGTGACGCGGCCCACCCGCTGCCCGCCAGCTAGAGCGGGCCGCGCCTCGGTGAGCTCGAAGAACGAGGGGTCACCGGGTGCCTCGATGCCGACAAGCTTGCGCGTAACCCCTTGCCCGCGGATGCGCTCCAGCGCGGCCTTGCCGACGTAGTCGGCGTCTTGCGCCTCCACCAGCCGCTCGAGCCCGGTGACCTCGAACGGGTTGTTCTCCAAGGTGAAGTCGGAGTTATAGTTGAAGATGCCCGCCTCGATGCGGCGCGCCTCACATGGGGCGATCGGCCTGATGCGGTGAGGCGCACCCGCTTCCATGATCGTCTCCCAGAGTTCGTCGCCGCGGGAGGGATCGGTGAGAAAGACCTCGTACCCGACCTCACCGGTCCAGCCGGTGCGGCTGACCACAACCGGAATGCCCGCGATGGCTGCATCCAGGGCCCAGTAGTACTTCAGGCCGACGATGGCCTCACCGGCGAGGTCGCGCATGAGGTCCTTCGCCTTCGGTCCCTGCACCTGCACCGGATAGGCCTCAGGCAGCGACACGGTGGCGTGCAGACCCCTGCCCTGGGCCAGCCCCATCGCATACAGGTGGGCGTCACCGTCGGCCAGGCACAGCCAGAAGGTGTTCTGGTCACGCCGCAACAGCACCGGGTCGTTGACGATGCCCCCATCGGGGGCGATGATCGGCGCGTACTTGCCCTGCCCGGCCGCGCATTTGGTGAGGTCGCGACAGGTGAGCGCGTTTGCAAGCTCAAAGCCGTCTGGCCCGCTGATCTGCACCACCCGCTCCACGCCGACGTCCCACAGTGTGACGTCGTTCACCAGCGCCCAATACTCTGCGGCGAGGTCGTCGTAGTAGGCGGGCAGGTACATGTGGTTGTACACGTCGTAGGCCTGGCAGCCCCACCGCAGCGTCGCCTCGAAAAACGGCGACTTCCGGTACCACGGGCCGAAGTACAAGGTACTGGACGTAGCGTCCGGGATCGCCCTGGCCTCACCGCTCACGGCCCCACCTTTCACTGCCCCATCCTTTTTCCCTGAGGGCGGGGGCGGTTCGCTCGAACCCTCGATGCGGGGCTCTTCCCCAGCTCGCCCCCGGACTGAATAGTTGTTCAATTTGATCAATAACGCAAGTGGGGTCCCACTCCCTCCGCTTCGCCTCCCGGATTGGGCAAGCAAGCGGCGTGCGGTCGCCAAAGCCGCCGATTATAGTTTCCCGGAACGTCTGGAGCGCACCCACGTCTGGTTGAGGCCGATGCTCGGCGTCGGTGTGAGAGAGGAGGAGGCCCAATGAGCCACGTCGCGACCATGCCCAAACCGTTCGACATGTCGGTGGTGCAGAGGGGAGCGAGGTTGCGGCGCAGCCCTTTCTACGAGGCGACGCAGCGCTACGGCCCGAAGGGTTTCACGGTCTACAACCACACCCTCTTCCCGATCAACTTCGACGATTTCGAGGCCGAGTACTGGCACCTGCTGAATCACGTGACCCTCTGGGACGTTGCCGTCGAGCGCAACGTGGAGGTAACGGGGCCAGACGGCTTCCGCTTCGCGCAGCTACTCACCTGCCGTGACCTCAGCACGTGCGCGGTCGGCCAAGCGAAGTATGTCCTTATCACGGCGCCGGACGGCGGCATCCTGAACGACCCGGTGATGCTGCGTCTGGACGAGAACACATTCTGGTTTGCGCTCGCCGACAGCGACGCGCTGGCGTACGCAAAGGGGTTGGCTGCGTACGCGGGAATGGACGTGAAGCTCTCGGAGGCCGAGGCGTACCCGCTTCAGATCCAGGGGCCGAAGTCGAAGGACGTTGTGCGCGACTTGTTCGGCGAGGATGTCCTCGACCTCCGCTACTACCACTTCCGCCGTCTCGACTTGGACGGCATCCCGCTCATCCTCACCCGGACGGGATGGACCTCGGAGGTCGGGTACGAGGTCTACCTCCTCGACGCCTCGCGCGGAACGGATCTGTGGGAGCGGATCATGGAGGCGGGGGCCCCCTACGAGATCCGCCCGACCGGGCCAGTCGACATCCGCCGGATCGAGGGTGGCATCTTCAACTGGGGTGCCGACATGACCTACGAGAACAACCCGTTCGAGCTGGGGCTAGACCGGCTGGTCGACCTGGACAGCGACGCCGATTTCGTCGCCCGCGAGGCGCTCGCGAGGGTCCGCGAGGAGGGGGTGAAGCAGAAGATCGTCGGCCTCGAAATCGACGGCGATCGAATAGAGATGAACGCGACGACGTGGCCGGTCTCGGCAAACGGCGCGAGTGGAAGGGTGACCTCCGCCGTCTACTCGCCCCGCCTGGAGAAGAACATCGGCTACGCGATGCTGCCGGTCGAGTA
>JBDUDR010000055.1:0-16076 GCA_040002845.1 Nocardioidaceae bacterium
CGATCAGTCGCACCAATGACCGAACACGGCGCCGCAGTAGCTCCAGCATGGGCAGGGTGACGTCGACCCACCAGTCGTCGCCGGCGACCTCGTCGAGCAGCTCCTGCTGCTCGCGTACGGCGGGAATGTTGGTCTGTTCGAGGAGCGCGGCCGCGATGGCCTGGACCTGAGCACGCAGGCGGTCAAAACCAGGGTCTGCATCGAGCGCACCCAGCTGTAATCGGAGCATGAGCAGGTCGAAGCGTTTGGCCTGTTCGTCGTCGTCTCGGACGGACGTGGGAAGCTCGGCAAGGTGTTCGGCGATCCCGATGGCCTCGTCGGAGGTGACCCTGTGCCAGTTGTCGAGGTCGAGGTAGATCTCGATCCAGCGCCGCTGGGGCCGGACGACCACGTTGTCGGGGTTCATGCCTTCGACTTGGTCGTGCAGCAGGTGAATCGTGTCGACCCGCAGCCCGGTCTCACTGGTGATTCCGCTTGCGTCGGTCAGACCCTCATCCTGTTGTCCGGCGTCCAGCTTCGTGATCAGCTCAAGGCGCGCCTTGAACAGCCGTTCCCCAAGAGATTCGACCAGTGACCCCTCCGACCCTGCCATCTTCTGGTTGAAGAACTCGATGTTCTGGCAGAAGTCGAAGACGAAGAAGTCGGCCTTCGCCTCGCCCGGCCCATACAGGTCGGGGCACAGGCGGGTGCCCCGGCCGATCATCTGCCAGAACTTCGTCTTGGAGCGGACGATCTTGAAGAACACCAGGTTGACGATCTCGGGCACGTCGATGCCCGTGTCCAGCATGTCTACGGAGATCGCGATGTGCGGCGCCTTCTCCTTGATGTAGAAGGCATCGATAAGCGATTGTGCGTATTCGGTCTTGTGCGTGACGACGCGGGCGAACGATCCGAGGTGCTCGGGATAATGGACGTTGAACCGCTCGGCGATGAATTCGGCGTGCTTGTTGTTCTTGGCGGCGAATGATCGTCTTCCCGAGCCGGTCGCCGCCGGCCACATGATGCCCGCGGGTCGTCAACGTTTCTAACACCCGGTCGACGGTGTCGGTGTTGAACAGCCACTCGTTGACCGCGTCGGAGGTGATCGCGTCAGGCGGGTCGTCCTCGCCCCAGTCGGCGAGGTCCCACTGATCCTTCTCGGCCTCGGATAGGTCGTCGTAGCGGATGCCTTCCCGCAGGAACTTCACGGGCACCGACACCGCGCGCGGCGGCACCAAGTAGCCCTCGGCGACGGCTTCGCTCAGGTCGTAGTTGTCGGTGGGGACGCGGTCCTCAAGGTGGAACAGACTGTATGTGTTGCGGTCGATCTCGTCCTTAGGGGTCGCGGTCAGGCCGACCAGGAGCGAATCGAAGTAGCGGAAGATCGCGCGGTACTTGTGATACACCGACCGGTGCGCCTCATCAATGATCACCAGGTCGAAGTAGCCCGGGCCGAAGCGGCGCTCGTCGTCGGTGGTCTGGTTGATCAGGCCCATCATGGTCGGATACGTGGAGACGTAGACCCGCCCCTCGCCGTGCTTCTCGGTGACGAGATTGACCGTGGCCGCGTCGGGCAGGTGCGCCTTGAACGCGCCGACGGCCTGGTTGACCAGGGCAACCCGGTCGACCAAGAACAGCACCCGCTTGGCCCAGTTGGCCCGCATCAGCAAGTCGACCAGAGCGATGACCGTCCGGGTCTTCCCGGCGCCGGTCGCCATCACTACTAGTGCTTCGCGCTGACGGCCCTGATCGAACGCCTCGCCGATCCGGCGGATGGCGCGCGCCTGGTAGTGCCGTTCGACGATCGTGTCGCTGATCCCGACCTCGGCTAGCCGGCGCTTGCTGGTGCGGCGCTGAACGAGAAGCGCCAACTCGTCCTTCGTGTAGAAGCCGTCAACTTGGCGCGGCGGATAGCTCGTATCGTCCCAGAGCCAGTGGTCGTATCCGTTGGTGTAGAAGATGACAGGTCGCTGGCCGTAGGCAGCTTCCAGGCAATCGGCGTAGAGCTTCGCCTGCTGCTGGCCGACCTTCGAATCGCGGCGGGTGCGCTTGGCCTCCACCACCCCGAGCGGTTTGCCGTCGTTGCCCCACAGCACATAGTCGACATAGCCGGTGCCCTTGCTGTTCGGCATCCCGCTGACCTCAAACTCCAGGTCATTGGGCTGGTCAAGGATCCAGCCGGACTCGCGCAGCAACAGGTCGATGAACAGGTCGCGGGTCGCGGCCTCGTCGTAGTCGTGATCGGCGGGCCGGGCCTCGTTGGCGGCCTTGGCGGCGGCGACCTGAGCACGCAAGTCGACGATCTCCTGCTCCAGCGTCGCGCTCTGCTCGCGCGCCTTCGCCAGCTCGGCGTCCTGTGCGGCGTAGCGCTCAGCCTGCGCCTTCAATTCGTCCTGCCGCTGCTTGCGAACACTTGCCGACAAGGGCCTTGGGATGGTGTCCGTGTCGAACTGCAGCTCGCCCGGCCGGTCCGCTGACTCTCGCGAGTAGCGGCTGGCTGGCCAGCCAGTACAGGACGTGGAACAGCTCCCGCACGACGGGTACGGAGTCGTTGCTCGTGACCGGCCGGTTCTTGTGCACCGCCGCGTTGCCCTGCCGGCGGACGATGTCCATCTTCGCGCGAATCGTGTTGCCGACCAGTCGCCCCAAGGTCGGCTCGAACAGCATCGCCGAAAGGTCATCCCGGTACGGCCGTTGCAACGTGCGGTCGTAGTCGTAGAGCCAGTTGACCGCGAGTTCCAAGGCCCGGCGGGCATAGAAACACGACGCCCGCGGATCCCCGTAGGCGTTGTGCTCCGCCCGAGCCGCCTCCTGCGCTAGCGACGGCCACTCCGCCCGCAAGAACCGGAAGTTACTCACGATGCTGCCTGAGGTCTCCAGCTCACTCGTTCCTCAAAGAGCACCCGCGAACGCCCGCTGGTGCAGCGACGCAAACGCGGAATCCAGCATGTCCGCTTGTCGTCGCATCACCCGACGTGCACTGGCGATCTCGGAAACGCGGCAGGCATATACGTCTTGGGTCGCGAGCGGTGGCTTTGGAACCGTCATGCGGGCTAGCTCTGTGATCTGCAAGTGCGCCAGAGCATTGCCTTTGCCCATACCCTTGAGGATGGATTGGACCCTCTCCGACGACAGGTACCCAACCGCGTAGACAGGATTTACCTCCGTGCGGTCGGGACGAACTAGGGCCACGGACTGATTGATGCAGAATCGCTCGTCTGTCTCCACGATGGCGCACCTTCCGATCGTGCCGTCCTTGGTGATCAGGATGTCACCCCGACGTGGCTTGGACTTCGCAGATAACGCTGCGTACTGCTCTTCGGTGCCGAAATGAACGTTGTCCAGGTCGATCCAGCCCTCGCGGACGTTTTCGCGGTCACGATGGGGATGCCAGCGTCTACGTGGCGCATCGGGGAGGTGAAGCCATAAGTGACTCGGCCTACGACATTTGCGAAGCAGTCACTGGGGAAGGCGCCCCATCCGTGGCGAGGGTCGCTGAACATATCGAGGAAGATCGATTGGGTGAGTTCGTCCAGGAGGGTGATGGCTTTGCGGCGCTTGGCGCGCAGCGCATCCGCCCGATCCAGTACCTCCGCAATCCGCTGCTGCTCCTCGATCGGCGGCAGCGGCATTTCGAGCGACAACAGTGAGTCGCGCCCTACCGTTGCCTGATTAACCCACTGCCTACACATGGCCTGAAAAACACCGCGAGTGAACTGCCGGTGCAACCAACGAGCCAAAAATGCTGGCTCAAGGCACTCGCGGTTGGTTCGCAGCCGCAGAAAGTGGTTGCTGAAGACCATCGGTTCATCCGGCGGGCCGAGCAGCGCGCTCTTGCCCACGAGTTCGGGGCTGTTGGTCGCGTTGAACAGGACGTCACCTTGCGCGAGCGTGAAAGCATCGCGATCGCGCCGAGTCGCGGGGACGCGGCGGCGCCGGGAAAAGTCCCACCCGCCCTGACGGGTGACGTTGTTCATGCGGACTTGGAACACACCGTCGTCGGACTCAGCACCGGTGGCGAACCCAGACCTTGCGTCCACTATGACATCGCGCAGCCTAGCGGTCGACCATGACATCAGAGCGTGGTCCTCAGGTCTGCTAGACCCTGCTGGATTTCGATTTCCAACCTCTCGAGGTCGGCGATGATGTCAAGGGGCGGGCGGTGCTCGATCTCGTCGTGGACCGTTTCCTTGTAGCGGTTCAGACTCAGGTCGTAACCCTGTGCGGCGATGTCGGATTTGGCCATGCAGAAACTCTGCTGGGTGCGCTCCCGCGAGCGCTCGCCAGCGTCGCGGTCCAGCCACCGCGCTAGCGCGTCGGGCAGGTTGTTCTTCGGGTGCTCCTCGTCGCTCAGTGCATGATTGGGTCGCACGCCGAGCTTGTCCTCGGACAGCAACGGCGACCGCTTGTCGTCCAACGACCACCCGTCAGCGGTCACCTCGTAGAACCAAACGAAGTCCGTTCCGCCGATGCCGGTCTTGGTGAACAGCAGGATCGCAGTCGAGACTCCCGCGTACGGCTTGAACACCCCACCAGGCAGTTTCACGACGCCGTCGAGCTTGTGGTCCTCGACCAGCGTCCTTCGCAGCTCCTTGTGCGCCTTCGACGATCCAAAAAGGACACCATCTGGCACGATCGCCGCCGCCCGCCCGCCGGTCTTGAGCAGTCGCAGGAACAGGGCGAGGAACAACAGCTCGGTCTTCTTTGTCTTCACGACCTGCTGCAGATCCTTTGCCACCGACTCGTAGTCCAAGCTGCCCGCGAAGGGGGGGTTGGCCAGGATCAGTGAGTACAACTCGGCATCGCCGCTGGCCCCGTCGGACAGCGAGTCGCGATAGCGGATGTCCGGCTGCTCGACCCCGTGCAACAGCATGTTCATGCTGCCGATCCGCAGCATCGTCGCGTCGAAGTCGAAGCCGTGGAACATGCTGGAATTGAAGTGCTTGTTCTGCACAGCATCGACCAGCAGCGCGGGATGCTCCCGGCGCAGGTATTCGCCAGCAGCGACCAGGAAACCCGCGGTGCCACAGGCCGGGTCGCAGATGTCGTCCTTCGGCCCCGGCGCCATCATCTCGACCATCAGCGCGATGATGTGCCGCGGCGTACGGAACTGGCCGTTCTGGCCGGCGCTGGCGATCTTGCTCAGCATGTACTCGTACAGGTCGCCCTTGGTATCGCGATCCTCCATCGGGAAGTCGCCGAGCATGTCGACGACCTTGGCCAGCAACGCCGGATTGGGGATGGTGAACCGGGCGTCCTTCATGTGCTGTGAGTAGGTCGAGCCCTCGCCGCCCAGCGAGCGGAGGAAGGGGAAAGACCCGCTCACCGACCGTTTCGTACATCTCTGCCGGCCCGATGTCCTTGAACCGGGACCATCGCAGGTCGGTGTACGACCGCCCTTGCGGGTCATTGCCCGAGGGGAAGGCCGCCCGCTCGATGGGCTTGCCCGTGCGGTTCGCCCGGTTCTCCGCGAGCGTCTGCAGGTCGTCCAGACGGCGGATGAACAGCAGGTACGTGATCTGCTCGATGACCTCGATGGGGTTGGCGATTCCGCCCGACCAGAATGCATCCCATACCCGATCAATCTGGCCCTTCAGCGCACCGGTGATCACACGCGAAGAATATCCGCATGCTGAGCGTGAGCGTGGCGCCAACGCCAGAAGCAGGTTCCGATCCTGACGACTGCGGTCTTGAGCAACTGCACGGCCCGCGTGACCCAGTCGGCGGGTAGGTTCCCCGGGTGCTCCACCACGCATGCGAACAACCAAGACTCCGTGAAAGACGTGTTTCGAGTCGCGTCCAGTAGAAAGGCGGACCAACGGGACGCTGGTCAACCCATGGATGGCCAGGCGCCACAGGCGGCCCGGTCAGTCTCACCGTAACTGGAATCCGGCTCAACCTCGCCCGGGATCCTCGCGCCAAACCTGCCGTCTCCAGATCACCGGCGGCAGGATTCGGCGCCACCCGAACCGGAACGAGATGGCATTTTCGAGCCGGATGATGTGTGGCCACTGGTCACCTGGACCCCATCCGGAAAGGTTCATCCCAGCAGCGGTCGCGACGGGCGGCTGTGTCCAAGCGTCGGCCGCCGCCGGGTTGACCTTCGCGTCTAGGTCGGCGAGGACCTCCTCATACACACGGCCAACAGTCCGACTCTCCGCTTGGACCCAGGTCCGGCAGGCGGCCAGCTGTTCCTGCAGGTCGTTGCCGCGCGACGCGAGGGCGGCCAGGACGTCGGGCTCATCGGACACTCGTCGACGGACGCGATAGGCGTACTCGGTGCGCGCAATGAGCGACTTCACCGCCTGGGCATAGCCGTCTCGACGGGATGTCGCCGACGCTCGCAAACTACCGACTGTGGTGGTGATGAGCCCGGCGACGACTGTTGAACCGAGCAATGCGACGAGCAGCGCCCACCACACGCCCGTTGGCGTGCCCGTGCCCTTCACCGCGGCCGACTGCCCTTCTGCGATAACTAGGGTCATGCCACCCACCGGGTCACCTCCTTGCGCATCTCGCGGGTGACGATGGGGTGGGTTCCCGACGTGGGATGCCCGTGGGGGGCATCCTCGACTGGCCATTCGTTGTGATGGCGCCGGGCGTACTCCTCGAAGAACAGGTGCCGGTGCACACGGCTGACGAACTCCTCGAAGCCGTCCTCCCACTCCCACCGCAGCGGACGCGGGTCACGCGAGTAGACCAAACATAATTCGCCGGCGAGCGTGCCGAACTTGGGCCCGAGCGGCGACGACTGACGGTGCTTCCATGGCCGCTCCGGTCCAAGGGGGAACGCATAGATCGCGCCGTCCGGGCGGACACTGACCCGTCCGCGCTCCTGTTCGTAGCCTTCGGCCGTCCACTCAGGTATCGGGTCGAACGTCAGGTCGAACACGGCACCACCGAGCGCACCCGGCCGTACCCGATCGACGTGCACGCCGAACAACTCGGCCTTGAGCGTCGAGCCGACGCCGGCCGGGTCGACGAGGACGGCGGTCAGTGTGATGACCACGACCGCCCCGCCGGGAGCTGCTGATCTGCCGCTCGCGTCGTGCTCGGCCGGCCGGCGCGGCTCATCGATCCGATGGCCCACGCCCCCGCCGACTCCTTCGCTGTCCGCCGCTGCGCGTCCGGGAAGTCCTTGCCGAGCACCGCCTGCCAAGCGTCAATCGCGCCTTCGGTGTCGCCGTGAGCCTCCAGGCGAAGCGCCTCCTCGGCGCGCTGCGCCTGGTCGGCGAACGTGGCCACTGCGACCTCGCGTTGCTGACTTGTCCATTTCGCCGTGACGTCGTCGTCACCTGCCGGGTCAAGCACAGGTCCGGTGACAGCCTCGGCGGCGTGCCACAGAACAGCAGACACAGCCTTCTTGTCCGCGAGCTGGAGGTGTATCGCGTCGAACGCGAGCGACTCGATGACGATGCCTTTGATGAACTCCAGCCGCAGTTCGTGGTGTTTGCGGAACGCCTTCACCATGCGGACCTGGTGGACGAACCGGCCACCAGTTACGGTGTTTCGGTCACGGACCAGCCGGATCTGTTTGCGGGTGTTGCTTGGCTCCCATCGCCGCTCGTCCCGGTTACCGATGAGCACACTCTCGGTATCCGTGGGGAGCGCGGCCACCAGGTCGACGGTGAACTCGCAATCTGGGAACGCCAGCCGAAGCGCCTTGCCGGCCGGCTTTTCGCCTGCGTCGAACTTGACGGCTGGCCACTGCCGCTTGACGGGGCCCTTGAACAACTCCATCGCCTCGCGGGGACCGTCCATGTCCGACCGCAGATGCCCGTACTTCCCCTTGTCCAACAGCATGACGATGTCGACGTCCTTCAGCGGCTTGAGCATCGTCTTGCGGGCGAACGACCCCTGCAGGAAGCTGGCTTCGATGACTCCGGCGGCCCTCAGCAGATCACTGATGTCGTTGTGCCGCCGCTGGGCTTTATCGCGCTCCCGCGGATCGAGGTTGAGTTCCTCATCGAACGACGCGAACGCCGAATTCACTGTTCGAGCCATACTTTCCTCCTCCGCCGTGTCCGGCGAAGGGAAGGGGGCGCCGAACTGCAATACCATGATTGTCTCTCGAACCCCCCGTAGCTTCTGGGCGACACGCGGGACGAGTTGGGGCGGACACCTCAACCGGTGTGGCAAAGATGGTGATCCGCTGCTGCGGCTGAACCGCGTGCCAGCCTCCCGTGATCCGGAAATCATTTCGAGACTCTGGTCGATGTCTGGCGGCCCCGACAAGGAACGCTGAGTGGGCCGACGACGTGGTCCGGTGACGCCGCGCGTTTCAGACCGATCCACACTGGGGTGGAAAGATGAAACGCTCATACTCACCAGCGCGCGAAGGGGAATGTTCACCAGTGACGCCGGGTGCGCAAGCCAGGCCGCCGCGTTAAGGCGGCAATGACTTGGTCGAGCTGGGTGGCCAGCGCGGGCAGGTCACGGTCGTAAACCAGGCCGACGTCGATCTGGCGGGCCAGGTCGCGGAGCGCGTCGACCCACGCCGAGCCTCTGGGAAGAACGATGACTTCGACGGTCTCGGTGACCGTCACGGGCACGTCGACCTCGACGACACGTTCGACGAGTTCCACCGCAACCCGTCCGCAGGCCGCGGCCCGGCGTTGTTCCCAGGCGCGGTGGCGGCACGACGATGAACACCAGCACGGCAACCGGCCCCTGCGCCGGACGACGATTTCGGCGTCGCACCAGACACAGGCGACCCTGTCAGGCCGTTGCCTGCGTTCAGCCAGCCGTTTGTCAGCTGTGCTTTCGGGATCGGCCATCGAGCCGCCTCCTCAATACCTGTATTTCGTGCCAACGACTTTAGCGGCCCGCTGGTGCAAGAGGTGTGTGGCAGATGATCTTGCTGGTTGGCGGGTGAGTCGTCGGAGGCGACTACGGCGTCGGACTGGGTTGGGTTCGGATCGTCGAGCAGTGAAGGTCATACGGCACGGCGATCTTGAGGACCGTGACTTGTTGGGCAAAGGCGGTGACACTGGCGGATTCGGCCAGCGGGCTCGTACCCCCCCTGTTTTGGGACGCCGGCACCCCCTGGACCCCCCCATCTCTGGACGTCCCACAGCCTGTGCAGCTCCTTGGTGCCGGCGGCAGGGTGTCGGTCAGGTCATGGACGGCGGCCGCCGACACGCAGCACACGATTGTCAGCGCGACCGTGTTGACACCGTGCCGGCGAGCAAGGTTGTGTTTACGTTCCCGGTGACGGGAATCCCGAGATGATCGGCTACCGAGCTTCGAGCTTCAGCGTGAGCCCGAGGCGCGGGACGGTGTCGGGGAACTTGCGCTGCCTAGGTCGGCGCCACGTGCCTGACGTCGACGACGCTGGTTGTGCTGGCGTCGCGGATCGCGCGTCAGCTCCGGTTCCACCCGTCCGACGCCGATGCGTTCGTCGAGACCAACGCCGTCACCGGCATCGACGGCTAATGACGTTGGTCAAGGGAGTCCGGCGCGGTCGAACTCCTGTTGCAGCCGCGGACGGCGGCGGTTGGATTCACGCAGGTCGGCGATGAGCTGGTCGACCTCGGCCGTGTATTCGGATCCGACGGCGAGCGTGCGCATCTTCTTCAGCCTGCGTGCAGCGATCTTGTAGTGCTGAGCTCCGGTTTCGACCAGCTCGCGCAGGACGAGGCGATTCAGCACTGGCAGGACGGCGAGCGGGTCGATCTTCTCGTACGCCTTGACCAGGTCGCTCCACGTGCGATCGTCGTCCAGGGCCAGGGAGTGGGCTAGCTGCCACGCGAACGGCACGTCCTGGAGCGACAGCAGCGCGAACTGTACGGCGTCACGCGGGCTATCCGCGAGTCGCTCGATGACCTCGTCGCGGTGCTGCGGCCACGCATCTCCCGCGTCCCGATGTAGGTGGGCGGCAGTGCTGGATGAGGGCCAGCGTCGGAACACCTTCAGCCGTGCCGCGAGCAACTCTGCCGGACGGTGCGCGGCGAGCAAGGTGCACCAGTACTCGGCGGCCTTGAGCGACTGGTGTCCCGGCCCGACATCGAGCGCGTGCCTGGCCCAGTCGATCGCACGGTCGAACTCGCCGATCTCCGCCAGCGCCTCGGCGGTGTCCTGCAGCCACGCCGCCACCTTCCGGTCGCGGGAGTGGGTGCGGATGATCGCCTCAATGTCGCGGTCCAGCACCGCCAGCCGCTGGGCGTTCCAGTCCAGGACGAACCACTCGGCCCGATGCCGGGCCGTCCAGCGTTCCGCCTCCGACGGCCGTGGGCCGAGGCGGGCCCCGAGGTCGGTGAGCTTGGCCCGATAGGAGGCCATACCCTTCTCGCCGAGAGCGGGGGCGTAGGCGACGGGGTCGAGGGTGAAGTAGTCGCACTCATTGTCGAACTGGAACTTGATCATCCAGTCCACCAGTCTCGCGATCGGCGGCTTGGCCCGCGCCGCAACTGCGGGGTGTAGGTCCAGCAGCGCTCGGCACGCATCGCCGATGATCCCGCTGGAGTCGTCGGCGCGCATGATCACGTTCAGAGCCGAGGCGATCGCCTTCTGCGTCACCGTGAAGACCACAGCCGGATCCTCGGTGCCGGACGCTGCTTCGAGAATCGCCACCGCTTCGTGCATCTGCCGGCCGTGCTCGTTGGCGGCACTCCAGCGCCACAAGTCCGCACGAGTGCGGATGAGCGGCAGGACGGTCGCGGCAAGGTCGCTCATGGCTGTCACGATTCCACGTCCAGTCGAGCGCTCTGGCGCTCAGTGCACCGATGTGTAACATATGTGATACGCTCGCACGTGGAGAACGGAGGCGCACGATGACCGTCAACACGGCTTTCTGGAACGACCTCGCGCGTGACTTGGAGGACCCCGAGTTCCTGCGGGAGTACATCGTCGAGTCGATGCGTATCGCGACGGTCGATGCTGTCGTGAACGAACTCGACGAGGCGCGTGAGGCGGCGGGGTTGTCGAAGGCTGACCTGGCCCGCGCGATCCAGGTCGAGCCCGCCACGATACGTCGTCTCTTCGCCGCAGAGCGTCCGAACCCGACGCTGGGCACACTCGCCGAGGTCGCCGCGGTGCTCGGTATGCGCGTGACGCTGGAGCCACTGCCGAGTTCCGAGCGTGCGAAAGTCACCGAGCCGCTGCTTCAAGGGAAGGCCGCTGACGCGTCTCAACTTGCGCGCCACTTGGAGCAACTGCGGGCAGAAAAGCCGAAGGTGCCGGCTTAATCCCTTGCGAGCGAGCGCGGGTTGCGCTTGCGGTACTCGTCCCCGAGCTTGCGCACCGCCGCGTAATCGGCGTCAGACAAGGTTGTGCGGAATGGCTTGTCTCGCCCGTCGATGACGACGAGTAGGGGCTTGTCGACGCCCTTGGCGTTGTAGTCGAGCAGGCAGAAGAGCCGATAGTGGTGCCGCCTCGGCCCGTTGACGCGCAACTCGAACCAGCCAGCCATGTCGCCCTTCATGGCCTCCCAATACCCGCCGCCAGTGAAGCGCTTCGGCGGGGCGGTAGCGACGGCGATGAGCGCGGCACGCATAGTCGCGCGCACCTTCGTGGGGTAGGCGTTCAACGCATCGCGCCCGGGCGATGACTTGGTTGGGTCGTCGGCCTTGTGCCGCTGGAAGTACACGATGTCGTGCACGTCGTCAGGGGAAGGGCCGGTGCGAACGGGTGTCGGTTTCGGCGTTGGCCGTTTCGTTTTCCGACGGTCTCGTGGGTCCGGACTCACTTGCGCGGCCCGCGGTGAGCGTCAATCAGCACGCCCGAAATCCTACGGCCGCCGGTCGCGGACGGCCTCGAAGGCGGCGACGGCGCGTTCGCCCGCGTCGGGGGCCTGCCGACGCACGCTGGAAACAGGCCGAGCTCGAAGGAGGACGAATCGAATCGGAACGTCTCGGTAGGGGGGGTAGATGATCCTGGGCGGACGGTCACGGGTCGGAACGACTATCTGGACGGCTGGCGGCAAGGCGTCGATCAGGTTGTAGACGGCGGCTGCCGACACGCAGCACGCGATTGCCGCGGGGCGCGGTGGGAGACTGCCAGCAGTCCGGATGGTTCGCCTGCGGTGCATTCGCCCGGCGGAAGACACCCCGCGAGAGTTCCGTGATCTCGCCGGCGTCCCGCCACGTGTAGAGGTCGCGGGGGTGCACCCCGGTGGCACGGGCGCCGCGTGTGGTGAACGTGTCTGGTAGATCCGTCCAACCCCATGGATAGAAGTGCTGCACCTTGCGGCATTGCTTGCGACGGTTATATCCACGTGAGAGACCTGCAGCCCAGCTGGTTCACCCCGGGTCGGCACGTCAGAGAGATCCGTCAGCCAGCACCTCGCCGCTCAACGCGAGTCAGCGCCTCAAGTGCCAGCTCTTGGGAATCGGGCAGGGTGTGCAGGTACTTCTGGGTGGTCTGGATCTGGCTGTGCCCGAGGCGGTCCATGACGGTCTTGAGGTCGGCGCCTCCGGCGAGCAGCCAGGATGCGTGGGCATGGCGCAGGTCATGCATCCGGACGTGGAAGCCGAGCCCGGCGGCTTCCAATGCGGGCAGCCAGTAGCGGGAGCGGAAGGTGTTGCGGCTGAGCGGGTTGCCGCTGGCGGTCTCTGCCGACGGAAACAGCAGGTCGTCACGGCCCAGGCCCAGCCGCTCGATCTGACGGCTCAGCACGCTGATCAGCTGGGGCCGTACTCCGACGACCCGCGACTCGTTGTCCTTGGGATAGTGCTTCACCAGGAATCGCTTCCCGGTGGGGGAGACCTTGCGGGAGACCTCGACGATGGTCTCCTCGACGGTGATGGTGCGGCGCAGGAAGTCCACATGCCGGGGCCGTAGCGCGATGAGCTCGCCCCAGCGAAGGCCGGTCTCGATCTCGGTCAGGACGAGCGGTACGAATCGCTGCGGGATGTGTGCGAGCAGGGCTTGGAACTCCTCCGGGGTGAGGATGCGGGACTTGGGCGCGATGACCTTGGGCAGCTCGGTGTCGGCGCACGGGTTGTAACCGATGACGCGGTCGCGGACCGCGCGCTTAAAGACGCTGTGCAGCATCACGTGGTACTTCACGATGCTCCGCGCAGAGAGCCCGTCCGCAGCAGCCTTGGTGACCCAGGCCTGCACGGCCGACGGCAGGACGTCAGCGATCGGGATGTCGCCGAAGAAGGGTAGGAAGTGCCGGTCCAAATAGGACCGGTAGCCGGCCTTCGTGCTCGCCTCCAGGTGCCGGCTCGGCCACCACTGCTCCTCGACGTAGCGGCGGAAGGTGACCCGGCCGGCCTGCTGGTCGTACCAGGTGCCGTCCTCGACCTTGACCTCGTGGCGCTGCGCGGCGCGCAGGGCGGCACGTTCGGAGGTGAAGGTGCCCGCCGATCGGGTCCTGCCCGCTGGGTCGCGGTAGTAGCCGGTGTGCCGGCGCTGACCGTCGGAGTCCACCCGCTTCCGGGACCAGGCCACTGGGTCGCCTCCATCCTCAAGATCAAGTCCATGACCGCAGCTTGACCGCAAGCCCTGCCAAATCTCAGCGGACTGCGACGGACTTCAGTGGAACGCCGAATAGCCCTCTGACCTGCGGTTATGTGACATTGTTGCACCCGATCGAGCACAGGGGAAGACGCGCCAAACAGCACCGAAAATCCGGCTCATAACCCAGAGGTCGCAGGTTCAAATCCTGCCCCCGCTACGACAAAGGTGCAGGTCAGGGGCATGATCCGTACAACGCGATGGTTGGCCGACTGCCCATTTGTGGGCACTTGTGGGCAACAACGGGCCCTACAGTCGAGCCGTACAGTCGTCTAGACCGTCGCGCTGTGCGAGGCGCTGGACGGACCAGAAGCATGTGCAGATCACGCATCCAGGACCGGGACTGTCAGGAAGTTGGTGTAAGTGGCATGGCGTGACCTCGGTTGCGGATAGGTTCAGGCCGGACCGCTACGACATGGCGCGGGCATCTGCCTGGTCGGTGTCTCGATCATCATGTACGCGCCGCGGTCCGGCGCTCTCGAGAGATAGGTGCCGGTAGCCGATCGTCCGTCGGCGCAACCACCGGCTGAGCGGCACGCGGGCGATGTCGTGAAAGCCGCGCCTGCGGCGGCAGCCCTAGGGCCAGTCATCTTCGTCGGCTCCGACCGCTGCCGTTGCGCTGCCTTCGCTGGCCAGAACGTCCAGCCCCGCCGCCAGCAGGGCGTCGTCGTATCCCAGGCCTCGCCACGACGGGAACACTCGGGACGTGACCAGTGGCCGTGGCATCAGCCGGCGTAGGCCTGGGCGACGAGCGCGCCGGCGTCCGCAATGAGCAGCACAGCGCGGAGACCCAGGGTCGCAGTCGGAGCCGGCCAGGGGTGCGGTGAGCGGGTCGGTGAAGTAGCCGGCGAACGGCGCGATCCGGTCGTCGGGTTCCCGTGGACCCGGCAACACCGGCAGCAGCACCCGCCGCATGCATGAGGACGAGCTGCCCGAGTCGGACGAGTAGGGCGATCCCGAACTCGATCACCTCACCGCCCGCCGCTGACGGCGGCGGGTCCGCCAGTTGCGTGGTCGTGGGTGCGCCGGTCGTCCTCGACTCGCTGCCAGGCTTTGCGGGCGGCGATCAGCACCGGGTCTCACAATGGGCAGAACGGCGGTGCGTAGGACAGGTCGGTGTTGAGCAGCTCGTCGACTGTGGTCTCGTGCCACAGAGCCATCGCCAGCACGTCGATGCGTTTGGCGGCGCCTTCCTGTCCGACGATCTGCGCGCCCAGCATCCGACCGGTGCCGCGTTCGACGATGAGCTTCGTGCGGATCGGTCTCGCGCCTGGGTAGTAGCCGGCCCGGGTGGTGGAGTCGACCGCGACCGTCAGCGGGTCGAATCCGGCCGCGCGGGCGTCGGTCTCGCCGAGGCCGGTCCGGCCGACCTGGGCGTCGCAGATCTTGGTGACAGCGGCGCCCAGCACACCGGGGAACGTGGCGTAGCCGCCACCGATGTTGATCGCGGCGGTGCGGCCTTCTTTGTTCGCATAGGTGCCCACCGCGATGGTGACCGGCCGGCGTACGCGCCCGGTGGAGCCCACCGGCGCACTGTCACCGAGGATCCGAAGACCCAGCGCGGCAGTTCTCAGGCGCAGACGAAGGCCCGGGCCACGTCGTCGGCCTGGCGGCGGTAGCCCGCGTAGCGGTCCCGTACTGCGGCGATGGCGTCGACGAGCGGGAACGCCTCGGTGGTGACCAGCTGGTCGTCGTCGTCGGCCCCCACCGGGTGCCAGTAGACGCCGTCCGCGGTCACCGTCACCTCTGGCTGCAAGGTCGCTTGGCTCAGCACCAGCCCGTCAGTGGCCCCACCCCGTTTGGCGAGCGGGCGCAGGACCTGGTCCTCGACCGCGATGCCCAACCCGTCCAAGAGGTTGCGCAGCTGTTTCTCCTCGGCGACGTCGGGTGTGACCAGCGTCGCGGCCACGCGCACCCGGAACCCCAGGTGAATCGCCGTGCGCACCCCTTCGACCGCGCGCGCCCACGAACCCTGACCACGGTGCGAGTCGTGCCGGTCAGGCGTGGCCGAGTCCAGGCTGATCTGCAGCGCGACGCTGCGGTCCATCTCGCGCAGCCGGTCCAGGCGCCGTCCGTGGAAGAGCATCCCGTTGGTCAGCAAAGTCGTGGGCAGCGAGTCCGCGCACGCGTTGACGAGGTCGGCAATGTCGGGCAGCAGGAACGGCTCACCACCGGTAAGCAGCAGCTGTTGCACCCCGGCAGCGGGTGCCTCGAGCGCCAGCCGCTGCACGACGTCACGCCCGAGCGCACGCCGCGGGGTGCTCGGCGAGGACCGCACGCAGCAGTAGTCGCATGCGAGGTTGCAGTCGAAGTTGGTGTACAGCCACAGCCGCACGCCGGGTCTGCGGTCCGGCGCAACTTCCCGCAGGGGGTCCGGGGCGCGCCCTCGGCGCACCACCACCAGACCGCCACCGTGCGAGGCCACGCTGTTGCCGGTTCGGTCGCACCACAGGTTGACGACGGCCAGCTCGTCGTCGCGCACCGGCAGGGTGAGGGTGTCGCCCTCGGCCAGCGCCGCCAGACCCTCGACCAGGTCGAGTATCACCACCGCGCCGAGACCCCCTGCTGCTTGACCGCCGCGAACAGCGACTCGTAGCCGGCCAGATTCGGTGGCACCCACGACCGCTCGCACCCCT
>JBDUDR010000056.1:0-15681 GCA_040002845.1 Nocardioidaceae bacterium
ACCGCCGCACTGTGTCGCGGATGCCTCGCACGACAGGGCGGGGCAAGGGCTTGCGTAGCACCTCGCTGTAGGCCGGGAGCTGCATGCCGCGCTTCGAGCGGGACTCAGAGATCGGCACTACTACCTCCGGGCGGAGCGTTGCGTCGGTATGTTCGCGGCAAGCAGCTGGCGTCCTGAGCCCGAGCTGCCACGCATCAGTCTGATGTATCCGCTGACTTCTTGTTTTCATTCTCTAGCATCTGCGACAGAATGCGGACTTGCTTGGGGCTAAAGGAGGGGAGCCTTGCGTGTTCTGCACGTATCCGAGGTCACGACTGGCGGCGTCCTCAGTCTGGTTCGAACCTACGCGGTCGAGCAGGAGCGAAGGGGAAATGCAGCGTACCTTCTTGCCTCGGAGCCGATGGGCTTCGAGGCCGCTAGGTTCCGGACCTGGTCAGCCGCGCGGAGGCGCCCGTACGCCTTCCCGCTGGCCGTCCGGCAACTTGCCGCAACTGCCCGCGATATAGGTCCGGACGTGATTCACCTGCACTCATTCTTCGCGGGCGTCCTCGGCCGCACCGGGCTGGGAACGATCCCACGGTCGACGGCTGTGGTCTACCAGCCTCACAGCTGGTCGTTCGGCGCGGTCGACAGTTCGGCGTTGAGACGCGCAGTCATCCGCATCGAGCGTTCGGGCGCGAAACGCACTGATCGCCTGGTGGCCAACTGTCACGAGGAGCTCACAGAGGGCCTTACGAATGGAGTGCGTGCACCTCACACGGTGCTGGGCCTGCCCCTGGACACCGACTTCTTCACCCCACTGGACGCCGACGAGCGGGCGCGACTTCGCGCACGCCTCGGCCTCGACGACCGGGTTGTCGCCGCCTGCGTCGGCCGGCTGTGCAGGCAGAAGGCGCAGGACCGGCTGGTGGCCGCCTGGGAAGCGGCACCCGTTCCCGGCACCGTGCTGCTTCTCGTCGGCGGCGGCGACGATCACGCCCTGCGCAGGCTCGCACCCAGAGAGTGGGGGCGATCAATCCTCGCCGTCGGACACCAAGACGACATCCGCTCATGGTTGCGAGCCAGCGATCTCCTGATACAGGCGTCCAGGTTCGAAGGGCAGTCGGTGGCGGTGGCAGAGGCCATGGCCTGTGGCCTTCCGGCGGTGGTCTTGGACGTCAACGGCTCACACGAGACGATCGATTCGGGCTCGTTGGATCCGGCCGGAGCGGTGGTCCCGCAGCCGGATATGGCGGGCCTCCTCGCCGCCTGCGGTGTCCGAGCTGCGGACCCGGCGCTGCGCGCCAAGGAGTCCCAGGCAGCACGCGACCGCGCGGTTGCGTTCTTCTCCATCCAAAACGTGATGGACCGCCTCGACGGTGCCTACGCGGACGCCATCGCTCGCGCCGCCGCGACCTGAGGAGCGGGGGCGATGTGCGCACAAATGGTGCCCAACTTCGCGGTAGTCGGTGCCGCGCGAGCGGGCAGCACTGCCGTCATAGAGGCCTTGCGGGCTCACCCTGACGCTTTCGTCTGCCAGCCCAAGGAACCGCACTACTTCGCGTTCGCGGGCCAGAGGGTGGCGTTCTGCGGTCCTGGGGACGCAGCCACCATCAATCGGGTAGCCCGCACGAACCGGGACGCCTTCCTGGCCTTGTTCCCAGAAGAGGGCAAGGAGTCGTACACCGCCCTTGGTGAAGGCTCGGTGTCCTCGCTCTATTACCACGAGCATGCCATCCCGGCGATCCAGGAGATCAACTCCGCGATGAAGATCGTGATGGTGTTGCGCGACCCGGTCGACCGGGCCTACTCCAGCTACCAGTATCTGCGGGTTCGCGGCTTTGAGCCGGTCGACGACTTCATGCTGGCCGTGGCGCTGGAGGAGAAGCGGCGCAGCGAGGGTTGGCACCACCTGTGGCACTACACCGGTATGAGCTACTACGCCGAGTCGGTTCGCCACTACCTGCGGAGTTTCGGCCAGGAGCATGTTGGCGTGTGGTTCTACGACGACCTGACAGCACGGCCCGAGACCTGTGTCAACGAGATCTACGCGTTCCTCGGCCTTGACGCGAGCCGGGTCGAGGCAACGCTGCCGCGAGTCAATGTCTCCGGCCAACCACGCCGGAGGTCGGCACAGAAGATGATCGCGTGGGCCTCTCGGCACGAGATGGTCCGCGCCGGTCTGAAGCGTGCCGTGCCCTTCGGAGTACGGGAAAAGGTCCGCGCGGCGAACCTTCGGCCCAGCGCCGTATCCTCCGAGCATCGTGCCGAACTTGTCCGGCACTTCGTCCGCGACACCGGCGAACTTTCGAACATACTGGACAAACGGGTCCCGGACTGGACTCGCGGCTGAGGAGCGAGTCCAGTCCGGAGACTATGCGGCCAGCATCACGGCAGGGCGCAGAACGCGATCCCGTAGTGGTGCTTGGTGTTGAAGAACTTCCCGTCACTTGCGATCCACAGGCCGGTGGCGCTGGCGAAGAAATCGTATCCGCCGGTCGCGTGCTTCATGATCGGGTCCCACGAGTTCGCGTTGCCGGTCACCGGATCGATTGCGCCACCACCCCACCTGACGACTGCACCCGGGCCGGCCGAGTCGCGACCGTAGGGGTTGTCGAGCCAACGGCTGTGTCCCTGGACGTAAACTGCCGCACCAGTCGCTGACACGGAGTGCAGCGTGTCGCCGCCGGTGTAGTTGATCCAGGTCGGCACGGTTGGAGACAGGTTGTTGGTCTCGAAGCGGGCAGCCGCATCGCAGATGGCGGTTCCGATCTGCGAGGTCTGGGCCGGGACGAAGCCGGTCGCCACGAAGACGAAGTAGCTGCCGTCGGGTGAGAAGTCCACGTCTGTGAGCTGCGCGACGCGGTTACCTGTGTTGGTGGCGCACTTGGTGTTCAGAGGCGTGTAGTACCACGAGCTGAGGCTTGCCGAGGTCGCGCCCAGGTTGAGCATGAATGCGCGCTGACGAACCTGATTGTCCACTGACGTGAAGTTGCCGACCGCCACCAGACGAGTGCCCGCCGGGTTGACTGCGAACTTGAACACCTGCGAGGGGGTGGTGCTCACCGGCACCGTCCCGGTGATCGGGATGTCGATGTAGCCGGTATTCACACCCGTTGTCGGGTTGAGCGCAACCAACCGGCTCTGGAAGGTGCCGCTGACCAGCAGGCGACCGTCGACCAGGTGGATCTCGGTCACGCGACCATGGTTGATCTTCGGGTTGAACGTCGTGTCGAGCTGTCCGGTCGTCGCGTCGAGCTTGGCGATCGCGGGACGACTGACGCCGTTGACCGTGGTGAACTCGCCACCGATGTAGATGGAGTCGCCGGCCGGCTCGATCGCCCAGACGTCATTGTCGACGTCGGGCGCAAAACTGTTGATCGTGCCGGTCGTCGCACTGAACGAAAACAGGTTGTGCCGTTCGTAGGTCACGTTTCGGGCGGAGTTCTGCACGGAGTGAAACCGTCCGCCGGTGAAGATGGTGTCGCCGAGCTGGTTGATGGCATAGGCGATCGGCCGGTCCTGGACAGCGTCTGCTGCGACATGGGGGGTATACGAGACAGCGTCCTCATTGACCACTGTGGGTTGTGCCAGCGACGCGTTGGCCACACCGGCCGCGCCCGCGACCATGATCGCGCCGACGCCTACGGCCACCGCGATCTTGCTGAACCTGCCGATCATGTGTCGTTCTCCGTTCCCACCCGCCTGCGCGGGCTCCTCAGCCGTAACGAGCCCGACGCATGCGGGCTCGCTTGGGTTACGCGTTTGTTTGCAGGGTTTTCAGTAAGCGCCCTTGGTGCTGACCACGGCTCCGAACGTGCGGGCTGCAATGGTCAGATCCAGGACGGGGTCCCAGTTGTCGACGTACTCGAGGTCGAAATGAACCGCCTCATCCCAGGACAGGTCGGCACGTCCACTCACCTGCCATAGCCCCGTCATCCCGGGCTTGACATCGAGGCGGCGGCAAGACCACTCGTCGTACCGGGCTAACTCATGGGGCAACGCGGGCCGCGGCCCGATCAGCGCCATCTCTCCCCTGAGCACGTTGAAGATCTGTGGGAGCTCGTCGAGCGAGGTGCGACGCAGGATCTTGCCTATCCTGGTCATCCGAGGATCGTCCCGCATCTTGAACAGCCCTGTGTCACCGTGGTCACTCAGGGAGGCCAGCTCGGCTTGGCGTTCCGGGGCATCGACGCACATGGTCCGCAGCTTGAGCATCGTGAAAGGTTTGCCGTCAGTGCCGATCCTGGTCTGCCGGAACAGAGACGGGCCGCGAGACTCGAGGCGCACCAGCACCGCGAGCAGGCCGATCACCGGCACGATGACAAGGCTGAGCAGAGCGACCATCACCCACTCCACCACCGACTTGACTGCGGCCTTGGTGCCTTGTAGCTGCCGTGGGAGCACATCGATCATCAGCCGGCCATCCGTGGTGCGCGTACGCACTCTGTGCACTCCCACGTCCTGCAAAGGGGTGATCAGGCTCAACCTCGCCCCGGCTCGCTCCAACTTCCACGACAACCGGCGAAGATCGCTATGCGAGAGCCCGGAACCAGGAAGGACGGCGACGCGGTCGGCATCGATGCCGCTCGCGACGTCAGCTGCCTGGCCGGGCGAACCGAGCAGTCGCACCTGACCGCCACTCGCGTACATGGCATCGTCTTCAAAATCTGACGTAGGCAGGCACGCCCCAACCACATGGGGTGCAGACTTCGAATCGTTCCATCGACTGGCTATCTCGGCGACGCTCTCGGCGCTGCCAACCAGCACGACATTCTCGCGCCTGCTGCTCGGCACGAGACGCGCCAGCGGTAGCAATAGCCGGACCGCGGTGGATGCCAAGACGGCCAGTGCCACGGTCACGACTGCCAGCCGCAGCGGGATGGGGCGCGCGTCGACCGAGTTGGCGATTGCGATCGCGGCCACCAGCCCGACGGCCGCGCGGACGGGTTGACGGAAGCCGAGCCGCTCGGACGACGTAAGGCCGCGCTGCAGGTACGAGATGGCGGTCGGCCAGGCGACCAGCAGCGCGAGGGCGATCAGCGGACGCATGATGGTCAGCGACGTGGCAATCGTTGCGAGGGCCACTGCCACACCGTCGGCGATGACAACAGCCGCCAGGCCGTCTTTGGCCCGCAAGGCTGAGCTGCCCGACGCGAACGGCAGCGCGCGCCCGACCTGCAGACTCGTGGCCGTTTCGGCTGAATCGGAGACCGTCATCGTCCCTCCCCGCAGCGGCAGAGAGGTGCTCCCCGGTTGATATGCAACATGAACCCCAGCTGTCTTCGATGCCAGCTCCGCCCCTTTGTGGGTGCAGCGCGTACGCAGCGTAGTCGATTACGGTCCGTCAGCGAAATCCTTTTGGACAAAGATTCTCGGGCAAATTGGAAAAGTGACCCGATCGCCCGGAATCCCTAGTCTGCTTGGGCTATTGGCGCAGTTTGAGTGTTCTACCAAGCGCGATCAGATGGTCGCAAAGAGTAATATTTCACCCAGAGTAGCAACATGGAACACCTAGTGCATATCCGAAATATCATGTCTTATGTGACTGTAGGTGACCATGCGAGTGCGACTGGTGAGAGCAGGGCTGCCCGATGGGGCGACGTTCGTGGAATGTGGGTCCGTCCGGGCGCCCGAGGGCGACCTCGGAGTCAGCTGTTGAAGCGACTCTGCGTGATGCTCAGCCCCGCCGCGAGCAAACTCTCGACGGCGTCGGCGGCCCGTTCGACGGCCATCGGCACGTCGGCTCGCTCGGCATGGGTGAAGTTGGACAGCACGAAGTCCGCCGGGTCACGCCGGCCCGGTGGCCGGCCGATACCGAGACGAACGCGGTGAAACTCGCCTGTCCCCAATGAGCGGCGCAGCGATCTCAGCCCGTTATGACCGTTGTCTCCCCCGCCGAACTTCACCCGCAGGGTGCCGAAGGGAAGGTCGAGCTCGTCGTGGATCGCGACCAACCGCTCGGTGGGGATCTTGTAAAACCGCATCAGGGCACTGATGGGACCGCCGACCTCGTTCATGTACGAACGCGCCTTGGCGAGCACGACTCTGGTGGCCGAGTGCCCACCCAGGCGGCCCTCGACGACATCGGCCAGCCGGCTCCTGTGTGACCTCCACGAGCCCGTCATCCGCTCCCCCAGCAGATCGGCCACTCGGTAGCCAAGGTTGTGACGAGTCTCGGCATAGCTCGCGCCAGGGTTGCCGAGCCCGGCTACCAGCCAAACCTCGTCGTCCACGGCGCTCCCGGCCCGTCTTTAGGTCCCTGCCTGATTGCTCCGCAGTCGTCGGCGGGGCCGTGAGGGGAGGGCTCAGGCCCGCTCTCCGGCGTCCTCGCCGGGCGTCTCCACGTCCTGCTCGGTCTCCCCCTCGGCGGGCACAACAGTCGGCTCTTCACGCTCGATGCCTGCCTCCGCCTCGGCCTCGGCGAGCTCAGCCTCGAGCTCCTCGGCGGTCTGGGCCGCGGTGATGTTGACGACCAGGACGTCGTCATCGAGCTGCAGGGAAGAGCCTTCCGGCAGCACAAGGTCCTTCGCCAGGACCTGAGACCCCACCGCGAGGCCGTCGAGCGAGACCTCGATGCTGTTGGGGATGTTGGTCGCCTCTGCCTCGATGGCGATGGTCGCGTGCTCGGTGACCACCAGGGTCTCCGGGGCGGCTTCACCCACGAGGTGTACGGCGACCTCGACCGTGACCTTCTCGCCCCGTCGGACCAAGATCAGGTCGGCGTGCTCGATGTGGCCCCTGATCGGGTCGCGTTGCACCGCCTTGGGCAGAGCAAGCTGACTGTTGCCCTGGAACTCCACGGAGAGCAGTGCGTTGGCGGTCTTCAACGCGAGCATCAGGTCGTGGCCCGGAAGCGTGATGTGTACCGGGTCGCTGCCGTGGCCGTACAACACCGCCGGGATCTTGTGGTCACGGCGGATCCGGCGCGCAGCGCCCTTACCGAACTCGGTTCGGGGCTCGGCTTGAATCTTGACCTCGGGCATTCATGCTCCTGGATGACGATGACGTGGGACGGCGGTGCAGCGGTGTCGCCCCAGCAGAGGTGCGTACACAGCCACCACCGCGTCGATGACGGAGCTCGAGTGGGCTGTGTGTCGCGCATTCGAGCCGGCCGCAGGGCCACTCCCTCGCCGAGGTAACCGGGCAATACTAACAAGTGTCGGATCGCGGGGGGTTGTCGCTGCCGCGGGTCGTCAGGCGTGGCCGTCGAACAGGCTCGTCACCGAGCCGTCCTCGAACACCTCGCGGATGGCTCGGCTGATCAGCGGGGCGATCGACAACTCGGTGAGCTTGTCGAACCTGCACTGGTCGGTGATCGGAAGTGTGTTGGTGACGATGACCTCCACGATCGGAGAGTTCTTCAGCCGATCGACGGCGGGACCCGAGAGCACGGCATGCGTGGCGGCGCAGATGACCTCGGACGCACCGTGATCCAGCAGGGCCTGTGCCGCCTTCGTGATGGTCCCAGCAGTGTCGATGATGTCGTCCATCAGTAGGCAGATCCGGCCCCGGACATCGCCGATCACCTCTTGCACGACGACTTCATTGGCCAGGTTGGGGTCGCGGCGCTTGTGGATTACGGCGAGCGGCGCACCCAGCCGGTCTGTCCACTGGTCGGCCACCCGAACCCGGCCGGCGTCTGGGGACACGACGGTGATGTTTGCCGTGTCGTAGTTCTTCTCGACGTGGTCCGCCAGCACCGGCAGCGCGAACAGATGGTCCACCGGACCGTCGAAGAACCCCTGGATCTGACCCGCATGCAGATCGACCGCCATCAGGCGATTCGCCCCGGCCGTCTTGAACACGTCGGCCATCAACCGGGCCGAGATCGGCTCCCGGCCGCGATGCTTCTTGTCCTGGCGGGCGTATCCGTAGAACGGCATGACCACGGTGATCCGCTTGGCCGAGGCACGCTTGAGCGCATCGACCATGATGAGCTGCTCCATGATCCAGTTGTTGATCGGCGAGGTATGGCTTTGGATCACGAATGCGTCCGAGCCGCGTACTGACTCCTCAAAACGGACGTAGGTCTCGCCGTTGGCGAAGTCGCGGGCGATGGTGGGGACCAGCTCGACGCCCAGCAGCCTGGCGACCTCGGCGGCCAGCGTCGGGTGCGCGCGCCCGGAGAACAGCATCAGGTTCTTCTCGTTCGTACGCTTCAACCCGGTCACTGGACAGTCCCCTCGGTTGCTGATCCATCGGCAGCCTTCGCCCGTTTGGCGGCCGCGTCTCCCGGCGTGCCCGGGCGTTTGCGAGCCACCCAGTCGTCCAGATGACGCTGTGGCCCGGTGGAGACCGCCAAGGCCCCCGGCGGCACGTTGCGTCGCACGACCGTCCCGGCGCCCGTGACCGCGCCGTCACCGACCTCTACCGGTGCCACGAAGACGTTGTCCGAGCCGGTATGGCAATGGCTGCCGATCGCTGTGCGGTGCTTGGCCTGACCGTCATAGTTCGCCGTGATCGAGCCCGCCCCGATGTTGGTCTGTTCGCCGATGCTGGTGTCGCCGATGTATGACAGATGCGGGACCTTGGACCCCTCACCGATCTGGGAGTTCTTGACCTCCACGAAGGTGCCTATCTTCCCCCTCGTGCCGAGTCGGGTTCCTGGCCGTAGGTACGCAAACGGGCCCACGACCGCTGCCGGGCCCACGACCGAGCCGGAGCCGTGAGTGCGGATGATCCTTGCCCCGGCGCCAACGGTCACGTCAACCAGCGTCGTGTCCGGGCCCACCGTCGCTCCAGCAGCCACCGACGTGGCTCCTTGCAGATGGACGCCGGGCAACAGCGTGGTGTCAGGTTCGAGGGTGACCGAGACATCTACCCAGGTGCTGGCCGGATCGACCACCGTTACCCCGGCACGCATGTGGGCATCGAGGATGCGGCGGTTCATCTCGGCGCCCAGCCTGGCCAGCTGGATGCGGTCGTTGACTCCTTCGGTCTGCCAGACGTCGTCGAGGTGATGGGCTCCGACGGTGCGTCTCATGTCCCGGGCGATCTCGACGACATCGGTGAGATAGAGCTCGCCCTGGTCGTTGTCGGGGCGCAGCATGGCCAAAGCCTTGCGCAGGAAGTCGACATCGAAGGCGTAGATCGAGGAGTTGAACTCGGTGATCTCACGCTGCTGGGGCGTGGCGTCTCGGTGTTCGACGATCTGAGCGACCTGCCCCTCCCGGTCGCGGACCACCCTGCCGTATCCCGACGCGTTCTCCGCCACGCCGGTCAGGACGGTTACCGCGTGCCCGTCTTCCTCGTGCTGGGCGACGAGCGCCTTCAGGGTGTCAGTCGCGAGCAGTGGGGTGTCACCGGTGGTCACGACCACCGTGCCGGTGAGCCGGGGAACCACGGCGAGCCCCACCTGAACAGCGTGACCGGTGCCGAGCTGCTCGTCCTGCACGGCCAGCACCGCGTCGGGCTGGGCCTCCTCGACGTACGGGCCGACGTGATCGCGGCCGTGACCGACTACCACGACGAGCGACGCGGGCTGGAGGGCCGTGACCGCGCTCAGCACGTGCCCGAGCAGCGGGAGGCCGCAGATCTCGTGCAGCATCTTCGGTTTGGCCGACTTCATCCGGGTGCCGCCACCGGCGGCCAGGACGATCACCGAGGGCGGTGGCTCAGCAGTCACGCGGACGGCTCCTTGACTGACATCGACAGCGACGATTTCCATCAGCTCACCCGCGACCGACATCGCAGGTCAGGTGAGACCGCTCCCCGGGTAGGAGTCGAACCTACGTCGCTTGTCCGCATTCAAAGTGCGGCGGGCCCTGCCGGCAGACCAACCGGGGAAAGTGTCGGCTCAAGGGTACGAGTTGCGGGCGGCGACCGCAGGGGCACCTGGCTCATCCGCCGAACCTACGGTAGCGTAGGTTACGGTTGCGTAAGTAGCCGCAATGCCGGTAGACGCCGGCAGCCGCTAGAGCATCGGAGGTAGCCCACGATGACACCGCCGCCCACCACGCTGGCCCCCTCCCGCCCGGACACGACAGTGCCGGACACCACAGTGATCGACACCGTCGACGGCACGCTCGGGGGAGATCGGCAGTCCCGCAAGGAACAGATAGCCCTTGCCCTGTTCATAGGCCTGCCGTTCCTGGCGCTGCTGGCAGCCGTACCAGTCGCCTGGGGAGGCTGGCTGGGCTGGCACGATCTCGTCATTGCCGGCGTCATGTACGCCGTGACGGGCCATGGAGTCACCGTGGGCTTCCACCGGCTCTTCACCCACAAGTCGTTCAAGCCCAACCGACCCGTCAAGATCGCCCTCGCGCTCGCGGGCTCGATGGCCATCCAGGGGCCGGTCGTACGCTGGGTCGCCGACCACCGCAAGCATCACAAGTTCTCGGACCGCGACGGAGACCCGCATTCGCCGTGGCGCTACGGCGAGACCATCCCGGCATTGACCAAGGGACTGTTGTACGCACACACCATGTGGCTGTTCGACACCGAGCAGACGCCGCAGCGTCAATACGCTCCCGATCTGCTCAAGGACCGGGACATCGTGAAGGTCTCGCGGATGTTCCCCACCCTGGTCCTGATCTCGCTACTCACTCCTGCGGTGGTGGGCGGACTCTGGTCGTGGTCGTGGCAGGGCGCCTTGACCGCCTTCTTCTGGGGCTCGCTGGTGCGCATCGGACTCCTCCACCACGTCACCTGGTCCATCAACTCGATCTGTCATGCCGTGGGCGAACGCCCCTTCAAGAGCCGCGACAAGTCTGGCAACGTCTGGTGGCTCGCGATCCCTTCGATGGGTGAGTCTTGGCACAACCTCCACCATGCCGATCCCACCTGCGCTCGGCACGGGGTCATGCGGGGGCAGCTGGACACCTCGGCCAGGGTCATCTGGCTGCTGGAGAAGTTCGGCTGGATTCACAGTGTCCGTTGGCCGGTCAAGGAACGAATCGACGCCAAGCGAGTCGTGCCCGCTTGAGGAGCCGCCGCGGCCACCCCGCGTCAGTGCTTTCAGGAACTCAGGCTGCCGTGGAGCGTAACGCTGGCATGATGACGCCGTGAGCCCCAACAGCGGCAACTCGGTTGGCCGCCGAGGAGGTCGCGCTCGCATGACAAGCGCAGAACGTCGCGAACAGCTCATCGCGATCGCACGCAAGCTGTTCGCAGAGCGGGGTTTCGAGGGCGCCTCCATCGAGGAGATCGCCTCCAGGGCGTCGGTGTCGAAGCCGGTTGTGTACGAACATTTCGGCGGCAAGGAAGGGATCTACGCCGTCGTCGTCGACCGCGAGGTCCGTCAGCTGCTCGACATGATGCGCGCATCCTTGACGGCCGGACACCCCCGGGTACTGCTCGAGCAGGCCGCCCTGGCGCTCCTCGACTACATCGAGCAGTCGTCCGACGGCTTTCGCATCCTGGTGCGCGATTCGCCGGTGGGGTCGGCAACCGGGTCCTTCATCAGCATCATCAGCGATGTCGCGTCACGGGTGGAGTACATCTTGGCTGAGGAGTTCGCGAGCCGGGGATTCGACCCGAAGAACGCCCCGATGTATGCCCAGATGCTGGTCGGCATGGTCGGGACGACCGGCCAATGGTGGCTCGATGCCCGGAAGCCGTCCAAGAACGAGGTTGCGGCCCACCTGGTCAATCTGGCGTGGCACGGGCTCTCCGGACTCGAGCACAGACCAATCCTGACGTCTGTGCTCCCCTGACGCCTGCGCGGTGGTGACCCGCCTTGCGTACCCGCTCCGCAACCCGGTCAATGTCCTGCACGTCGAAAGCTGGGTGTGCCTTGGTCGCCGCTAGAAACTCCTCCTCGATCCCGACGTGCAGCTCGTACGACTCGCCACGAAACCAGACTCCGCCGCGACCGGTGAGCGCCGGTGGCTTGTCCACCTCGGCCAGCCCGAGAACCGAGCCATAGAACGCCCTGGCGTCGGTCTCGCCGCCAGGCGGGCACGACACGTGCACGTGGTGGAGTCTCAAGCTCGGCCTGCCATCGCATCAGCGGGGTAGGCCGGCTGGGTGGCGACCGCGAAGACACGACGGAACGGCAGTATGGTGCCGATCGGCTGCTCCGGATAGGCCAGGCGCAGCGCGGCTGCGTACTGCTCCTCGAACTCACCGCGCAACTCGGGAGGCAGCGCGGTCAGGATCGGCCGGGCGCCGGTGCCGGAGATCCAGCGCAGCACCGGGTCCGGCCCCTGCAGCACGTGTAGATATGTCGTCTCCCAGGCGTCGACTGTGCAGCCCAGCCGGGCGAACTCAGCCAGATAGACCTCCGCACCGAACGCTGAGGGCCGCGCGACATCCCCAGTGTGCTCGGCATACCGCGGGTTGGCCGCGAGTTCATGTAGGAGGCGGTGACTCGGCTCGTCGAAGTTCCCTGGCACCTGGATTGCGATCTGGCCTCCAGGCGAGACCTGGTCCACCCACTCGGCGAACAGCTCGAGGTGGTCAGCCACCCACTGCAGGGCTGCGTTGCTCACGAGGACATCGACCGGCCGGTCCGGTCGCCAGTCCCTCAGGTCGTCGTGATGGAACACCACCCGTGACGAGGCGTACGGGGCGGAGGCCTCGATCATCTCTGCCGAGCTGTCCACCCCGATGACCGTTGCCGAGGGCCAACGGCGCGCAAGCCGCTCAGTGAGGTTTCCGGCGCCGCACCCTAGGTCGACGACGAGTCCTGGGGCAGCGACGGTCACGCGAGTCATCAGATCGCCGAACGGCCGCGATCGCTCCTCTTCGAAGCTGAGGTACGCCTGAGCGTCCCAGGTCTGCGTCACGAGTCGCCTCTCTGTTAGGTTTTGCTGTTCCCAAGCGCCTTGATGCAGCAATTCATAGCCTGTCGATGCGGCTTGGATGCGTGGAATTGCAACGGCATCGGTTCGGGTGCACAACACGATGATGAGAGCGCTACCAGACCGCCGATTCCGGGCAGGGCATCGCAAAGAGCGACGTTCCGGTAGTCGACCGGGCCAGCGGACAGCATTACCGTCACACTTTGCGGCGGGGTCGGGACACGAGCGGTGTTCGGACGCAAGCGGCGGGTTTCGGAAACGAGGTGCGGCTCAGAAGCCGCCCGCATAGCGCAACAGGAAATCGCGGTCGGGGTTCCGGCCGCCCTCGGGGTCAGGAGTGCCGTGCGTGTCTTGGGAGGTGCGCATCTCATCCATGCCGATCGGAGTCGGCAGCGTACGCCACCTCGCGGTCGGGGTTCTCTCCACTTCGATTGCGGACCGCTCGCGGCGCGGAGCGGGTAGGTCCGATCTGTTGTTGCGACCGTGGCGCTCGGTGCTCACCGCTACCTCCCGCAATCTCGGGACCGTCCGACCATCTCCATAGTTACACGAGATCTGCCTAAAGCCATCGAGATTCTCGACGTCAAGAGTCTTGATGAGGGAAGCATCTGGCTAGACTCCGGGCATGCCGGACGAGCTGCGAGACGACCTGCGGAACAAACGGGACGAGCCGAAGGACGAGGTCGATCGTCTGGTCGAGTCGTGGCGCCGTGAACGTCCCGATCTCGACGTTGCCCCCATGCAGGTGCTGAGCCGGGTGACCCGACTGAGCCGGCACCTCGACCGGGCGCGCCGACAGGTGTTCGCCGAACACAATCTGGAGCTATCGGAGTTCGACGTGCTCACGGAACTCCGGCGCTCCGGTCCTCCGTACCTGCTCTCACCTGGGCAGCTCATTCGCGAGACGCTGGTCACCAGCGGCACCATGACCAACCGCGTCGACCGTCTCACCAGCAAGGGATTCGTCACGCGAGAGCCCGACCCGGACGACCGACGCGGCGTGCTGGTCCGGCTCACCGGCAATGGGCGGCATGCGGTTGATGCGGCCATGGACGGTCTGCTGGCCCGCGAACGCGACCTGCTAGGCGGTCTGGCGGACGCCGAGCAGCGGCGGCTGGCTGCGCTGCTGCGCGCGGTCGTGGCGCCTTTCGACCAGACGCCCTGACGCGTGTCAGTCTTCGGCCGCCTCGGCGGCCGCGAGCCACTGCAGCTCCAGCTCGTCGCGATCGGCTTGGAGACTCTGTAGATCCGTGTTCATCTGAGTCAGCCGCAGGTGGTCGGTGGCATGTTCGGCCATCTGTTCGTGCAGGACGGCTTCGCGTGCGGCAAGCCGGGCCAGCTGCCGCTCGATGCGAGCCAGTTCCTTGCGAGCCGTTCGCCGTACGGCATTGGCAGGGGCGTCGGCCCGTTCACCAGCCGCTGGCTCCGGAACCCGACGACGGGCCGTCGGGTCCTCCGCCGGTCGAGCGCCCACCAGGCGGCGCCGTCGATCGAGATACTCGTCAACCCCACCGGGCAGCATCACCAGGCGGCCATCACCGAGCAGGGCCCAGACGGTGTCGCATACCCGCTCCAGGAAATACCTGTCGTGTGAGACCACGACCAACGTTCCCGGCCAGCCGTCGAGAAAGTCCTCCACGACGTTGAGCGTCTCGATGTCGAGATCGTTCGTGGGTTCGTCCAACAGCAGCACGTTGGGCTCATCCAAGATGAGCTGGAACAACCGAAGGCGTCGCCGCTCCCCACCCGAGAGGTCCTCGACCCGGGCGGTCAGTCGGTCCCCGGTGAATCCGAAGCGTTCGAGCATCGACGTCACCTGTACGTCTCGGCCAGCCCCGGTGGCCGAGACTCTGCGGATCCTCTCCAGCGACTCCAGCACGCGCTGGTCGTGCTCAGGCTCCTCGAGCACCTGGGCGAGGTATCCGAGCCGCACTGTGCGTCCGGTCCGCAGGCGCCCGGAGTCAGGCGACAGGTCCCCCGACAGCATGCGCAGCACCGTCGTTTTGCCCGAACCGTTGACACCCACGAGGCCGACCCGGTCACCGGGGCCCAGCCGCCAGGTCCCACAGTCGAGCAGCGTCTTGCCGCCGAGCTCGATTGTGGCCTCTTCGAGATCCAATACGTCCTTGCCCAACCGGCGGGTGGCGACCCGGGTGAGCGCCAGCGAGTCCCGTGCGGGAGGTTCGTCGGCGATCAACGCGTTGGCGGCTTCGGTACGAAACCGCGGCTTCGAGGTTCGTGCGGGAGGACCGCGCCGCAACCAGGCGAGCTCCTTGCGGATCAGGTTGCGCCGTCGCGTCTCACTCGCCTCGGCCTGGCGCAACCTCTCGGCTTTGGCCAGTACGAACGCGGCGTAGCCACCTTCGTACGAGTCGACCGTGGCGTCGTGCAGTTCCCATGTGGTGCTGCACACAGCGTCCAGGAACCACCTGTCGTGCGTGACGATCAGGGAGGCGGCCGAACGGTCTCGAAGGTGCCGAGCCAGCCAGTCCACAGCCTCCACATCGAGATGGTTGGTCGGCTCGTCGAGGAGCACCAAGTCGTACGGCTCCAACAGCAGCCTTGCGAGCGACACCCGTCGGCGCTCGCCCCCGCTGAGATCCCCGGCCGGGCGCTCCAGGTCAACGCCGGCCAGCAGACCCTCGACCACTTCGCGGGACTCCGGTCGAGATGCCCACTCGTGGTCGGCTCGGCCTCCGAGCACAAGGTCCCGTCCCGTCGGCCTGGTTGGAGGCTCGTCGTGCTGACCCAACATCCTCAGCTGCAGGCCGCCCGTGTGGGTGACCCGCCCGGCTTCGGGCGGCTCGAGGCCGGCCAGGATGCGCAAGAGTGTGCTCTTGCCATCGCCGTTGCGTCCGACCACCCCGATGCGATCGCCGCCACCGATCCCGAGGCTCACCGTGCTGAGCAGCATCCGCCCGCCGTAGCCCTTGCTGACCCGCTCGAGATTGATCAG
>JBDUDR010000057.1:0-15159 GCA_040002845.1 Nocardioidaceae bacterium
GGCCACCTCGAGAGAACGGCGAGCCTCCGCCTGCCCCAACACGTCGGCGAGGTCAAGCGACTGCAGTCGCGAATCGGCGCGCCACGCGACTCGCGTGAAAGAGTCGAGCGGGGGGACTGGCGGATCATCAGGCGGATCTTCTCCGCGCAGGAAAGCCACGATCTGACGCAGCGACCGCACACCCAGGACGGACACGCCAGGGACCAGGGCGGCCTCGCCGGCCTGTGGTTCGGGCACGATGACCCGGCCGAAGCCGGCTTCCGCGGCCGCCATCGTCGCCGGCAACACGCCGGGCACGGCTCGGCACCGGCCGTCGAGCGCCAGCTCGCCGAAGGCCACGCTGTCGTGCAGCCGGTCGCCCGGAATCTTCTCATCGGCAGCAATCACCGACAACGCGATGGCCAGGTCGTAGTGCGAACCCGCTTTGGGAAGTGACGCCGGCGAGAGGCCGATCGTCACTCGGCGATTGGGCCACGACAGTCCGCTGTTGGCCACCGCGGCCTTGCATCTGTCACGGGCCTCGTTGAGCGAGGCGTCGGGCAGGCCCACCAGCCTGATGTGGGGCAGCCCACCACCGAGATGGCTCTCGATCTCCACCACATGCCCGTGAATCCCCGCCAGGGCGATCGACTGAGTCCGTGCCAGCGACACCTCAGCACACCCCCCGCAGGTGCTCGACCTCGGCCGCTCCCCGGTCCGGGCAGACGACGGAGACCACGTCGACCCTGACGTCTCGGGGGCGACAGTCGTGCGACTCGAGCCAGCGCATCGCCAGCCGACGTAGCCGTTGGGCCTTGCGCCAGGTGACGGCCTCGCTGGGTGACCCATAGTCGAGTCCACGCCGGGTCTTGACCTCGCAGATGACGAGCGCGTCACCATCGCGGGCAACGATGTCGATCTCGCCGAGATCGCACCGCCAGTTCCGATCGAGGATGGTCATCCCCGCCAGCGTCAGCTGCGCGACCGCAACCCGCTCGCCGTGGTCTCCGAGGGCTCTGCGAGCCGCCGCGGACGCCGCCATGGCCACCACCTCCTGGCCAGCAGGCTGGCGCAGACAGGTGGCCAGGCGTACTCGGAGCCGCGGTTTGTGGACGATGCGGGCGCATCCTGAACTGTGGACAAATCAGCCCGCCGCGCCTGGGCCGCGACGTCAGGCCTTGGGAGGCTCGAGATCGTTCTTGGCCAGCTCCTCGATGTTGACGTCCTTGAAAGTCACGATCTTGACGTTCTTGGCGAACCGCGCCGGGCGGTACATGTCCCAGACCCAGGCGTCTGACATGGTCACCTCGAAGTACGCATCAGCACCCTCCGTGCGTACCTTCAGGTCGACGACGTTGCAGAGGTAGAACCGCCGGTCGGTCTCCACGACGTACTTGAAGATCCCCACCACGTCTCGGTACTCGCGATAGAGCTGCAGCTCCATCTCGGTCTCGTACTTCTCGACGTCCTCGGCACTCATCGTGGTCCCCCGTGTGCCACGGCTCCGGCCGACAGCAGCTCGGGATCGGGGGTCATCGCATTGCGTACGTTCACGAACCGGCGGCGGTGCTCCGGGCATGGCCCGAACCGGTCGAGTGCCTCTTGGTGCTCCCTGGTGCAGTAGCCCTTGTGCACGTCGAACTCGTACGCGGGAAAACGCTCATGCATGCGGGTCATCAGCCGATCCCGGGTGACCTTGGCCACCACCGACGCAGCAGCGATACAGCCAGCCACGCGGTCTCCCTTCCAGATCGCCAGACAAGGTGTCTCCAGTCCGTCGACCGGGAACCCGTCGGTCAGGACGTACGCGGGCCTCACGTGCAGTCTCGCGAGAGCCATGCGTAAGGCAGCAACGTTCGCCACATGCATACCGAGGCGATCGCAATCGGCCGCGGAGATCACCACCACCGACCAGGACACCGCACGCTGGACGATCAACGCGTAGCAGCGCTCCCGTGCCTTCGGGGTCAACAGCTTGGAGTCTGCCAGGCCGGCGATCTTCCCGCGGTCCCCATCCTCCAGGATGGCGGCGCCGGCCACCAGCGGTCCTGCGCACGCACCACGGCCAGCCTCATCGACGCCGGCAACCGGCGTCAGACCGGCCCGCGAGAGCGCTCGCTCGTACCCGTAGAGACCGGCATTGCGGCGAACTGTCACACCCGTCGGCAGCCCCATGTGCAGACCCTAACCGCCGCGGCCGGGTCCAGCGTGCATCACCCCGGCCCACGGCGCGTGAGCGAGCGTCGGGACCGGCGGAGCACGCCGAACAGCGGCGGCGCCGCGGCGACCCCCAGCAGCAGCGGAGCGGTCGGCTGCTCGATCCCGCTGATCGCCTCCAGACCGGGCTGGCCGAACGTGTCCGGGCGCGACAGCCAGTCGGCGTCGCTGAACGGCCATACCACGACGAACACCTTGCCCACGACGTCGTTCTCCGGCACGAAGCCGCCTCCAGGACTGCCGAGATGAGCTCGGGAGTCTGCCGAGTTGTCGCGGTTGTCACCCATCACCCACAGATCACCCGTCGGTACGTTGACCGAGAAGTTCTCCTGGGAGGGCTGATCCCCCGGTCCGAGGTACGACTGCTCGTGCAACGGCACGCCGTTGACGGTGATCAAGCCTTTGGTGCAGCACTCCACGTGGTCGCCGCCGACCCCGATGACCCGCTTGACCAGATGTCCACCAGCGGGGTAGAGCCCCACGAACTCCAAACCTCGCGTGACCGGGTTGGATGCGCGCGTACTCTCCTCAGGCGTCAGCCAGCCGCCCGGGTCGTCGAACACGACGACGTCGCCCCGCTGCACATCGCCGAACCAGTACGACATCTTCTCGACCAGGATGCGGTCGTTCTTGACCAGGGTGTCGTTCATCGAGCCGGAGGGGATGTAGAACGCCTGAACGAAGAAGGTCTTGATGACGATGGCCAGTCCGAGGGCCATCACCAGCAACACCAGGACCTCCTGCCACAGGGGCAGGCTGTGCCGCTGCTCGGAGACGTGGCTGGTCGGCTCGAGTGGATGTTCGGTGACGTCGCTGGCGGCGGGGATCCCCGACTCGGCGTCGGGTGGCTGGGTCGTCACGCGGCGAGCCTACTGTCCGGTTGTCAGCGGGCCGCTGGGGCGTCGCGCTTCTCCTTGATCTTGGCAGCCTTGCCTCGCAGGTTGCGCAAGTAGTAGAGCTTTGCCCGGCGGACATCGCCGCGAGTGACGATCTCGATCCTCTCGATGATCGGCGTGTGCAGCGGGAAGGTCCGCTCGACACCGACACCGAAGCTGATCTTGCGGACCGTGAACGTACGACCGACGCCGGAACCTTGCAGCCGGATGCACACACCCTGGAAGACCTGGACGCGTGAGCGGGTGCCTTCGATGACTCGCACGTGCACCTTCAAGGTGTCACCGGAGCGAAACTCGGGGACGTCGCTGCGTACGGACTGCTGCGCGAGCGCATCGATGACGTTGGCCATGGTCTGTCGCTTCCTCGCCGGTGCCAGGGGTCACCGCGTGTGTCGGTCGTGCTCGTTGTGGGGATCGGCTGCCGTCACGTCGAGACGCTCCCCCGCTGGCAGAGCATCGGATGAGGCCGCATTTGCGCGGTCTCAGGACGAACAGACCCAACGAACAAGTCTGCCACAGCCCGCTCCGGTCGGCTAAATCGGCGGCTCCTCCTGCGATGTGTCCGTACTGACCCGGGCGGTCTGCCCGCTCACATCCGGGAGGTTGGCGAGCAGATCGGGTCGGCGCTCGGCGGTCCGTCGCAGCGACTGCTCCCTTCGCCACCGCGCCACCTTCCCGTGGTCGCCGGACAGCAGAACCTCAGGTACGTCCAAACCGCGCCAGTGCGGGGGCTTGGTGTACACCGGGTACTCGAGCAGGCCGCTCGTGTGCGACTCCTCGAGCAGCGACTCCGGGTTGCCCACGAACCCCGGCAGCAGCCGTACGACCGCCTCGATGATGGCCAGCGCGGCCACTTCTCCACCGTTGAGCACGAAGTCGCCAATGCTGATCTCCCGCACCGGCATCCGGGTCGATGCGTCGTCCATCACCCGCTGGTCGATGCCTTCGTACCGGCCGCAGGCAAACACGAGCCATGGCTCCGCGGCGAGGCGTTCGGCGCGGGCCTGTGAGAAAGGCAGGCCCGACGGCGTCGGCACGACCAAGACGGGCGGGTCTGCATCCGCCGCCCCCAGCAGGGCATCGAGCGCCTCCCCCCAGGGCTCGGGACGCATGACCATGCCGGCGCCGCCGCCGTACGGGGTGTCGTCGACCGTGCGATGACGGTCGTGCGTCCAATCCCGCAGATCGTGTACGCGCACATCGAGCAGGCCAGACTGATGGGCTCTTCCGGCCAGTGACAGCCCCAGCGGAGAGAAGTAGTCGGGAAAGATCGAGATGACGTCGATGCGCATCGGCTAGCCGTTGCCTGAGATCGTCTGGTCCGCTTGGCGGTCATCGTCGGGATCCAACAGACCCGGTCTGTCTGCCACTCGGAGCGTGCCCGAAGCGAGGTCGACCTCGGGCACCAGCTCCGCGACGAACGGGACCAGCACCTCGCGTCCATCGGCACGCCTGACGGAAAGCGCGTCCTGCAGCGGCAGATGTACCACGCCGGTCACCTCACCGACCGCACCACCGTCAGTGACCAGCACATGGAGACCGATCAGCTGGCGGTCGTAGAACTCCTCGGGATCATCCGGCCGCTGGTCGGCCTCGATCTCGGCGCTGAGGATGGCACCTCGAAGAGCCTCGGCATCGCTGCGATCACGCACCTCGTCGAACGCGACCAGCAGCCGGCCGGAGTGGGGGCGTACCGACCTGATGGTGAGCCGACGAGGGCGTGGTCCCTCCGTCTGGAGCGAGGCGCCCACGGCGAATCGCTTGTCGGGTTCGTCTGTGCGCAGCTCGACCGACACCTCGCCGCGCACCCCGTGACTGCGACCGATCCGGCCGACCACCACCAACATGCGTGCATCCTCCCCTATCCGGGGCGGGCGCGGGGTGGCTCGCCGGTCAGCGCTCCCGGTCGACGTCGACGAAGTCGACCCGAGCTCCAGACTGGCCGGCCAATGCACCAACCACCGTGCGCAGCGCGGTTGCCGTCCGGCCGGATCTGCCGATCACTTTGCCCAGGTCATCGGGGTTGACTCGTACCTCGATGACCTGGCCACGGCGTTGGTTGCGAGTGCGCACGGCCACATCATCGGGATGCGCCACGATCCCGCGTACCAGATGCTCGAGCACATCAGTGAGCATCGTGCTCAGGCCTTCTCATCGGTGGGCGTCTCCGGCTCGGCGGTGGGCGGCTGGGCCGCAACCTCGGATGACGACTCGGCAACCGGTTCGGCGCTGGCTTCGGCGGGTGCGTCCGAGATCTCGGGCACTGGCTCGACGGGAGCGGCCTCAGATGGTCCAGCAAGTGCTGGGTCTGCGACCTCGTCGGCCGTGGCTGCCTTCTTCGTGGGCGCCTCCCGGGCTGGGGCAGCCTTCTTGGCCGTTCTCTTGCGCGTCACCGCCTCGGTGCCCAGATCGCCATGAGCATCCTTCAGCGCATCGTTGAAGAGGTCGGCCTTGGCACGCTTGGGCTCGGCTACCTTCAGCGCCGCGGGCGCCGGCTCCCCCTTGAACTTCTGCCAGTCTCCGGTGAGCTTGAGGATCGCCATCACCGGCTCGGACGGCTGCGCGCCGACACCGAGCCAGTACTGGGCACGGTCGGTGTCGACCTCGATGAACGAGGGGTCGGCCTTGGGGTGGTACTTTCCGATCTCCTCGATAACCCGCCCGTCCCGCTTGGTGCGGGAGTCTGCTACGACAATGCGGTAGAACGGAGCACGGATCTTACCCATGCGCTTGAGCCTGATCTTGACTGCCACGAGTGTGGGTGTCTCCCTTGGGTCTGAATGTGGGGGGAGCCCGCAACATCGGGTGGGGACACGTTGTTGCGACTCGGCGGATGCGCAAGCGTCACGGCTGAGAGGGTCCGTCACACCTGGCACTCGACCCGCCATTGTGCCAGACGGCGCGCCGATCGCTCTAATCCAGTGAGTCCTGAGGTCACGCGACCACTCGGCCACGCAACACGATCCGGGTCGGCGAGGTGAGCACGTGCAGATCGTCAAGCGGGTTTGACTCGTACACCACGAGGTCGGCGGGTGCCCCTTCGTCCAGGTTGGCGTTGAGCCCCAACCATTCCCGGGCTCGCCACGACCCTGCCCCGAGCGCGTCAGCCGGTGTCAGGCCGTACTCCGCCAGCTTGATCACCTCCCTCGGCAGCAACCCGTGCGGCAGCACGCCCCCGGCATCCGTGCCCGCATAGATCGCCACCCCGGCCTCGTACGCCGCTCCGATGGTCTCTCGACGGCGTGCGTGCAGGGCGCGCATGTGGTCGGCATAGAGCGGGAACCGGGATTCGCCAGCCGCTGCGTACTGCGGGAAGTTCTCCAGCTGCAGCACGGTCGGGACCAACGCGACTCCTCGCGCGACCATCGCGTCCACCAGGTCTGCCGAGAGCCCCGTTCCGTGCTCGATGCAGTCGATCCCGGAGTGAATCAGGTCCGGCAGCGCATGCTCGCCGAACACGTGGGCAGTCACCCGAGCTCCCGCGTCATGTGCTGCCTCGATCGCTGCCAGCACTGCCTCGCGGGGCCAGCATGGAGTCAGGTCGCCGGACTCCCGCTCGATCCAGTCGGCCACCAGCTTGACCCAGCCGTCGCCCCGCCTGGCTTCTGCGGCCGCGTACGCCGGAAGGTCGACCGGCTCGATCTCGTGGGCATAGTTGCGGATATACCGTTTCGTGCGCGCCAGGTGCCGGCCGGCCCGGATGATCCGGGGCAGATCCAGGCGGTCATCCATCCAGCGGGTGTCGGCGGCCGTCCCCGCATCTCGGACGAGCAGCGCGCCACCGTCTCTGGTGGTCAGAGCCTGCTCCTCTGCCACGTCGTCGGGAACCGCACCGTTCTCGTCCAGCCCGATGTGGCAATGGGCGTCGACCAGGCCGGGGACGATCCATCCCTCCGCGACCAGCTCTGCATCCGCCGCAGGCTCGTAGGTCACCCGTCCGTCGACGACGAACAGGTTGTGTTGCTCGCCCTCTGGAAGCACCACTCCGCGCACCGCGATCGGTCGGCTCGTGGAGGCGAAGGCGGTAGACCTCGGGGCGGGGGCCTGACTCATGCGGCCGACGTTAGCGGGTCCAGGTCGAGCTGCCCTGAGCGGTCAGCCGGGTGGCAACAGGTTCCCGAACTCCTCGGGCAGCTCGAAGTCATCAGGCAGATCCTGGGGCCGACGAGACCCGCCGAACGCCGCTGGGACCTCGCCTGGCGCAGTGGCCTGCTTGAGAGCTTGCTGCTTGGCCTGAGCGGCCCGCTTTGCCGGGTTGCCCGATCCTCGCTTGGCCTTGCCCTTCTTCGCGAGCTGCTTGGACCTGGTCCGCCTGCCCATCCCGGGGAGCCCTGGCATTCCGGGGAGACCCTGCCCGTTGGCCATCGCCGTCATCATCTTGCGCGCCTCGAAGAACCGGTCCACCAACCCGTTCACGTCAGACACCTGCGTGCCGGAGCCGGCGGCGATGCGAGCTCGGCGCGACCCGTCGATCACCTTCGGGTTCGCCCGTTCCGCGGGAGTCATCGACAAGATGACCGCCTGGATCCGGTCGATCTCGCGCTCGTCTATGTTGTCGATCTCATTGCGGAACTCGCCCATCCCCGGGAGCATGCCGAAGATCTTGCTGAGTGAACCCATCTTGCGTACTGCCTGCATCTGCTCCAGGAAGTCGTCGAGGGTGAACTCCGTGCCCCTGCCCTGCAGCTTCGCGGCGGCCGCCGCCGCCTGGTCGGCGTCGAAGGCCTTCTCCGCGTGCTCGATCAAGGTGAGCATGTCGCCCATACCGAGGATGCGCGACGCCATCCGATCGGGGTGGAACACGTCGAAGTCGGTGACCTTCTCGCCGTTCGAAGCGAACATCACCTGGCGCCCGGTGACCTGCGCGACCGACAACGCCGCGCCGCCTCGAGCATCACCGTCGAGCTTGGTGAGTACGACCCCGTCGAAACCGACGCCCTCGAGGAACGCCAGTGCCGTTGTGACGGCATCCTGGCCGATCATCGCGTCGACAACGAACAACGTCTCGTCGGGGCCGACGGCGTCTCGGATGTTCGCGGCCTGTTGCATCAGCTCTGCGTCGATGCCCAGCCGTCCGGCGGTGTCGACGATCATCACGTCGTGCAGGGTGCGCTTGGCTTCCTCCAGAGCGCGCCGCGCGACGTCGACCGGATCCCCAACGCCGTTGCCCGGCTCCGGAGCGAACACCGTGACACCGGCCTGATCCCCCACCACCTGCAGCTGCGCGACCGCGTTGGGGCGTTGCAAGTCGGCAGCGACGAGCATCGGGGAGTTGCCACGCTCCTTGAGCCAGCGCCCCAGCTTGGCCGCCAAGCTGGTCTTCCCGGACCCCTGCAGCCCAGCGAGCATGATGACCGTAGGCGGACGCTTGGCGAAACGCAGCCGCCTGGTCTCACCACCGAGGATCGTGACGAGCTCTTCGTTGACGATCTTGATGACCTGCTGTGCGGGGTTGAGCGACTGGCTGACCTCGGCGCCCAGCGCGCGCTCCTTGATCGCCGCGATGAACTCGCGCACCGCAGGCAGCGCAACATCGGCCTCGAGCAGGGCGATCCGGATCTCGCGACACGTCGCATCGATGTCCGACTCGGACAGCCGGCCCTTGCCGCGCAGCGTCTTGAACGTCGCGGCCAGTCGGTCTTGCAGGGTGGCGAACACAGGTGGTGGAGTCCTCGCGTCAGCGAACGGGTGTCTCCAACAGGGTAGTCCGGCTGCGCAAGGTCACCCCTCCACGAGGCCCGATCGAAGAGCAGGTAGCAAGATCTCGAGGTCCGACTCATCCAGCGGAGCGCCGCAGCTGTCGCAGACGTAGAAGACGTCCACGGCCTGGGGTCCGACGGTGTCCAGATGCGCTGACCGCACGTCGACGGCGTGCTGCTCGAGAATGCGGCAGATGTCGTGCAGCAGGCCCGGCCGGTCGCCGGCGCGCACCTCCAGCACTGTCGCCCGGTGCGAGGCGCCCTCTCGAACGAACACGTTCGGCGCCAGCTGCGGTCTCCCCGTCGGAAGGCTGTTGAGCCGACTCCCGCGAACACCCTGCAGGGAGAGCCTGATCACGTCGCGCAGCCGGGTTGCGTCGATCTCGGTCGTGACCACCTGCCAGGTGGAAGCGCCCACCCCCCGATGCGTGCGCACATCCGCCCGCCGTACCTGGAGGCTCAACAGGGCGAGGCCGCCGGCGACCGCCGACAGCAACCCGGTGCGGTCCGGAGCCGCGAACTCGATGGTCGCGACCTCGCCGTCATGAACCACGTCGAGCAGGAAGTCGCCGGTGACACGGGGAACCGGGCGGGCACGCCGACTGCGCTCGATCAACGGCGTCGGTCCCAGCTCGATGCGCACCCGGTGCACGAGATCAGCGAGCAGCCGCCGCCGCCAGTCGGTCCATGCCAACGATCCGGTGGCTCGGGCGTCGGCCTCGGTAAGCGCAGCCAACAGGTCGAGTCGTGAGCGAGTACGCACGACATCGGCCACCTGTCGAGTCGTACTCGGATCTGCCAGGTCACGCCGGGTTGCGGTCTCGATCAGCAGCAGATGGTGGCGTACCAGCATGGCGACGGTCGCCGCGTCACCGCTGTCGTAACCGAACCGGCCGCCGACGTCCCACGCAATGACCTCTCCCAGCTCGCTGTGGTCGCCGTGCCGACCCTTGCCGATGTCGTGCAGCAGGGCGGCCGTGAGCAACAGGTCGGGCCGAGCCACTGCGCGGACCAGCGAAGCTGCCTCCACACACGTCTGGATCTGATGCCGGTCGACGGTGTGCCGGTGGACCGGAGACTGGGGAGCCAGTGATCGGACGGTGGCCCACTCGGGCAACAGCTGCTCGATCGCGCCGGCCTGGTCCAGCGTCTCCCACACCTGGACGAGCGCCGGACCGGCAGCGAGCAGCCGGGTGAGCAGATGGCGCGCCTCGAACGGCCACGGCACCGGCATCGGTGGGCACTCACGAGCCAGCGTGACGGCAGACACCGGCGACAGCATGACGTCCTGCTCAGCTGCCGCGACCGCCGCCCTGAGCGGCAGCAGCGGATCGCGAGCGGGCCGAGCGTTCGCCGCGAGCACGATCTCCCCATCCTGTTCCGCGACCCCGGCGGCCACGATCACGTGTACCGGGCCCCGCGCAGCGCGCGGGCGCGGTGTGGCCAGCGCGTGCTCCGCCCGTCGCCAGGTCAGGTCGGACAGGTGCGCTATGCGGCGGCCGGCCTCGGTGACCCGCAGGCGCAACGAGTCGCGTGTCTCCCCACCCAAGATGACCGCGACCTCGTCGAGATATTCCGGTCGGAGCCGGTCGCTGGCCCGGTTCGACACCAGGTGCAGCGCGTCGCGAACATCCAGCAGAGTGGCTCGCAGGCGATCGAGCTCGGCATGTGGCACGTCTACCAGCCAGCAGGCGACCAGCGCGCGCAGCGTGGTGACGTCTCGAAGACCGCCCTTGGCTTCCTTGAGGTCGGGAACGACCAGGTGGGCTAGATCGCCGACCAACCGCCAGCGATCGCGAGACAACGAGGCCAGCTCCGGAACGCGCTCCCTGGCTTGCCGCCGCCACTGGGTCAGCAGTCGAGACCTCAGCTCCAATGTCAACGCTCCGTCGCCCGCGACGTGCCGGGCGTCGAGAAAGCCCATCGCGACCCGCGGGTCGGAGCCGGCGGCCGACGCAGCCCCGTCCAGCGAGCGAACGGAGTGGTCCAGGCGGTAGCCCTCGTCCCACACGGGGTACCAGATCTTCTCCGCCAGCTGCGCCGTCGAAGACTCATCCAGATCCGGTCCGTGCACCAGCACGACGTCCAGGTCGCTGTGCGGCGACAACTCACTGCGCCCGTAGCCGCCGACCGCGACCAGGCTGAGACGGGAGCCAGCCACCCCGGCGTCACGAGTTGCTGAGGCGAAGAGCTCGCCCAGGCGCTCGTCGGCCCGGGCGGCTTTCTCCTTGCGCTGCCGAACGAGCTCACGTCGCCGCTCGGTGGGTGAGCCCGCCAGCGCGCTCATGACCGTCCCCTCGTGTCGTACCCGGGTCTGCTGCTGGTGCCAGATCAGATCGCGGCGGCGTCCCGCTCGCCGGTGCGTACCCGGATGATGCCGTCCACCGGCACCATCCAGACCTTGCCGTCGCCGATCCGCCCGGTGGCCGCGCTCTTGACGATGATGTCCATGACGTCGGGGGCGTCGTTCTCGTCCACGAGCACCTCCAGCCGCACCTTGGGCACCAGGGCCACGTCGTACTCCGCGCCGCGATAGACCTCGGTGTGGCCCTTCTGCCGTCCGAACCCGCTGGCCTCGGTCACCGTCATCCCGGTGATTCCAAAAGCCTCGAGAGCCGCGCGCACATCCTCCAGCTTGTGTGGCTTGATGACCGCCGTGATGAGCTTCATGCCGTCACACTCTCCTCGGTCGTACGTTCCTCAGAGGTCTGGCCATGCCCCGCCGCACCCGCCGGGACCAGCGCATACGGACCACCCTGCGCAGGCTGGAGGTCATAGCCGGTCTCTGCGTGCTCGGCCAGGTCGATGCCGGCCGTCTCGTCGTCCGCGGTGACCCGGAAGCCCATCACCTTGTCGATGACCGTGCCGATCACGTACGCCATTACGAACGAGTAGGAGCCGACGGCCAGCACGGCGACGACCTGCTTGCCAAGCAGGCTCGCACCGCCGCCGTACAGAAGTCCATCCAGCCCGTAGTAGGAGTTCTTGACCGCCAGGAAGCCGATCAAGATCGACCCCACTGCTCCGCCGACAAGGTGAACACCCACGACGTCGAGCGAGTCGTCCACGCCGAACCGCCATTTGATGGTCACGGCGACTGCGCAGGCCGCGCCCGCCAGCACGCCCAGCAGGATCGCTCCGATGGGCGATAGGGCCGCACAAGCAGGCGTGATCGCGACCAGCCCCGCAACCGCGCCGGAGGCGGCGCCGAGCGTGGTCGCGTGGCCATCGCGGAGGCGCTCTACGATCAACCATCCGAGCACGCCGGCGGCGGTAGCGACCTGGGTGTTGACAAAGGCGAGCGCGGCGTCACCGCTGGCGGCACCTGCGGACCCGGCGTTGAAACCGAACCAGCCAAACCACAGCAGTGCGGCGCCCAGAAGTACGAACGGCACGTTGTGCGGGCGCATCGGGTCCCGTTTCCAGCCCACCCGCTTGCCGAGCACGAAGGCGAGGGCAAGCCCGGCGGCTCCCGCGTTCACGTGAACGGCGGTACCACCCGCGAAGTCGACAACACCCCACCTGGCCAGCCAGCCGGCACCCGAGCCGTCGGCCGTACCGAAGTCGAACACCCAGTGCGCCACCGGGAAGTAGACCAGTGTGGTCCAGGCCAGGACGAAGACGATCCACGCGCCGAACCTCGCTCGATCCGCGATGGCGCCGCTGACCAGGGCCGGTGTGATGATCGCGAACATCATCTGGAACACCACGAACGCCAAGGCCGGGATCGTGAGCTGCGCCCCGTTGACGGCGATCTGGTCGTACATGCCCTCGAGCCCGAGGTCGGAGAAACCTCCGACGAACCCGTTCCCGCTGCCGTGGCCGAAGGCGAGCGAGTAGCCGTAGAGCACCCACATCACGGACACGACTGCGATCGTGATGGTGCTCATCATCATCATGTTCAGGACGCTCTTGGAGCGCGTCATGCCGCCGTAGAAGAACGCCAGTCCGGGGGTCATCAACAAGACCAGGGCGCTGCTCGCCAGCACCCAAGCGGTATCACCGGAATTCATCGCGACGATCTCCTCGCTGACCAGGGTTCACGCCGCCCACGTGAGACCACGATGTCGAGCCGCGGGCGACGTCCTACTTGCGCAGAGTCTGGGCGGGCGAGGTTTCAACCGACGCCGCCGTAGGTTGCGGCTTCGTGACACCTGACGAGACTGTGTTACGAGTGTGTGAAATAGGGAGCCAGGGCCGCCGCCAGCCGCCGTCAGCCGCCGTCAGCCGTCGCCCAACAACGCGTCGACGAACGCTTCGGAGTCGAAGGGCGCGAGGTCGTCGGGGCCTTCACCAAGGCCCACCAGCTTGACGGGCACGCCCAGCTCACGTTGCACAGCGATCACGATGCCCCCCTTGGCGGTTCCGTCGAGCTTGGTCAAGGCGATGCCCGTGATGTCGATGACGTCTGCGAACACCTTCGCCTGGGTCAGTCCGTTCTGCCCGGTGGTGGCATCGAGCACGAGCAGTACCTCGGTCACCGGGGCCTGCTTCTCCACCACTCGTTTGACCTTGCCGAGCTCGTCCATCAGGCCGGTCTTGGTATGCAGCCGTCCGGCCGTGTCGACCAGTACGGTGTCGACCTCCTGGTCCACCCCGGCCCTGACGGCGTCGAACGCAACACTCGCCGGATCACTCCCTTCGGCCCCGCGGACCGTCGGCACGCCGACGCGTTGCCCCCAGGTCTGGAGCTGATCGGCGGCCGCAGCCCGGAAGGTGTCGGCAGCCGCGAGCAGCACATCCTTGTCCTCAGCCACCAGAACCCGGGCTAGCTTTCCGACCGTGGTGGTCTTGCCGGTGCCATTGACGCCGACCACCAACACAACTGCCGGCAGATCGTCGTGTCGGTCAATGGCCAGGTCTCGGCCCAGTCCGGCGTCGACCAGCGAGACCAGCTCCTCGCGAAGTACGGCGCGGGCCGCCTCCGGGGACCCGATGCCCTCGATCCGGACCCGGTCCCGCAGCCGGTTGACCAGCTCATCCGTCGGCACCACACCTACGTCCGCCAGGAGCAGGATGTCCTCGACGCCTTGCCAGGTGTCCTCATCGATGCGATCGCGACTGAGCAGCGCGAGCAGACCACGACCGAGCGTGCTCTGGGATCGCGCGAGTCGCCCGCGTAGCCGTACCAGTCGCCCGTCGACCGGTTCCGGACGCTCCCCGACCAGGACCGCGCCAGCCTCGAGGCGCGGTTCGAGACGGTCGGCGTCTTCGATGACCGGGGGGGCCGGTCCGGTCGGCCTACTCGGCCGCTCGACCCGGGATCGGGCGGCCCGTCGAGTGCGCGTCACAAGGCCGAGGACAGCGCCCGCGACTACCGCCAGGGCCGCCAGGACCACAACGACAGTCAGTAGGACACCCATGATTGCTCATCCTTGCACCGGGCGTCCGGCGCGATGAGCCAGGGATCAGAGCGACGTGGAATAGGTGTTGACCCGATGGGCCGCCTTGCTCATGAGGTCAGACAGCCAGCGAGCCCGGGGAATGTCACGGCCCCGGTGCGGGAAAGCCACGAAGGCGACCGTGAGCCCGGCGACCACCAGGATGGCGAGCATCGTGATGAACATGGTGAGCATTTGAGACATCTCCCCCGAAGGAGCTTGATCAATCACTTGCGAAAACGCCGGGAGGGGTGTAGCGGTTCCGGATTCGGCTCAGTGTCTCAGTCATTGGACCTGAAGTCTCGAACCCGAACGCCCGGTGTGTCCGGTTTGTTCCATCGCGTCAGCTAGTGCTGTTCTGCTCCACAGCTAGGTGCGCCACACGACCTTGTGCGCCTTGACCCGCACGACGACGCGAACGGCATCCGGTCGCCGTTCTTGGAACTCCGCTGCTCCTGTGTACTTCGTCGCCAGCGCGTTGATCAGCTCCCGGCCACCTCGCTCGGTGACCTCCACCCGGCCGCGCACCTCGAGGTAGACGTACGGGTCGTCGGCGGGGTGAACGAGCACGGCGATCCGGGGGTCGCGTGCAAGGTTGCGCTCCTTGCGGCGACCCCGCAGAGTCGAGAACAGCAGGTCGTTGCCGTCCCGGGTGATCCAGACCAGCGAGGCCTGTGGTGACCCGTCGGGCTGGATGGTTGACACGAAGGCAAAGTTCTTGTCGTCGACGACGGCGCGGGCCTCGTCGCTGAGCTGACTCATCGTCTTCCTCTCCATGGTGTGGGCGCGGGAGCAACGTACTCAACCTAGGCACCATCGTGATCGACCAGGTCGGGACCTTCTGGCTGAGCAGCCGTGACGAATACCGCACCTCTACTCAGCCACAAGCCCAAGACGCCGAACCAGACCGTGAGTGAGATCCTGGCGGCTGGCCACCTACTGCGCTCGGCAAGTCGCTGACGTGGTCGGTGTACTGCTCGTCAAGCA
>JBDUDR010000058.1:0-15022 GCA_040002845.1 Nocardioidaceae bacterium
GCTAAAGAGTCAGCCTATCTTTTCGACTTTGCACCCACTCGTGTGCTAGAAATCTACGATCAGTTCGCTAACGCCCTAAACCCCAAAGCCGTTAATGGCGAGATAACCGAGGCTGAGCGCAAGGGCAAGCCGAGCGACCTCTTCTGGCCGTGGTGCGCCGCAAACATCTCCGTTTTCGGCTTGTCGTACGCCGCTTTCGTCCTGTTCTTCGGGCTGAACATCTGGCAGGCACTGGTCGCCTCGATCGTGGGCACGGTTCTGTCGTTCATACTGGTCGGCCTGGTCTCGCTGGCCGGTAAACGCGGCTCGGCCCCGACGATGGTGTTGTCACGGGCCTCGTTCGGAGTACGCGGCAACGCGCTGCCGAGTCTCGTCGGCTACCTGATCCTGATCGGGTGGGAGATTGTGCTGGTCTCGTTGGCCGTGCTGGCGACCGCGACGATCTTCAAGGACCTCGGGTGGAGCGCGGGCGACTTCACTAAGGTGGTCGCGTTCCTGGTCGTCGTCGCGATCATCGTTCTCGCCGGCATCATCGGCTTCGACCTGATCATGCGGCTGCAGATGGTCATCACCGTCGCAACCGTGGTCATAACCGTCGGCTACATCCTGCTGACCGTGGATGAGCTGAACTGGGACCGGATCAACGGGATGGCCTCAGGATCCATGACGGCTGTGATCGGTGCGCTGCTGTTGATGATGACCGCGTTCGGGCTGTCCTGGACCAACTCGGCAGCCGACTACTCGCGCTACCTGCCACGATCGGCGTCGAGCGCCGGAGTCCTGTGGTGGACGATCTTCGGCAGCGCGATCGCACCGGTGATCTTGCTGGTCTACGGTCTGCTGCTGGTCGGCTCGCGACCCGGCCTCATCGGAAAGATCAGCGCCGACCCGATCGGCACCCTGGCCGACCTCCTGCCGACGTGGTACCTCGTGCCGTTCGCGGTGGTCGCCGTGCTCGGGCTGATTGCCGGGGCCGTGCTCGACATCTACTCGTCGGGTCTCACCCTGCTGGCCTTGGGGCTGCCGGTCAAGCGGTGGATGGCCGCAGGCCTTGATGGCGTACTGATGATCATCGGCTCGATCTACGTCGTGTGGGTCGCGCAGGACTTCATCGGACCGTTCACAGGCTTCTTGATCACCCTTGGGGTGCCGATCACCGCCTGGTGTGGCGTGTTCCTGGCTGACCTGGCCCTGCGCAAACGTGACTACGACGACGCCGCGCTGTTCGACCTGAAAGGAAGGTACGGCTCCGAGAACTGGGTCTCCATCGGGTTGATGCTGCTGGCTACCGGGCTGGGTTGGGGTCTTGTGCGCAACTTCTCAGACGGTTTCAGCTGGGAGGGCTACCTCCTAGGCCCCTTCGGCCTGGGCGGCAAGGACGGCACCTGGGGGGTGGCCAACCTCGGCGTCGCCGTGGCGTTCGTCGTCTGCTTCGTCGGTTACTTCGTGCTCTGCGGGCAGCGGGTGACCCATCAGGAGACATCCCAGGTCGCCGAGGGCGAGCCCGGCCGCGTCTGAGTCGGCGCCGCGGGCGGGGCGAATATCCTCGGCGGATGGCAGCCATCGTGTCGGAGATCTTCGACCCATCGGCCTGGCGACCCGTCGCCGGTTTCGACGACCTGACCGACATCACCTACCACCGGGCCGTAGACCAGGGCACGGTACGCATCGCGTTCGACCGTCCCGAGGTGCGCAACGCGTTCCGGCCGCACACCGTCGACGAGCTGTACTCCGCCCTCGAGCACGCCCGGATGTCGTCCGATGTCGGATGCGTACTCCTCACGGGCAATGGTCCTTCGCCGACGGACGGTGGGTGGGCGTTCTGCTCCGGGGGAGACCAGCGGATCCGGGGGCGAGCCGGCTATGAGTACGCCGAAGGGGAGACGTCTGAGTCGGTGGACCGGGCGCGCCTCGGGCGGCTGCACATCCTGGAATGCCAGCGGCTGATCAGGTTCATGCCCAAGGTGGTGATCTGCGTGGTTCCCGGCTGGGCAGCCGGTGGCGGTCACAGCCTGCATGTGGTCTGCGACCTGACCCTGGCCAGCGCCGAGCACGCGCGGTTCAAGCAGACCGATGCGGATGTGGCGAGCTTCGACGGGGGATTCGGCTCGGCCTACCTCGCGCGTCAGGTCGGGCAGAAGTTCGCCCGCGAGATCTTCTTCCTGGGCGCGGAGTACGACGCGGCGGCCGCGTACCGGATGGGGATGGTCAACGCTGTGGTGCCACACGCCGAGCTGGAGACGACGGCGCTGGAGTGGGCCCGCAAGGTCAACGGCAAGTCGCCGACCGCGCAGCGGATGTTGAAGTACGCCTTCAACCTGGTCGACGACGGGCTGGTCGGCCAGCAGCTGTTCGCCGGCGAGGCCACCCGGCTCGCCTACGGCACCGACGAGGCCGCCGAAGGTCGGGACTCGTTTCTGCACAAGCGCGATCCCGACTGGTCTCCGTACCCCTACTATTTCTGAGGTTCGGGGTAACTCGTCGGGGTCAGGACCCCAGTCACTTACCCCAAACACTTCAAAGGTCCTGCTCCGCCAAACGGTCAGACGGTCGCGATGTCGGCGTCTCCGCCGGAGAGGGTCTTGAGGGCGAGGACCGCGGCGGCGCCGACGAGCACACCGGCTGAGAGGGCGATCAGGTATCCAACCACGCCGTCCACGGCGAACAGCACGAAGATGCCGCCGTGAGGCGCGCGGACGCTCACGCCGAGGGCCTCGGCCAGGCCTCCGGTGACCGCGCTGCCCAGCATGATGGAGGGGATGACGCGCAAGGGGTCGGCCGCGGCGAAGGGGATCGCCCCCTCGGTGATGAACGAGGCACCCAGCAGCCAGCCGGCCTTGCCGCTCTCACGCTCGGCGACCGTGAACAGCCCGGGGCGTACGACGGTCGCAAGGGCCAGCGCGATCGGCGGGACCATGCCGGCGAGCATGACCGCGGCCATGATCTTCAGCTCGGGTGCGTCCGTTGCGGCAGCAGCCGTGCCGACGCCGGCGACCGCGAAGCTGTAGGCGACCTTGTTGAGCGGGCCGCCCATGTCGAAGGCCATCATCAGGCCGAGAATGACGCCGAGCAGGGCCGCGCTGCTGCCGCTCATCGAGTTCAGGCCGTCGGTGAGCTGACCCATCAGCCAGCTGATCGGCTTGCCCAGGACGACGATCATCAGCAGTCCGGCGACGATCGAGGTGAGCAGCGGGATGATGAGCACGGGCATCAGCCCCCGCGCCCAGGTCGGCACCTTCCAGCTGGCGATCCAGTGCGCGATCACTCCGGCCAGGACGCCACCGATGATGGCTCCCAGAAAACCGGTGGCGGGCAGGGCAACCGGGCTGGCATCAGTCGTCTGCACGTTGAACAGGTTGGCCGCCAGTCCACCCAGCACGAAGCCGGGGGCGATGCCGGGCCGGTCGGCGATAGCGTAGGCGATGTAGCCGGCCAGCGCGGGGATGAACAACATGAAGGCGGTCTTGCCGATGATGAAGAAGAGCGCGCCGATGTAGACCATCAACCCGGAGCCGAACAGCGCGTGCTGGAGCCCCAGGGCGGACGGGTCCGGCAGGTCGAACAGGGTGTTGTTCACCGCGATGTCGCCGTAAGGCCCGACGATCTCGTAGCCGCCGAGCAGGAACGACAGGGCGATGAGCAGACCGCCTGCGGCGACGAACGGGATCATGTACGAGACGCCGGTCATCAGGACTCGACGGGTGCGCCCGCCCCAGGTCTCGTCGGCTCCGCCACCCGACTCCCCGGCCGTGAGGCTGCCCTCCACACGCGGTGCGTTCGGGTCGTCGGCGTACCGCAGGGCCTCGGCGATCATCGTGTCGGCATCGTCGATCGGGCGCTTGACTCCCGAGGAGACGAGCGGCTTGCCGGCGAACCGGCCGCGGTCCCGGACACCGACGTCGACGGCGAAGATCGCCGCATCGGCTGCCGCGATGGTCTCCCGCGAGAGTGGCGTCGACCCCGCGGAGCCCTGGGTCTCGGCGTGGAGATCCACGCCCGCCCTCTCGGCGGCTGCCTCCAGGGCCTCGGCGGCCATGTACGTGTGTGCGATGCCGGTCGGGCAGGCGGTCACCGCGACGAGGCTGCGCCGTACGGCAGGAGCGTCATCCTTGCTGATCGACGCAGCGGCGGGAGCAGCCGCCGCAGCCGCAACGGGCGCACCTGCGGGGGCAGCGACCGCGTCCGCCGGGGTTAGTACGTCCATCACCAGCGCGACGACCTGGTCGGGCGTCTCCGCGGCGCGGAGTGAGTCGGTGAAGGCCGGCCTGACGAGCGCTCGGGCGAGCTTGGTAAGCAGCTGGAGGTGAGTGGCGTCGTCGTCGGCAGGTGCCAAGATCAGGAAGGCGAGGTCGGCCGGACCGTCCTTGGCGCCGAAGTCCACCTTCGGCTCCATCCTGACGAAGGCGAGGGTCGGTTCGGAGACGCCGGTCGTCCGGCAGTGCGGGATGGCGATGCCACCGGGGAGGCCGGTGGGGGAGGTCGCCTCACGGGCGAGGGCGTCCGTGGCCAGCTGCTCGACGTCGTCGGCGCGTCCGGCGCTTCCGACGAGGGAGGCGAGGGCACGAATCGCTTCGTGCTTGTCCGCGCCCAGGCTCGTGTCGAGGCGTACCAGATCGCTGGTGATGAGGTCGGACATGGTTCACCCTCCTTGGGTGAGGTCGAGCTCACGGACCGAGACCAGCTCGGGCCGGACCTGCGACGGGGTGGGGATCTGCGGACGTCCGCGAAGTCCTCGAAGTCTGACCATGGGAGACACGCCTTAGCCTAGCTGCGTACTCGCTTGATCACGAGTGCCACGAGGTAGGCCACTCCGGCCAGAGCTCCCAGCCAGCCGTATGGCATATCATCGCCGCCGCGGGTTCTCCCGCTCACCACCAGCCCTGGCGACGGGCCCAGCGGAGCAGCAGCCCACTGATGACGACCATCACGGCCAGCACGAGGAGCAGCTGAACGAATTGCGTGTGCGCGTTGACGATCACGTTCATCCCGTAGACCGACGCGAGAGCGGTAACCGGAAGGGTGACGGCGGCGATCACCGCCAGCCGCTCCATCGCGACGGTCATCTTGGTCGTCACCCGAGTTTGGTACAGGTCGATCACGCCGAACAGGAACTGGCTCTCCCCGTCGGCAATGCTTCGCACGCGGTCGAACTGGTCGGCCAGGTCGCTGACGTACGACAAATCGGCGCTGTTGCCGCTGCGCGCCAGCGAGGTGATCCGCGCGTAGACATCGTGGGCCTGAGCCGCCATCGTACGAGCAGTTATCAGCTCGTGGCGGATCAAGAACAGCTCCTCCAGCAGTTGCTCCGGCTCGCGGAACTCCCCCTCCATCACCCGAGCCTCCAAGCTCGGGATCTTTTCGGCCACATGTCCGATCAAGGTGCGTTGCCGTCTCGCGATCGCCGACACGATGGCAAAAGAGAGCTCGCTGGGATTTGAGGGATGAAACCGGCCCGCCTCGATCCGCCGCCGTACGCCCTCCGTCTCGACGAGCGATTCAGCAGGGTCGACCTTGGGGTTGAGGGGGCCGTGCAACGTGACCAGGTAGTTCGACGACACGAGCTGGTCCAGCTCAAGCATGTGGACATGACCGGCCTGGCCGAACACCAGACTGTGCAGTACGACGAACGCGTGCCGCGCGTACCTGTGACTCTGGGGAACGTGATTGCGGTCGCGGCAGGCAGCGATCACCATCGGGTGGGCGCCGAACGTCTCGGTGAGCAGGTGCTCGGTCTGGTCGTCCCAGCTCGGAACGTCCACCCACGTGAAGCCGTCAGACCGCTTCAACAGGTCCGGCAGCTCCTCGAGCGTGTGCTCCTCGATTCCGTCTGAGTTCAAGAACCAGACCTGCGTCGCGGCCATGCGTCCAATGTATTCCCGCCGTCTAGACGCGAGCGCAGGCGCCGGTCGTTCGCCCGGGTGGGTCCTTCGGCGACCCATCCAGGCCCTTGGTCCCTATGCCGGTGTGGACCCGTTGGTCAAGGGTGGACGTGTACGTAGATCAAGAGACCACATCAAGGGAAATTGGGTCATGAGCGTCGCCGAGCGCACGCACGTTCCGCCAACGGTTCTGGCCGTGGACCTCAACCATCCGGGCCACTATGTGCACTGGGATGTCGTGCAGATCTCGGTGGCGAATCTCGTCGTCATTCTCGTGATGATCGCGCTCTTCGTGGCGGCTCTGCTGCTGCCGTTCCCCGGAACGAGGCGACGCAAGTGAACGCCGATCCCGAACCTGTGGGGGAACGATCAAGCTGGACCGTGCGGGTGCGCCGTCGCGCCCTGCGGAGCTTTCCTCCCGATCAACTGCTGCCGGACGAGCAACCGGCTTACGTAGGTTCATGGATCTACGTGTTCGGCGTGCTGACTATCGCAGCCTTTATCGTCGTCCTGGTCTCCGGTGGCATGCTCGCGCTGGAGGGCCCGACGTGGTGGCACGTTTCGAGTGTTGGTCACTACGTGAACAGCACTCACTTGTGGAGCACCGAGCTGTTCATGGCGTTCATGGTGATTCACCTGTGGGGCAAGTTCTTCATGGCGGCCTGGCGGGGCAGGCGGGCGATGACCTGGATCACCGGGGCGGTCGCGTTCCTTGCGTCTATCGGGACTGCCTTCACTGGCTACCTGTCGCAGCAGAACTTCGACTCACAGTTCATCGCAACCGAGGCCAAGGACGGCCTGAACTCCGTCGGCATCGGCGCGTACTTCAACGTGCTTGACTTCGGCCAGATGCTGATGTGGCACATCGTCTTGCTACCGCTGGCCGTCGGCATTCTCGTCGTCATTCACGTCCTGCTGGTCCGCCGGCACGGGGTGGTGCCCCCGTTCCCGCCACGGTCGACGGCAACACTGGTTCCGCAGGGGTCCGAGGAAGCCGGAGAGGAGTCGTGACCGCGCTCGTGCCGGACGAGAACCGGCGCCCGTCGGATCCGGATGCGCTTGCTTGGACCGGTCCGAAACGCTCCTACGATCTCGTCAAGGAATTCGTCATCGCGTTGCTTGTGGTGACGCTGCTGACCGTCGTACTAGCCGCCGTGTTCTCGTCACCGGATGACAAACAGATCACCCTCGGGCAGTGGGCGCAAGCGGCACCGAAAGACTTCGTCGCGACCGCTGCCACCGAACTCGACGGCACCAGTGGCTCAGCCACCTACGGCGCCCCCTACACCGACGATCCCAGCGCTGCGCAGAAGATCGGGCCGCTCGCGCCGCAGAATTGGCCTGGCGTCACGATTCCGGTGGACGCCGCCCAGGAGTTCGTCGTGGGGCCGCTGCAGGGCGCCGCGGTGAACACCGGCCTGCGAGCAGCGTTGGCGATGTGGACGTCGGCCGGCTCCAGCCAGCAACATGAATGGGCGTCCGCATATGACGACGCGTTGGCGAAGGCTCCGGACGGCGACCCGGCGAAAGTCGAACCAGGCGACTACGGGCCGGTGCCTGTCATGCTGACCCAGCTGTTGAAACTCGCCCAATCAGGCGGTCTCGACGGCGCACTGCTTGCACAAGGCCGCTTCTACCAAACCGACTACACCGCGCCGTTACTGTTCCTCGCCGACGGCTCCTACCTCGAGTCCCTGGCCATCGACCAGCATCTGGGCGGCGACCAGTGGGGCATGATGAACGAGACCGGCAACTACCCGGGTCAGGCCTGGCTGTGGCTTTACACCTTCTGGTACCAGATCAAACCGTTCTCCACCTCCGAGAACGCCGACGCCCTCGTCTGGGTCTTGATGATGCTGCTCACACTGGCTTTCGTGCTCGTGCCGTACATCCCAGGCTTGCGGTCGCTGCCGAAGCGGCTGCGGGTGTACAGGCTGATCTGGCGCCCCTACTACCGCGACATCGAGACGCCGAAGTGACCGAACCTCGCCGGATCGCTCCGCAGCATCCCGGCGCTGGACCTGAGGGCCGTCGCGTCAGTAGGAGCAACCAGCGACAGGCTGAAGATGAAGAACCCGCGGTGGAAGCGTCAACGGCTCGTTGAGTCCTGTTTGTCATGACACCGATCGTGTCCGTCGGCGCCGTCGAAGGGCTAGGGCCAAGTGGACACTTCGACCGCGTGCCCTGTGTTGCTGTCGTGCGACCGAAGAGGCGTTGTCTGAACCCGGCCGCTTGTTGTAGACCTCCTGCATGGGCGTGGTCGGTCAGATGGGTTCGTTTCGACACGTGTTTCCTGCCGCTCGTGCCAACCGGGACCTGTTGCGATGGTTGGGGCGGCCGGCACGTTCAATCGCGCCACGTTTCAGGACGCTGCCGGCAACAGCTACTCGGTGACCGGCGCCAACTGGTTCGGCGGGAGCGCCTACGCGTCCGACGCCAACGAGCTGATCGCGTTTACGAGCACGGACAAGTTCGTCATCCGCACGGCGACCGGCGGGGTCTACGGGATGGTTAACGTCACCGAGCACATCAGCCCGAACGGCAAGTACTTCGAGTTCGACTTCGGTAACTGTTCGGACTGACGCTAGGCGATCGAGGCTAGTCGGGCCAACGACTCGCCCGCCCACACAACGAGCACGCAGTCGCGTCCCACTCAGGATCCACTTGCGCACGCTCGCGCGGGGAATGCACGGTTGCGTCTGCGGGGTCTGGTTGAGCAGGTCGCCAGCACTGCTGTGGCCCGATGCCCGGAGCATAATTCGGGCAGAGCATACGACGGATTGGGGTTGGTCATTGTGTCGATCTACACGCTGGGCATTTGGACTGTGAAGCAGGGCCGAGAGGAGGAGTTCGTCCTGGCGTGGCGCGATCTGGCGACGAAGACACAGTCGGACTTTCCGGGCTCATCCGCGACGCTGTTGCGCGATCGTGAGGTCCCCAACCGTTTCATCAGTTCGGGACCATGGAAGTCGCTCGAACAGATCGAAGCGTGGCGAGCATCGCCCACGTTCAGTGATGGAGTCGGCAGAATCCGCGAGCTCCTGGATAGCTTCGAGCCACACACGATGGACGAGGCGGCGGTCGTCGGCTGACAGGTACGCGCCGTTCCTGCTCACAGGACCCGGGTAGGCGCCACTTCGCGGCGGAGTCGCCTTTCCCTCACAGAGAAGTTGCGACATCCGATTAGTCACCCGAGCGCCAAGACGCGAAGCGGCTCGCCGAAACCGTGGTAGGGCATCGCAGTTAGCCGCGCGGCCTTCACCGTGCCGAGCGGTGCGATGGCCGGACGTCCAGCCTTCGATCGGGTCTTTGTACTCGAGAGGTTGTGCGCGTGAACGTCGTCAACCAACTTTTGCGTAGGCGTCGCGATATGTCTTACGACCTGGGCGACCACGGGGTCACGGGCCGCTCCTGCTGTGCGCCGTCGACGAGGAGATCGACGCGCTCGTTGAAGAACGCGATCCGATCGGTCACTTCCGCCGCTTCGCGCAGTGGTTCGGGGTACCACCAGGCGAGGTCGTTGTCATCTCCGTGCGACCAGTACGACGCCTTGCCCTTGTACGCGTAGAACGTCGTGGTGCCACTCTGTTGCAGCAGAGCGGTGCGCACTTCCTCTGGTGGCAGGTAGTAACGGACGGGCAGTGGCGGCTCGAACAGCAAATATGGGTCCGAGGACTCGGCGAGGACCTCGTCATCGCGCTTGACGACCACGTGACGGGAGCTGTGCACGATGTCGATGCGGTGGAACGGGTCGCGTGGGTGCCCGACGTTACGCTCGTCCTCCTCGTACCACGCGTCGAAAGCCTGGAAGTCGACGATCACATACCCGGCGAGCGCAGGATCTGCCGCCCGGAAGCCCGCCGCCGTACGGACTTCGCCAGGGACGCGTACCGTGACCGGGTCACCCTCGGTGGTCCGGACCGTGAACGGGACGCTGGGATCGAACACGCGAAACCCGCCCAACTGCGGCGCGCCTAGCGGACCACACCGACCGCCGTGTCGGCCGCGTCTTCGCGGGGCGCCACGTCGACGTCTCCAGCGATATCCTCGGCCGGCACCGCGTAGGTCGGCACCACCCGCTTGGGCTCCCAGACGAGCATCGCGCGCGTGCTGTCGACCACCGTCACCTCGCCGAACTGCCCCGGATCCGCTTCTCCGTTGGCTCGAAGCGCAGCGTTTCCAGCTCCCCCATCAACAAATCCCGCATTCGGACGCTCACAGCGCAATCCTCCAGCGCCCCGCGCGCCTGCACAAGAGGCGACACCGAGCCGGAGCGCAGTCCGTCAGGCCTACACGCCGTGAGCTTGCCGGCAAAGGACTCGGAGATGATCAGCGTGGAGTTGTCGGGTGTGACAACCATGCCGTTGGGGAACTCGATGCCGTCGGATGGAGTGCGGGCTGACCTCCGGGTCGTGGGTGACGACCTCGCTGTTGCCGTCGACATCGACCGCGACGACTTCGTGCGCGCCCCAGTGGCAGAACCACAACCGATCCTCGTGCCACCGCGGTGACTCGCCGATCACGAGACCGGTCAACAGAACCAGCGGTACGGGTGCGGATTCCTGCGACGGCACAGACCTCCCTGAGTCACAGCAGCCGACCTCAGCAATGGTGATAACTGTGGAGATGGCCTGCCGCGACGGCCGGATACCTTAGGCCGGCGGGGGATTAGTGAGAGGGCTGCGGGACGTCGCACTTGATCTTGGGGTTCGCGCCGACGTAGTTCAGCGGGCCCGCGATGATTGTCACCGCGGTCGTGCTGAACTTGGCGCAGTTCTTGTCGGCTCTCGAGAAGTAGTCGCGTTGCGCGGCTGCGATGACTCCGATGAGAAGCCAGACAACGATAACGATTGCTGCGGGGCGCATGGCACCTCCAGATGTGAGTGCCGCTGGGTGTAGTTCCGACACGGCGCGACACCATTTGTAGAGCCCATGGTGGACTGGACGGCAGCGTAGTGGTTCTGACGCCGATGTGACGAGGATGAAAGCGGCCTGGAGTGCGACAGAACGGTCGTGTCCGCGCCAAATCGGACCACCGACATGCGACCTGGGTCCGGTTCCCAGACGTCGGCTGACGTGACGGGCCGGTGCGGTGTGCTCTAGTTTCGAGCCCGTGAAGGTGGCTGTGGTCAAGGAGTCGCGCGCCGGCGAGCGGCGCGTCGGGATCGTGCCCGAACTGGTCGCCAAGTTCGTGGCGCTGGGCTATGACGTGAGCGTCGAGTCGGGTGCCGGCGAGCAGGCAGACTTCTCAGATGATGCCTACCGGGCGGTCGACGCACAGGTCGACGCGACCCCTCTCGACGGCGCGCAGGTCGTGGTGTCCGTCCAGCCGTTGGAGCTGATGCAGCTGGAGCGGCTCAGCGCAGCCACAGCAACCGTGTCGTTCCTGCCATGGGCACAGTCGACCGAGTTCATCACGGCCTGCCGAGACCGCAACCTCACCTCTTTCTCGATGGAGCTCGTTCCCCGGATCTCCCGGGCTCAGTCGATGGACGCACTGTCATCGCAGGCGCTGGTCGCCGGCTATCGGGCCGCCATCCTCGCGGCCGAGCAGCTGCGAAGGTTCTTCCCGCTCAACATGACCGCGGCGGGCACCGTACGTCCGGCTGACGTTGTTGTGCTGGGAGCCGGTGTCGCCGGGCTGCAGGCGATCGCCACGGCCAAACGACTCGGGGCGGTCGTCAAGGCGTACGACGTGCGAGCCGCAGCAGCAGAGGAGATCCGCTCGATGGGGGCACAGTCGATCGATCTGGATCTCGAGACCCTGGAAGGCGCCGGTGGCTACGCGCGCGAGATGACAGAGGATCGGGCGGCGAGACAGCTAGCGGCGCTCACTCCGTACATCGCCGCAGCGGATGCGCTGATCACGACTGCTGCGGTGCCGGGCCGGCAGGCGCCGTTGCTGGTGACCCGCGCCATGGTGGAGCAGATGAAACCGGGTTCGATCGTCATCGACCTGGCTGCGGAGACCGGTGGCAACGTCGAGGGTGCCGTCGCCGGTGAGACGGTGACGATCGGGAACGCCAGGGTGTGGGGGGCGTTCAACGTGCCGTCCCACATGCCGGGTCCGGCCAGCCGGTTGTACGCGCAGAACATCCTGAATCTGTTGACCCTGATGACGAAGGACGGCGGGTTCGCGCCAGACTTCGAGGACGAGGTGATCGCGGGCTGCTGTGTGACGCACGCGGGGGAGATCAAGCACCAACCCAGCCGCGAGCTCGTGGAAGGGGACTCATCGTGAGCGAATCCATGGTCTGGCTGACCATCTTCGTGCTCAGCATCTTCGTCGGCGTCGAGGTCATATCCAAGGTCTCGTCGACGCTGCACACCCCGTTGATGTCCGGCGCCAACGCGATCCACGGCGTGATCCTGATCGGCGCGATCATCGTCACCGGAACTGCGGACACGACTGGGCAGCTGATCGTCGGACTGGCCGCTGTTGTGCTGGCCACGGTCAACATGGTCGGCGGTTTCGTTGTCACCGATCGCATGCTGCAGATGTTCTCCGGCCGCAAGAAGCAAGGACCGCCGGAATGATCTCCATCTGGGCACAGCTGGCGTACCTGCTTGCTGCTGTCTGCTTCATCGTGGCTCTGAAGGGGCTGTCGTCACCCAAGAGCGCCCGAAACGGGAACCTGCTGGGGGCGGCCGGTGCATTGCTCGCGACGATCGTCGTGTTCTTCGCTCAGGACCTGGACCATCTGCCGCTGATCCTCGGCGCCATCGCCCTCGGGACTGTGCTCGGAGTGGTCGGTGCCCAGCGGGTGCAGATGACCCAGATGCCGCAGCTGGTCGCGCTGTTCAACGGCGTGGGCGGTGGAGCCGCAGCCTTGGTCGCGCTGCTGGAGCTCATACCTCTCGTCGACGCCGACCAGGCCGGTCTCGACGTACCAACATTTCACCTGGTGGCCACGGCGTTCACCGTGCTGGTCGGGTCGGTGAGCTTTGCCGGGTCCCTGGTGACGTTCGCGAAGCTGCAGGAGCTCATCACGACGCGGCCGGTGATCTTCCCGGGCCTTCCGGTGCTCTTCGGCGGGTCGTTTCTGGCAGCCTTGGTGTTGGGAGTCTTCCTTGTCGTCAATCCGGCTCTCTGGCTCGGCGTGGTGTTGTGCCTCGTGGGTCTCGCGCTCGGGCTGATGCTGGTCCTGCCGGTGGGCGGTGCGGACGTACCGATCGTGATCTCGCTGCTCAACGCATTCACCGGGCTGTCGGTGGCCGCCGGCGGGTACGTGCTCGGAAACACCCTGCTACTGGTGGCAGGAACTCTCGTCGGCGCCTCCGGAACGTTCCTCACCCTGCTGATGGCGGCCGCCATGGGCCGATCGGTCGGCAACATCTTGTTCGGCGCGCTCAAGGGCGGGTCGACGCTGGGTGGTGGCGAGATCAGCGACCGGCCGGTCAAGTCGGCCGGACCCGAGGATGTCGCCATCTTGCTGGCCTACGCGCAGCGGGTCATCATCGTTCCCGGGTACGGCCTGGCCGTGGCGCAGGCTCAGCACGGGTTGCGGGAGCTGGTGGACGTGCTGACCGAGCGGGGCATCCGGGTGGACTATGCGATCCACCCGGTGGCCGGCCGGATGCCCGGCCACATGAACGTGCTGCTCGCCGAGGCGCAGGTGCCGTACGAGCAGCTCAAAGAGATGGACGAGATCAACGGCGACTTCAAGAACACCGACGTGGCTCTGGTGGTCGGCGCGAACGACGTTGTGAACCCGGCGGCCAAGACGACTCCGGGGGCGCCGATCTATGGGATGCCGATCCTGAATGCGGGGGAGGCGCACCAGGTGGTCTTCATGAAGCGTTCGATGCGGCCAGGGTTTGCCGGCATCGAGAACGAGCTGCTGTTCGACCCGAAGACGACGCTGCTGTTCGGCGACGCGCGAGAGTCGATGACCAAGCTGCTGTCGGCGGTGAAGGCGCTGTAGCGGTGGACCACTAGCTGATCCACATTTGCCCTCCGTTGGGACCGTCGAAGGACCACTGGTCGGGCTGCCAAGTCCAGCTGTCGGTTTCACCCTGGCCACCCATCGGTAGCGTTGCGATCGACCAGCCCAGCTCCGCGTGGTCGCCCCCGATGTCGGCAGGGCCGAAGGTGAAAAGCACGACGTCGCTGGTCGCCGACGGGTCACCAAAGGCGGGCAGTTCGGCACGGTCATCAATCCATCGGATGGCTCCAAGGTCTGACAGCCGATCCGCGAGCTCGCTGCGGACGTCATCGGCCCACGGCTCGCTGTCGCAGCCGAACGGCGGAGCAGGATCGACAGGCTGCAAGCAAAGGCGATCCAGGATCGCGATTTCGGCCTGCGGGCGGTGGATGTCTGCAAGGACTCGGCGCACGGTTGCCTCATAGAGGAGCGCCTCCCGCGTTGTCGCTTGGCTGCTGGCAGCGACTCTGGCGTGTGTGGGGCCGTTCCAGGTGTCCGGGCCACCCAGCGACAGGGGTGCGGCGAAGATCGCCGCTGCGGCGGCGGCTATTCCGGCCAGGGTCGCGGTTCGGCGGACGATCAGGCTCCGACGCCCCCGGCGCAGCAGCCGCTCCGCGTAGTCCGGGGACGGTTCCGAGGCATCGTCGGCCAGAAGATGGAGCACCTGGTCGTTAGTCATGTGCGTCATCGTGGGTTCCTCTCACGCTCATCCGTTGCAGTCAGAGCTCGCCGCAGCTTGTCGAGGCCCCGTGCGGTCTGGCTACGCACGGTTCCTTCGGAGCAGCCGAGGATCTCCGCGGCGCGGGCCACATCGAGATCCACCCAGTGCCGGAGCACGACTGCGGCCCGTTGACGCGGTGGTAGATCCGCCAGCGCTGCGCGCAGTCGGATCCGCTCCTCGACCGTGGCGAATCCGTCGGCTGGGCTAGCGGTCACCGGCATCTCGGCGGTCGCGGTCTCACGCCGCCGGAAGGGTCGGCGTGCCTCGTCTATGGCCGCGGTGACCAGAACCCGACGTATGTAGGCCTCAGGATTGGACGAGATCCGACCCCACCGCACGTACGCGCGTATGAGAGCGGTCTGCAGCAGATCGTCCGCCGCTGAATTGTCGGCGGTCAGCAGGTAGGCAAGTCGCATCAGCGCTTTCGACCGCGCGGCAACGAACTGCTCGAACTCGCGGTCGCGGTCGCCCATCCACCTCACCTCCACTCCTTGGAC
>JBDUDR010000059.1:0-14753 GCA_040002845.1 Nocardioidaceae bacterium
CGAGGTATCCAAGGGCTGTCAGCCGCTCCCTGGCCGCCGCCGAGCTGAGCCTGACCTCGTCGCCCGGCAGCCGGGCAACCGCCGCCAGTAGCGGCCGATAGAACAGTTTCTCGTGCAACCGTCGGACCTCGCGGGCGTGCCGTCGCCAGGCTTCATCGAGCTCCCTCACCGGGTCCCGGGAGAACCCCAGAGACCGTCCCAGCCGGCGCAGCGCCGTGGGTTCCTCCGGCACCACGTGAGTCCGGCGCAGCTGCCACAACTGGATACGGTGCTCCAGCGAGCGAAGGAACCGGTACGCCTCACCCAGCGCGGCGCCGTCGTCTCGACCGACGTAACCGCCCGCCGTGAGGTCCTCGAGAGCCGTCAACGTGTTGCCGCTACGCAAGCCTTCGTCGGTCCGGCCGTGGACGAGCTGCAACAGCTGGACGGCGAACTCGACATCCCGCAGCCCCCCCGGCCCGAGCTTGAGCTGTCGCGCGGCCTGGCCGTCGGGGATGTGCGCGATCACACGCCGCCTCATCGCCTGAACATCTGAGACGAACCCATCTCGTTCAGACGCTGCCCACACCAGTGGCGCCACCGCGCGCGCGTACCGCTCGCCGAGCTCGCGGTCCCCGGCGATCGGGCGTGCCTTGAGCAGAGCCTGGAACTCCCAGGTCTTGGCCCACCGCCCGTAATAGCCGAGGTGACTCGGCAGCGTGCGCACCAATGGCCCCGAGCCGCCCTCAGGTCGAAGACCCGCGTCGACCGGCCAGATCGTTCCTTCCGCGGTGTGGTCCGAGCAGGCGCGCATCATCCCGGCCGCCAGCCGCCCCCCGGCCCGCAACGCGGCCTCCTCGCGATCGGGATCCTTCGCCTCGGCGACGAACACAACGTCGACGTCGCTGACATAGTTGAGCTCGCGCCCACCGCACTTGCCCAGTGCGATGACCGCCAGGCGCACATCCGCGGCGGGCTCGCCGAGCTGGCGCCGGCCGATCGCGAGTGCTGCCTCCAGGGTCGCTCCGGCCAGATCCGACAGCTCGGCAGCAACCTCGTCTACCGGCATGTTTTCGCTCAGGTCTCGGGCGGCGAGCATCAGCAGCCGACGTCGGTACGCGATGCGCAGGTCGTCCTTGGCGGCCTCGACGGACCCGGCGGCGTGCGGCCGCTCATCGCCCGGGTCCGCCCCTACCAGCTCCAGTAGCTCCGCCCGTACCTCTTCCGCGGCGGGACCGGCCAGGCCCGGTTCGGAGTCCCACGCGTCCAGCCCGCGCAGGTCACGCCAGTTATTCGGATGCCGATCCAGGTGACGGGCAAGCGCATCGCTGGCACCCAGGACGGCGAACAAGCGAGCGCGGAACACCTCATCCGCCTCGATGGCCATCATCAGCTCCGCCAGCTCATCGACTGCATCTGCTTTCGTCGTCAGCCCGGCCAGGTTGGCCAGCGCGACGTCTGCGTCAGCGACCCTCACCAAGGTCGCGAGCACGTCCTGCGACAGGTCAGGGAGCGATGCCAGGTGCCTTCGTGCGCGATCGGGATCGCGGAATCCCAGCCTGGCGAGCCGCCCGGCATCGGTGACCACCCGCTCCGAGCTCACTGCGCGCACACCAGCGTGGCGAACGAGCTGGCCAACGCGCTCCAGGTGTCCTGCAGGGTCGATTCGTGCACGCGTACCGCTTCGACGACCTCATCCAGGTCGGGTCGGGAGACTGTTGACTGCTCTTCGTCAGCCCAGGTTCGGGCCAGGCTGGGCGACACTTCTGGATGGAACTGGACCCCCCACAGCCGCTCCGCCAGGCGCAACGCCTGGATCTCGCCCGTGTCGGCGCGCGCCAGCACGTGGCCTGTCTCGGGAACCTGGGTGACCAGGTCGTGGTTCCAGTAGACCGCAACCGCCGGCCCCTCGCTGACCCGTCCGAACAGCGGGTCGTCAGCGGCCGCCGGGAGCCAGTCAACGGACAGCACCCCGATCTGCTGACCCTGGGGATTGACCTCAACGGAGCCGCCCAGAGCGGATACTGCGAGTTGATGGCCGAGGCAGATCCCGAGGGTCGGCAGGTCGCGCTCCGCGGCTCGCACGATGAGCTCTTGGGTCGGGCTCAGCCACGGATGCTTGCCGGTGTCGTGCGCGCCCATCGAGCCGCCCATCACGAGTAGCCCGTCCACCTCGCGCAGCGACTCGGGCAATGCGTCACCCTGGTACGGGCGTCGCACCTCGAGGGTGATGCCTAACCGCTGCAGCCAGTCGCCGAACCACGCAGGCGGGCAGGTCACCTGGTGCTCGACGACCAGGACGACGGGAGACGCACTCACAGCCGCGAGACTACCCAGCGGCGGCGGTGGCGATGAACACGATTGGCCTATCGTCGTGACCCAGCGGAGCACTTGAAGGGAGTCAGCAATGGGCAAGGTCGTCGTGGATCTCACCGACCTTCCTCTCGGCCGGGGCGGAGAGCGTTTGTTCACGTGGATGACCGCCGGGCCGGAATCGAATCGAGTCGAGAATCGACTCACGCCACCGGACGCGAGCAAGGTAGTGGTCGACGAGTGGATGACCGACTGCGGCGCCATCATCAGTGGCCGCCGCACATTCGACATCGCCAACGGGTGGAAGGATGGCCATCCGATCGACGTGCCGATCTTCGTCGTCACGCACCGGGCGCCGACGCACGGCGAATGGAGCCCGCGTGTCTCGTTCGTGACAGACGGCATCGAACGTGCACTCGAACTGGCTCAGGAAGCCGCCGGTGACCTGAAGGTGTCGGTGTCCGCGGCGGATACGGCCCAGCAACTGAGTCGGAGGGCATCACCCATCTGCGCTACCGCGTTGTGCGCGATTGACGAGTCCCCAGGTCTGACGGGAGCGCGCTGCCCGGACCTAGAGGACGGGCAGCATCCTCGACCGTTCTAACGGCGTCACCTCGCGGCGGTACTCGTCCCACTCCGCCCGCTTGTTTCGGAGGAAGAAGTCGTAGACGTGTTCACCGAGGGTCTCTGCGACCAGCTCACTTCGTTCCATGACGGCGACCGCCTCGTCGAGACTGCGCGGCAGCGGGTCGATGCCCATGGCCCGCCGCTCCCGGTCCGTGAGGGACCAGACGTCGTCCTCGGCGCCCACCGGCAGTTCGTACCCCTCCTCGATGCCCGTAAGACCGGCGGCGAGCATGAGGGCGAAGCAGAGGTACGGGTTGCAGGCCGAGTCCAGGGACCTGATCTCGATGCGGGTCGACTGGGCCTTGGTCGGTTTGTACATAGGGACCCGGATCAGGGCCGACCGGTTGTTGTGCCCCCAGCAGATGTACGAGGGGGCTTCCCCGCCTCCGGCCAGCCGTTTGTAGGAGTTGACCCATTGGTTCGTCACCGCGGTGATCTCGGCCGCATGCCGTAGCAGACCCGCGATGAACGCCCGCCCGATCTTGCTCAGGTGATAGTCGGAGCCGGCTTCGAAGAACACGTTGCGTTCGCCCTCGAACAGCGACATGTGCGTGTGCATCGCCGACCCGGGGTGCTTTGTGAACGGCTTGGGCATGAACGACGCGTTGATCCCCTGGGTCAGCGCCACCTCCTTGACCACGACCCGGAAGGTCATGATGTTGTCCGCGGTGGACAGTGCATCCGCATATCTCAGGTCGATCTCCTGCTGACCCGGGCCTCCCTCGTGATGGCTGAACTCCACCGAGATCCCCATCGACTCCAGCATCGTTATCGCCTCGCGGCGGAAGTCGTTGCCGAGCACCTGAGCCGTGTGGTCGAAGTAGCCGCTTCGGTCTACTGGAGTCGGCTGACGTCCACCGGACGGAGTGTCCTTGAACAGGTAGAACTCGATCTCTGGATGCGTGTAGAAGGTGAACCCCTGGTCGGCCGCCTTGGACAGCGTGCGCTTGAGCGCGAACCTCGGATCGGCGTACGACGGGGATCCGTCCGGCATCAAGATGTCGCAGAACATCCGCGCCGTGGCGGGCCCCTCACCACGCCACGGAAGGATCTGGAATGTCGACGGGTCGGGTTTTGCGAGCATATCGGCCTCGTAGACCCGGGCGAAGCCCTCGATCGCCGAGCCGTCGAAGCCGATGCCCTCGGAGAACGCCCCCTCCAGCTCGGCCGGGGCCACCGCGACCGACTTCAGGAAACCCAGGACATCGGTGAACCATAGTCGTACAAACCGGACATCGCGCTCCTCGAGCGCACGCAGTACGAACTCTTCTTGCTTGCCCATTCGCACAGTGTGCCCGCCTCGTGTTACGGGCTCGTTTCGGCGGCCGGAACCCGGGTTTCCGCACCCGTTAGGCTCATCATGTGCCCCAGATCCGGCTTGCCCTGGCGCAGATCAACCCAACGGTCGGCGACCTCGAGTCCAACGCCGAGCTGGTCCTTGCCCGCACGCGTGAGGCGGCGGACCAGGGTGCTCACCTGGTGGTGTTTCCCGAGATGGCGCTGACGGGTTATCCGGTCGAGGATCTGGCGTTGCGGGCCTCGTTCGTCGCCGCGTCACGGTCTGCCATGCAGCGACTTGCCGTCCGAATCGCAGAACAGGACATGGGCCATCTGACCGTCGTCTGCGGCTACCTGGACCATGACTCCGACGGCGTTGACAAGGTGGGCGTGCCGAAGGGATCGCCGCAGAACACCGCCGCGCTCGTCCACCAGGGTCAGGTGGTCGCGACCTACGCAAAGCACCATCTCCCGAACTACGGAGTGTTCGACGAGTTTCGCTACTTCGTGCCCGGCCAGACGACGTGCGTGTCGCAGATCAACGGAGTCGATGTCGCGTTGTGCATCTGCGAGGACCTGTGGCAGGACGGGCCGGCCAGAGCCGCCAAGGCTGCCGGCGCAGGGTTGCTTCTTGTGATCAACGGGTCCCCGTACGAACGCAACAAGGACGATGTGCGCCTAGCCCTGTGCTCGGATCGGGCCCGCGAGGCCGGGTGCGCGCTGGCATACGTCAATCTCGTCGGTGGTCAGGACGAGCTGGTCTTCGACGGAGACTCCATCGTCGTCGACAGGCACGGGCAGCTGCTCGCACGTGGCCCTCAGTTCGAGGAGGGGCTCGTGATGGTTGATCTCGACCTCCCCGACGCGACACCCGTCGACCGGGTTGCCCTCGAGGGCGAGACCGGGTTGCGGGCCGATCACACCGTCATCGGCCGGGATCCGGTCGCCGCGTACCAACCGCTCCAACCAACGATCGCCGAGCGCCTCGACTACCAGGCCGAGGTATACGGCGCGATCGTGCTCGGTCTTCGTGACTACGTCCGCAAGAACGGCTTCACCAGCGTGCTGCTCGGTCTGTCCGGCGGCATCGACTCCACGCTGACCGCCGCGATCGCGTGCGACGCCATCGGTGCGGCCAACGTGTACGGCGTGTCCAACCCGAGCGCGTACTCCAGCCAACACTCCATCGACGACGCAGCCGAGCTGGCTCGTCGCACCGGGCTCAACCTGCAGACGGTGTCGATTGCTCCGCTGGTCGACGTGGTCAACGCAGCCGTGCCGTTGGACGGGCTGGCGGCAGAGAACCTGCAAGCGCGCATCCGCGCGGTGGTCTGGATGGGCCTGTCCAACCAGCACGGCCATCTCGTGCTGGCGTGCGGGAACAAGAGCGAGCTCGCCGTCGGCTACTCCACCATCTACGGCGACGCCGTCGGTGGCTTCGCACCTCTCAAGGACGTGCTCAAGACCCAGGTGTGGGACCTCGCCAGGTGGCGTAACGACGAAGCCAAGAGACGCGGCGAGACGCCCCCGATCCCGGAGAACACCATTGCGAAACCGCCCAGCGCCGAACTGAGCCCCGGACAGCTCGACAGCGATCTGCTGCCGGACTACCACCTGCTCGACGATCTGCTCGACGACTACATCGAGCGCGACCGGGGATCGGCTGAGCTGGTAGCCGATGGGTTCGACCGCGAGGTTGTCGAGCGGGTGTTGCGCATGGTCGACCACGCCGAGTACAAGCGACGGCAGTACCCGCCCGGCCCCAAGATCTCGGTACGCAACTTCGGTCGCGACCGGCGACTCCCAATCACCAACGCCTGGCGCGAGGTCGCGGGCGGAGGCCAGGAGGTGCTTGGCGGGTGACCGACGAGACACCGCCCAGCCATCGCATCCCGGGCCGGTCCGGAGCAGACTTGAGGAGGACGGGGACTCCATCAGGGAGCCTCGATCGGGTCCGAGGAGAACACCATGGGCGAGACGTCGGCACCGCAGGGCAGCGGTCCGAGCCGGCCGGATGAGCCGAAAACCAGCGCAGCGGTGCCACGCAAGATCCGGATTCATCATCTTCGCGAGATGAAAGAGCGTGGCGAGCGATGGGCGATGCTGACGGCCTACGAGCAGTACGCCGCACAGACCTTTGACGAGGCTGGCATCCCAGTGCTGTTGGTCGGCGACTCCGCCTCCAACAACGTCTACGGCAACGAGACCTCCCTTCCGGTGACGGTCGACGAGCTGATCCCGTTGGTCCGCGCTGTGACGCGGTCGACGCAGCGGGCGCTGATCGTCGCGGATCTGCCGTTCGGTTCCTACCAGGAGTCTCCGACACAGGCACTCCGCACGTCGGTGCGGTTCATGAAGGAGGCGAACGCACACGCGGTGAAGCTCGAGGGCGGCCTGGCAATGGTCGCGCAGGTCGAGAAGTTGGTTACCTCAGGGATTCCCGTGATGGCGCACATCGGTTTCACGCCGCAGTCCGAGCATGAGCTGGGGGGTTATCGCGTCCAGGGGCGAGGTGACGCCGGCGGTGGGTTGCTCGAGTCCGCGGAAGCGCTCGAGTCCGTGGGGGCGTTCGCCCTGGTGATGGAGATGGTCCCCGGCGATGTCGCGGAACAGATCACAAAGTCACTCCCGATCCCGACCATCGGCATCGGCGCCGGGCCGCACTGCGATGCACAGGTACTCGTCTGGCAGGACATGGCGGGGATGCGGACCGGGCGACTGGCCCGTTTCGTCAAGCAGTACGCGGACCTGCACGGCGTGCTGCTAGACGCAGCCAGGCAGTTTGCCAGTGAGGTGTCGGACGGGACCTTCCCGTCCGAAGAGCACACGTTCTGATCCGCGACGCCGCCTCCGCGATTACACATCACTGATCCGCACGCTGGCATGCGCCTTGTAGCGCCGGTTGATGGCGATGAGGTTGGCCGCCAGTGCCTCCACCTGACCCGCGTTGCGAAGTCGCCCTGAGTAGATCCCGCGCATCCCCGGGATGGCTCCTGCCAGTGCGCACACCCTGTCGGTCGCCGCCCGGTCGTCACCCAGGACCATGACGTCGAGGGCGAACGACGTGCGCTCGGGGTCGTTGAGATGCACTGCCGACACATGATGGAACGCTGCCGTCACCGTCGAATCGGGGAGCAGGATGGCCGCCTGCTGGGCGGCACTCCCCTCCTCCACCCGCGGCGCGTACGGCCCCTGCTTGTCGAAGCCGATGTTGTTCACGCAGTCGATTACCAGCTTGCCGGCCAGTTCGGCGCGAAGCTCGGTCAAGAGTTCCGCATGACCCGACCATGGAACAGCCACGATCACGATGTCTGTCTGCTTGGCACACGAACGGTTGTCGACCCCGCGGACGCCGAGGCCGATCTGCGCGGCGACCAGCTCCGCCCTGGCTGCCTTTCGAGAACCGATGACTACCGACATGCCGGCGGTCGCGAACCGGCGCGCGAGTCCCGTGCCCTGTGGTCCCGTACCACCCAAGATCCCGATCACGTCGTCGCGGATCGCGTCGTCGATGACCTCCTCGGGCTCGCTCATCGGGTCAGTCTGGCAGGACGAAGCCCTCGGTCGCCGGGTTGGGTTAGCGTTGAGAGATGGACCTGGCCCAGGTAAGTGTGCTGCGTGGGTTGCTGCTTGGCAGCGAGTGGCTCGAGCGCACCGACGACTTCGCTGTGGCCATGCGATCGGCAACGCGCCGCGCGGACGGACTGCTGCTCTTCGGCACCCCAGACCACGAACCTTGGCACTTGGCTGCGCACCTCAACGACGAGGCGGAGCTGTCCGGGGCGACAGATCTGCGGCCCACCCTTGTACGTTGGTCGCCTCCCGTCGACGCACCACCACACCTGTCAATCAGTCTCGACCGGTTACGTGACATGCGACGGGGCGAGCCGTTGCTCGTCGTGGCCGACGAGCCGGTGGCTGAAAACATGCTCGAGCGCATCGACGACGTTCGTCATCGAGGTGGTCGCGTGTTCGCGCTTACCGATGATGATCGTGAGCTCGAGCAGCTGGCGCACGAGTCCCTGACACTCAATGCAGGCCTTCCGGATCTCGTTGACCTTGCAGTTGCCGAACATCTCGTGTCAATGTCCGCAGCGGCGGCGAACACTTCGTTGACGGGTTGGCGTGCATCGTTGCGTCGTTCACTCGACCACATCTGCGGAAGCTGACAAGCCGTTTCGCCTTGCGTGCAAGGAAGTGCCGTTCACGTTGACATCGCACGAGTTGGTGACCGAGCATCGTGTAGTGATGCGTGCTGTCGATCGTCGTGACAAGACGCGCGGTCGCTTCCAACGCGAATTGAGACAAAGTGAGTCCGTTGTCTGCCATGCTCGATTCATCGATGCTCCGGCAAGGTGCTGGAGATCCCGAACAGGGAGGCGAAGCAGTGCCGGCTAGAAAGACAACCGCCGCCAAGAAGAGGGCGCCGGCCAAGAGGACCGCGGCTGCGAAGAAGGCAACCACGAAGAAGACGGTCACGAGGAAGGCCAGCCCCGCCAAGCGGAGCACCGCCAAGAAGACGGCCAAGCGGAGCCCCGCGAAGAAGACCGCGAAGAAGGTCGCCGCCAAGCGAAGCACCGCGAAGAAGACGGCGACGAAGAAGGTCGCCGCCAAGAAGACCGCCAAGAGGTCTACGGCAAAGAAGGTCAGCGCCAAGCGGACCACTGCAAAGAAGAGCACCGCGAAGCGGACAACCAAGAAGGCTCCGGCCAAGAAGAGCACGAGGTAGTCCCTGACGTCGTGGCATCAAACGAGGGCAGCTCCCACGCCGGGAGCGGCCCTCGTTGACGTGTCTGCTGTCTCGGTCCTCTCAGTCCTCGACGTCGTCATTCCAGCGCGGATCGTTGTCCCAGGCCTCGTTCCGTTCGGCAACCTTCTCCAACGCGCGAGACGCCTCTTCGGCGCTGGCATAGGGCCCGAGGCGGTCACGCGCCGGGCAACCGTCTTCACCCTCCACCTCATGATGCTGTAGGCAGAAGTAGTACCTGTCGGCCACGACCGTCTCCTCACCTCGGGTGCCGGACGTCGTCCTTGTCGCCTGCAACACAGAAACTACACTCGCTCGACGTGACCACCATTGCCCCCGGACGCATCTCCCCCCGCCGCAGCGTGCCCGCCGACATCCCATACCCCGCGTACGTCGGCAAGCCGGCACCCGACCGTTTCACCGGGTCCGAGGTCAAGGATGCCGAGACGATCGCAAAGATGCGAGTCGCCTGCCGGATTGCAGCCCGGGCCATGGCCGCCGCTGCCGAGGTCATCGCGCCGGGAGTCACGACCGACGAGATCGACCGTGTTGGGCACGAGTTCCTGTGCGATCACGGGGCCTACCCCTCGACGCTCGGATATCGCGGCTTTCCCAAGTCGTTGTGCACGAGCGTCAACGAGGTGATCTGTCACGGCATCCCGGACAATCGCCGGCTCAACGATGGCGACATCGTCAACATCGACATCACCGCCTTCATCGGTGGAGTGCACGGCGACACGGATGCGACGTACTTCGTCGGTGATGTCGCCGAGGAGCACAGGCTCCTGGTGGAGCGCACTCATGAGGCGATGATGCGCGGCGTCAGATCAGTCAGGCCGGGTCGCCAGATCAACGTTGTCGGCCGCGTCATCGAGGCGTACGCCAGGCGATTCGGTTATGGCGTCGTACGTGACTTCACCGGACACGGGATCGGGACGGCGTTCCACTCCGGGCTGATCGTGCCGCACTACGACGACGCGATGTTCGACACGATGATCGACCCTGGGATGACGTTCACCATCGAGCCGATGCTCACGCTCGGCACACATGAATGGAACATGTGGGACGACGGATGGACTGTCGTGACCAAGGATGGATCGTGGTCCGCACAGTTCGAGCACACCCTGCTCGTCACCGACGATGGCGCCGAGATCCTGACCGTCCCATAGCCTGCTCCCCGCCTCCTCACCGAAGTACGCTTTCAGCACCTTCCGACGGCGACTTTGGGTGCCGAACGCGTACCTCGGCAAAGCTGACCGGCACAAACCCGTACCTCGGCGGGCGTGATCGGCGCGAAACACCGGAACCTCGAGCACCGCGGGCCACTCGAGCTGCGCTGGCGTACCACCAACACACTGTTGGGCGACCAGGCGCCCGGGCCCAGCCTTCGAATACGCAGCTGACAACGTAAACCGAGACGCCAAGAATGCCGGCGGAGCCGGCGTGTCCCGCCGAAAAGCTGGCGTCTCGGCAGGGAGGAGCGTGGGGTGCGGATGAGCTGGCTCGTAGGCCGGATCCTGTTGGGGACCGCGCCTCGCGACGCGATCCTGAGCGGCCATCCATCTGCGAACACCGTCACCGGCGTCCTCCAGCGACCTACCCGCGAGCTCGGGCGGGCAGCCCTCAAACGCTCACGCACGGCTGGCTCCGAGGAGCCAGCCGATCTTGGTCTTGCTCCCGGTGGGGTTTACCGAGCCGCGCCGGTCGCCCGACGCGCTGGTGGTCTCTTACACCACCGTTTCACCCTTACCCGCACTCCGATCCGACGCGGACGCCGGATCAGAGCCGCTGGCGGTCTGCTCTCTGTGGCACTGTCCCGCAGGTCACCCCGGGTGGGCGTTACCCACCACCGTGCCCTATGGAGTCCGGACCTTCCTCGATGCGACCACCCCAAGGTGACGCACCGCGACCGCCCGGCCAGCTCATCCGCAAACGAGAAGCCTACGCCAGACCGAATCGGACCGAGCGCTTGGCGACGTCGGCCTCTACCAAGGTGACCGTGACGGGCTGGCCGAGCGGCAACTCGGACGGCCCGGACACCGGGGCCTCGACGGCCGGTGCCTGGATGGTCACGAACCCCTGACGGTGATCCTTGCCGTCCACGTCCGTGATCACGCCCGAGAACGACTGTCCCACCCGCGGAGCCAGCACACCGGCCTCGACGAGATCGAGTACGGCCCGGTCGAACCGATGCGCCTTGCGGTCGGCGTCTGCCATCTGTTTGGGCAGGTCGTGCAGTGCCGCGCGTACCCACTCCGGCACCGGTTCCCCCGCACAGAGGGCGACGCAGATCTCACCGGCGTACCGATCCCCGAGCCGGCGCAGCGGAGCAGTGACGTGGGCGTACTCAGAGGCAAGGCCGGCATGCTCGGGCTGCTCCGGCAACGCACCCTCGAACGCGACGTAACCGGCCCCGCGAAGCAGGGTGGCGCAGGCGTCGACCATCGCCGCGTGAGTCGGCCGCTTCGGGTCGAGACCCCGGATGAAGTCCTGGTACGTCTGCTCGGCGGGCCACTCGATCCGAAGTGCTGCCGCGGTGCGATGCAGGTGGGCGATCGCCCCGGAATCGGCCGGCGGCAGCGTACGGAGTAGCCCGACCTCGCCGTACATCATGAGATGGGCCGCGCCCATGCCGGTCAGCAGCGAGAGCTGGGCATTCCAGTCCTCAGCGGGAAGCGCTGCGCGGTAGTGCAGTCCCCACCCGCCGTCCTCGTCCACGATCTCCTGCTCAGGCAGCGGGAGGGAGATTCCGCCACGGATCTGTTCCCGCTTCTTGCGCAGCTCGCCGACCTCGTGCAGCAAGACGAACACGTCGTCGGCGGCACCCTCGTCAAGCTGTTTTTGCACAGTGACGTAGTCGTGACGGGAACGGCTCCTCACTCTCGCCCGCCGCACGTCGACGTCGGTGCCTTCACCGTCCGGCGCTAGGTCGACTGTCCACAACAAGGCGGGACGCACCTGATCCGGGAGCAGGCTGGCGGCACCCTCGGACAGTACGGAGGGGTGCAAGGGTACGCGGCTGTCGGGGCCATACAAGGTCTCGCCCCGTTCGTGTGCCTCGACGTCGACGGGACCTCCGGGCTCCACGAACGCTGCGACATCGGCGATGGCGTAGTAGACGCGGTAGCGGTCGCCACGCCGCTCAATGTGGAATGCCTGGTCGAGGTCCATGGACCCCGCTGGATCGATGGTGACAAGCGGCAGGTCCGTGTGATCCAAGTCGGGCATCGCAGGACTCTTGGCGGCCTGCTCGGCCGCCGCGACTACCTCGGGCGGGAAGTCCGACGGTACGTCGAGTTCCTTCTCGATCTGCGCAAGTCCAGACCGCAAGGCCGTGATGTCGGCCCTTTGCGTACGGACGGTGCGTCGTGTCACTGGCCTGTCCCTTCGAGGTCACCGGGCATCACGTGGCCGACCGATCATGGCGTGGTGCCGTACTGGCGGAGTGAGGGCGTGCCGTCGGGGTACCACTGGACAACGGTGAGCGATGCCGGTCGCATCTCCATCCGGTACATCGCCTGCAGCGGCGCACCAAGCGCCATGCACACGAACAACTTGATCGGCGTCACATGGCTCACCGCGAGGACTGTGCCGCCCGGATAGGCCGCCACCAGGCGGTCACGTGCCCTGTTTACACGCCGGAAAACGGCCGCGAAGGACTCGCCACCGGGCGGCGCGACATCGGCGGAGTCCAGCCACGCCGCCAACTCGTCCGGCCATCGCTCCTGCACCTCACCGAAGGTCTGACCGTCCCAGTCGCCGAACGCCGCCTCGGCCAGCCCCTCCTCCGCGGTGACCGGCAGGTCGAGCTCGGCCGCCACCGCGGCTGCCGTTTCGCGCGCGCGTCGCAAGGGTGAGGTGACGATCGCGTCGATGCCACCATGTCTCGACAGCCAGCCGGCGGCCGCCTCGGCCTGCTGCCGACCGGTAGGGCTCAGCCCCGGGTCGTCCCCGCCACTGCCGCTGAACTTCTTGTCGGCGGTATGAGCGGTCTCTCCGTGCCGCAGCAAGATCACCGTCGTGGGCGTGCCCAGGGAGGTGTTCCAGCCCACCAGGGTGTTTCCGAGCGGTGCCTCGTCGTTGCGTACGAGCGTCTGGGTCCCGCCGGCCGACCCGCCGGAGTTGTCGCGGCGCGCCTTCTTCGCGGGCTTGCCGGCGGCGCGGTCGAGCGCCTCGTTGAGGAGGCGGTCGGCATGCTTGTTGCGCTCGCGCGGCACCCAGGTCCAGGTCACTCCGAAGGGCGCCAACCCGTTGGCCCGGATCGCCAACGGGCGCAGGTCCGGATGTTTGACCTTCCAGCGACCCGCCATCTGCTCGATGACCAGCTTGGAGTCCATGCGCACCTCGAGCTCTGCATCGGGCGCATGCTCTCGGGCCAACTCCAGACCGGCGATCAGACCGCGGTATTCGGCCACATTGTTGGTGGCGACACCGATCGTCTCGGCCGCTTCGGCAATCGCTTCTCCGGTTTCGGCGTCCTTGAGTACGGCGCCGTAGGCCGCCGCACCCGGGTTGCCCCGGGAGCCTCCATCAGCCTCGATGACGACTCGCGAATGAGGATTCATCTAGATGCCGGACTCCTTGGTGCGGACCAAGATGCGGCCACACTCCTCACAACGCAGCACCTCGTCCGGGTCCGCGGAGACGATGTGTGCGAGCTCGGCGGCGTTGACCTCGAGCCGGCAACCCCCGCACCGCTTCTGGAGCAGGGCGGCGGCGCCAACGCCACCCAGCTTGGCGCGCAGCTTGTCATAGGCAGCGAGCAGTGCGGCGGGAAGATCGCGAGCGGTGAGATCGCGCTCAGCACGCGCCTGGGTGGCCTCGTCATCGATCTCCGCGACCGCTTTGTCGCGACCGGCGAGTGTTGTGGTCAATCCGACTTCGGTCGACTCCACCGAGGCCTGCAGCTCGTCGAGCCTGGCCTGGGCAGTCTCGAGCTGTTCCATCACCTCCAGCTCGGTGTCCTCGAGCTCGGCTATGCGGCGTTCGAGCGAGATGACTTCGTGCTGCAGCGACTCGAGCTCCTTGGGAGACCCGACCAGACCGCCGTCGAGCCGCCGTTGGTCGCGCTGAAGGCGTGCCTTGACCTGCTCGACATCCGTGTCGGCCTTGCGCTGCTCACGCGTCAGATCTTCGACCTCGGTGCGAGCCAGCACGACCTCGTCGGCCAGCGAGGCCCGACGCGCGGTCAGAGTCGATAGCTCCGTCAGCTGCGGCAAGGTGACCTTCTTGTGGGCAAGCTGAGCGAGATGGGAGTCGATGGTCTGCAGGTCGAGCAGTCGCAGCTGCTCGGATGGTTCGGCTTTCAGGGTCGCTCCTCAACGGTGGTTGGCGCGGAAGTTCCAGGGGTCCGTGGAGATCCGCGACACATGCGTCTCCACCGTAACGTCTCGTTCAGACAGCGCCTGTGTCAGCGCCCGTTCCGCCACAGGTAGCCACGTCCACTCCGCCGCCCAGTGCGACACGTCGATCAACGCGGGTGCGTCGGGGTGCTCGCGAAACTCCGACGCCGGATGATGGCGCAGATCGCTGGTCACGTAGACGTCGGGTTGCGCGGCGCGTACCTCGTCGAGCAAGGAGTCCCCGGCCCCGCCTGCGACGGCAACGGTACGGATCATGCGCTCCTCGTCCCCAGCCACCCGTACGCCCTGAGCGGTGACCGGGAGGGCGTCTGCGACGTGTCCAGCGAAATCAGGCAGGTTCTGCTCCACGGCGAGTACGCCGATCCGGCCGCTCCCCCGGTCTGCCGGTAGCCGCGCCATCTCGAAGAGATCGAAGGCGGGCTCTTCATACGGATGCGCGAAACGCA
>JBDUDR010000060.1:0-14745 GCA_040002845.1 Nocardioidaceae bacterium
ACACGTACATCCCACCCGCGCCTTGCAGCACCGGCTCGACGATGATGCCCGCCAGCTCGCCCGCGTGCCGGGCGGCTAGATCGCGCACCTCATCAGCCCATCGGCCGATGTCGGCGCCGAGACCGGCGGGCGGTTGCGGAGCGAAGACCTGCGCGGGAAGGACTGCGCTGAACATCGAGTGCATGCCGTTCACCGGGTCGCAGACGCTCATCGCGGCGAAGGTGTCCCCGTGATAGCCGCCGCGCAGCGTCAACAGTCGGGTACGGTCCGGCCGGCCTCGGCCGCGCTGCGCCTGCAGCGCCATCTTGATGGCGACCTCGACCGATACCGATCCGGAGTCGGCGAAGAACACGTGCCGCAGCGGCCCGGGAGTGATGTCGATCAACCGGCGCGCGAGCTCGAGAGCGGGTCGATGCGTGAGCCCGCCGAACATCACGTGCGCCATCTCGTCGAGCTGCCGATGTGCAGCCGCATCGAGCACGGGGTTCCGGAAGCCGTGGATGGCGCACCACCACGACGCCATCGCGTCGATCACCTCTCGGCCGTCCGCCAGGCGCAGGCGTACCCCGTCAGCCGACTCGACAAGACGCACCGGACACGAAGTCGTCATCGCGCTGTACGGGTGCCAGACGTGCTCGCGATCGAACGCCAGCAGCTCCTCGGTCGAGCTCACCGGTGCGGTCGCGGCGCGGGTGGTCATGTCACGCCGCAGGCTACCTGGCTGGCCGACCGGCGGGGTCCTGGATACGGTGACGCACGTGACCGACGTCCTGACAACCGCGCGCCACCGGGTGCTGGAGCAGGGTGGCGGCCTGGGCCGCGACGAGCTCCTTGCGGTCCTCCGGCTTCCTGACGCCGACATACCGGGGCTGCTGGGTCTGGCTCATGAGGTACGCATGCGGTGGTGCGGCGCCGAGGTCGAGGTGGAGGGCATCGTTTCGGTGAAGACCGGCGGCTGCCCGGAGGACTGTCACTTCTGTTCGCAGTCGGGCCAGTTCAGCTCGCCGCTACGCTCGGTTTGGCTGAACATCCCCGAGCTTGTCGAGGCGGCGAGACAGACCGCTGGCACGGGCGCCTCGGAGTTCTGCATCGTGGCTGCTGTGCGCGGGCCCGACCAGCGTCTGATGTCGCAGGTGCGAGACGGGATCGCGGCGATCCAACAGGTGGTGGACATCAACATCGCCTGCTCGCTGGGAATGCTCACGCAGTCGCAGGTCGCCGAGCTGGTCGAGATGGGCGTGCACCGCTACAACCACAACCTCGAGGCCGCGCGATCGTACTTCCCCCAGGTGGTGACGACGCACTCGTACGACGAGCGTTGGGAGACGTGTCTCATGGTCCGGGAGGCCGGCATGGAGCTGTGCTGCGGCGGCTTGGTCGGGATGGGTGAGTCTGTCGGGCAGCGTGCCGAACTGGCTTTCGAGCTGGCCGCACTCGAGCCGGACGAGGTGCCGCTGAACTTCTTGAACCCACGACCCGGCACGCCGTTCGGAGGTCAGCCGGTCATGGACAGTCGGGACGCGTTGCGTACGATCGCCGCCTTCCGGCTGGCGATGCCACGCACGACCTTGCGGTACGCAGGCGGACGCGAGCTCACACTCGGCGACCTCGGCACTCGCGACGGCCTGCTTGGCGGGATCAATGCGGTGATCGTCGGCAACTACCTCACGACGCTGGGACGGGAGCCGGACGAGGATCTGGCGCTGCTCGCCGACCTCGAGATGCCGATCAAGGAACTGTCCAAGACCCTGTGACCACGTCTGCGCCGTACTGCGACCACTGTGGTGAGTCGCTCCAGGCGGGCTCACACGAGGTGTGCCGTGAGCACCGGCGGTTCGAGCCGCCCCGCTACTGTTCGAACTGCCGACGCCGGATGATCGTTAAGGTACTGCCGCGCGGGTGGGTCGCGCGCTGTTCAGTACACGGCGAGTCGTCCGAGGGAGAGCGCATGGGTTCGGATCGCAAGGTGCGGCAGCACGAGGTGCGGACGCAAGACGGCCGGTTGCTGGGTGTCTCTGAGGCGGGCGACCCCGACGGGGAGTTGGTCCTGGTGCACCACGGCACCCCGTCATCGCGGAAGCTGGCCGGCTGGTGGGTTGACGACGCGGCCGCTCGCGGCATCCGGCTGGTGGCCTTCGACCGTCCTGGGTACGGCGCCTCCGATCGTCATCCGGGTCGTACCGTCGCCCACGTGGCGACCGACGCGTTGGCGATCGCGGACGCCCTGGGGGTGGGGCAGTTCCGCACCTGGGGCGTGTCGGGCGGCGGGCCCCACGCGCTGGCCTGCGCGGCGTTGCTGCCGGACCGGATCTTGTCGGCGGCGGCCTTGGCGCCGGTTGCGCCATACGAAGCCGAAGGACTCGACTGGTTCGCCGGGATGGGCCAGGACAACCTGGATGAGTTCGGGGCGGCCAACGAGGGCGAGGAGCCGCTGCGCCCCTACCTGTCGGCAGCGCGGGAGGGCCTGCTCACCGCCGGAGCGGAGGGCATGGCCGACGAGATGCGCTCCCTGCTTCCGGCCGCCGATTTGGCGGTCCTGAATGGTGACGTACTCCAGTTCATGTACGAGTGGATCGCTGACGGGCAGGCCGCCGGGTACGAGGGCTGGCTCGATGACGACCTGGCCTTCGTTGCTCCGTGGGGGTTCGACCTGGGCAGCATCGCGGTGCCGGTGCTGCTGGTCCAGGGCAGGCAGGACCTGATGGTGCCGCACGCGCATGCAGAGTGGCTGATCAAGCGGATCCCAGGGGTGGAGCCCCGGCTCTTGGAGGACCATGGCCACCTGTCGCTCCTCGCGGACCTGGCGCCCGTGCACGAGTGGCTGCTCGCCCACTAACACTAACCGCCGGTCCGACACTTATTTCCGCGCGATCCGACACTTGTTTCACGCGATCCGACACTTGTGCCCGGGCCCGTCAGCGGCACTGCTGATAAGTGCGCGGGATCCTGGTCGCCACAAGCGCTCCGACCACGAGCAAGCCGGCGCACAGCAACATCGCCATCTGGTAACCGTCGGTGAGCGTCACCGGGTCGCGGTAGTCATCCCCGGACAGCCCGACGAGGCTCGGCAGGGCCGCCACCACCAACAGGCTGGCTGCTCGGGCGATCGCGTTGTTCACCCCACTGGCGATGCCGGCGTTGCTGTCGGACGCCGCCGCCAGAACCGTCGCGGTGAGGGGCGCCACCATCGTCGTCAGACCGAGGGAGAACACGATCACGCCGGGCAGGATGTCAACGGCGTACGACGAGCTCGGCCCAACCCGCGAGAGCAGCAGGACGCCAGCGGCGGAGAGTCCCGGGCCCACGATGAGCTGCGGCCTCGGACCGATCCGCGCGGCCAGGGCGCCGGACCGCGACGACAGGAGGAGCATGGTCAGCGGCACTGGAAGGGTTGCCATCCCGGCTTGCAACGGCGTGAACCCCACTGACACCTGCAACTGCAGCACCAACAAGAAGATCAGCCCACTCATGGCCCCATAGACCACCAAAGTCAGCACGTTCGCATTGCTGAAGGTCTTTGATGCGAACAAGCCGGGCGGCAGCATCGGCTCACGCTCCCGCACCTCAGCGACCACGAAGGCGGCCAGCAGAGCCACGCCGACCAGGCCGGGGATCCAGGCGGACTGGATCAGTCCATACGTGACGCCGGCCAATCCGAGCACGCCCAGTCCCGCTCCCTTGTAGTCGAACTCTTTCGCGGCATCGAGGTTTCGGGTCTCGGGTACGTGTCGCGCGCACAGCCCGACGACGATGACGGCAATCGGCAGGTTCATCAAGAACACCAGCCGCCACGACCAGACGTCGATCAACCAGCCACCGAGCAGCGGCCCGATCGCCGCGGCGATCCCCGCGTAGGCCGACCAGATGCCGATCGCCTTGGACCGGTCGGCCGGCGCGATAGACCCCTGGATCATCGCCAGACTTCCCGGAGTCAGCAGGGCCGCACCCACACCCTGGAATGCTCGCGCCGCGATGAGCTGCCAGGGACTCTGAGCCAGGCCGCACAGCAGCGATGCCGACGCGAACCACACGACTCCGATCATGAACACACGCTTGCGGCCCAGACGATCACCCAGCGATCCACCGATCAATATCAGCGACGCCAGCGTGAGCATGTATGCGTTGATGACCCACTGCAGGTCTCCGAGGCTGGCGCCCAGCTGGTCGCCGATCGGTTTCACAGCGACGTTGACGACCGTGCCGTCGAGCAACGCCATCCCGGAACCGAGTACGGCAGCGACCACAAGCCATCGACCCGCAGGAGTCGAAAGCGCCACCCCGCCAGCGGGAGGAGGGGCCGGCTCCGATGGCAGCGGGACTTGATGGTGGACCACGGGTTCTCACTCCTCCCGGCTTGCCAGAACCCTATTGCGACCCCATCTCGACGAGGGCGGGCTTCGTCCCGACAGGTGGCGTACGTACTCCAGCATCTCCGGGTGGGGAACAAACTGCGACCTCGACGCCTTCCCGCTCGACACCCAGCCGGTGTGCTGATAGAACCGCCGGGCGCGTGCGTTGGCGGTCAGGACCCACAGTCTCGCCTGCTCGGCCCCGCCTGCGGCCATGTCATCGAGGGCCGCCTCAACGATGGTGCCGGCAAGGCCGCTGCCCCAGTGCTCCGGATGTACGGAAAGCTGCCGCAGCTGCTCGCGGTCGTACGCCGCGAGGGCGATCAGCGTGTGGCCATGCTCCACTGCCACGGCCTTGAAGTCGAGATCCTCGAACCACAAGCGATATTTGGCGAGCACCTCTTCATCGGGAAACGGAAACTCCTCGACCGGGAACACGTGCCCCAACCCGGCCAGCGAAGCGGCCCTCTCGAGCTCAAAGAGCGCGACGAACTCATCCGGCCGCACCCGCCGGATCCGTCGGTCGCCGCTCGAACCTGTTTGCGTCATGCTCACCTCAGGCGGCGAGGAGCTTGGCGAGCAGATAGGCCTCGGTGCCGGCGAGTCCGACGGAGCAGAACACGACGACCTCGTCCTCGTGGGTACGCCCCGAGGCCGAGCCCGAAAGGACAGCCCCGAGACTGACCAGACGATCCTCGGCAGGGGTCCCGACCAGGATGTTGGGCGGATCGTACGCGCTGATCTGCGCCAACGAGTCGGTCACTGCCACGTCCGCTCGAGACACTAGCTCAGGGCCGAACTCGGCATGCCCGACCTGCTTCGGGCCGAGGGTCGTCAGGTACGCACCATCGCCGACCCATGCGGAGTCGATGACCGGTGAGCCGCTCGATGTCGCAAGCACGATCACATCGGCACCCGCGACCGCGGCCTGAGCCGAATCGACAGCCCGGGCGGGAATGCCGAGCCCGGTCCGGGCCCGATCGGCGAATGCGACCCGGCGACTGGGGTCACGGCTGAACACGCGTACGTCGGCTAGCTCGCGTACGGCGCTGATCGCCCACAGCTGGTTCCACGCCTGGGCGCCGGTGCCGATCAGACCGAGCGTTCGGGCATCGGGGTTGGCCAGCTCGCCTGCCGCGACACCGCCGATCGCCCCGACGCGACGCGGCCCGAGCTCGTTCCCGACGACGAGACCGCGAAGGCGGCCAGATTGCCAGTCGTGTACGACCACGAGCTGCTCACCAGGCGACGTCGGGAACGTGTCGTACGACCGATAGCCGTACCACTCGCCCTCGAGTGCGCCAGTGGTGAACACCAGCCGCCCCGATCCCAGCTCCGTCTGAACCCGGGCGGGAGTGACCAGTCTGCCGGCGTGTGCCTCCAGCAGGGCCGAGCGCATCCACCTAACCGCGGTCGGCGCGTCGAGCAACCGCCTGACGTCGTCGTCGGTGAGGAGCTGCACCATGAGGCAACCCTAGGGGTCGCCGAGTTAGCCGGGTGTACGCCAAGCAGGGGCCGACGAGGCCGTGACAACGGCGGACTTGCGCTCGGGGCGCGCGGGCGGTCAGACTCATGAGTTCGGCGAAAAGATGGGGGCCCGGGCCGAGAAAGGCCCGCTGGGGTTTCGAGGAGTCTGGTGCCAGAGCAGGTCACCGAACGGGAGATCGCGAACGAGCAGGCGTTCGTCGATCGAGTCTACGAGCGACTCGAGGCGGCCACTGCCTCGGCGCAGGCCGTCGCGGACGAGGGTCACGGCCGAGCTCGGCTGGGTCACCAGGGCGGACTCGTAGAGCGGGACGCGATGGTCTACCAGGCGGCCAAGCGGATGGCGGCTCTCGACGCCGCCCGCGAGGGCCTGGTGTTCGGCCGGCTCGACCTGCGCAGCCGGGAAGCTCGCTACATCGGCCGGATCGGGCTTCGAGACGAGAAGCGGGAGTCGATGCTGATCGACTGGCGCGCGCCGGCCGCAGCCGTCTTCTACCGAGCGACTCCGCAGGATCCGATGGGTGCCGTACGGCGTCGTGTGCTCCGCAGTCTGGGCGACAAGGTGATCGGGATCGAGGACGATCTGCTCGACCCGGAGCACGCTCCACAGGACATGCCGATCATCGGTGACGGGGCGTTGATGGCGGAGCTGACTCGAGCCCGTGACCGCTCCATGCACTCAGTCGTCGCCACCATCCAACGAGAGCAGGACGAAGCGATCCGGGCGCCCTTGCGCGGCGTCACCGCGATCAGCGGGGGCCCCGGTACGGGCAAGACGGTGGTGGCGCTGCACCGGGTCGCGTACCTGCTCCATGCCGATCGACGCCGATTCGAGTCCGGCGGAGTTCTGGTGGTAGGTCCCTCGACGGTGTTCATGCACTACATCGAGCGGGTGCTGCCCTCCCTCGGCGAGACCTCGGTCACCTTGCGCTCGATCGGCGAGGTGGTCGACGGTGTGGTCGCGCGGCGCCACGACGCGCCCGACGTCGCTGCCCTCAAGGGCTCCCGCCGGATGCTCGACGTACTCCGTCGGACCGTACGCGACGCCGTTCCCGGTGCACCTGACCGGTTCCGAGCGTTCTATCGAGACGACGTACTCACGCTGGACCGGTCCGCCCTTGCCCGGTTGCGGCGCCGGCTGCTGACCCATGGGTCCCGGCGCAATCTGGCACTGCCGCGGGTGCAGCAGACCCTGATCGACGCGTTGTGGGAGCAGGCACAGGGGGAGCGGGCGCGCGCTCGTGGCAGTGAGGAGTTTGCGCGTCACCTGCTCGGATCTGACGACTTCTTGGACTTCGCGGCAGCCTGGTGGCCGCCGCTGGAGCCGGCGTCCGTTCTCCGCTGGCTGGCCGATCCAGACCGGCTGGCGCGGAACGCCGGCGGGCTGCTCGACGCGGCCGAACGCGAGGACCTCGCGACCTCCTGGGCTGAGCATGACCGGGCCGAGCAGGACGCGTGGGCGATCGAGGACGTTCCGCTCATCGACGAGTTGCGGTACCTGCTGGGCGACGCACCGGAACAACGTCAGCGGTACGACCCCTTCGGGGAACTGGCTGACGAGACTGTCCGAGAGGTGTCCACCATCGACGATCGGCAGCTCACGACACGCGGGCCGACGACCCGTACCGAGGACGACGGCTACGCACACGTGCTGCTCGACGAGGCCCAGGATCTGTCTCCGATGCAATGGCGGATGGTGGCGCGTCGAGGTCGGTACGCAAGCTGGACCATCGTCGGCGATGCCGCGCAGAGCTCCTGGCCGGACCCCGAGCAGGCTGCGGTGGCGCGGGTCGAAGCGCTGCGGGACAAGCGGGTGCACAGCTTCCACCTGTCGACCAACTATCGGAACTCCAAGGAGATCTTCGACTTTGCGGCCACGATCGTCCGAAAGGCGGTTGCCGATCCCGACCTTCCCGAGGCCGTCCGAGAGACAGGGGAGCAACCCGTTCATGTGGCTGTCTCCACGGGCGTTGAAGCGCTGCGGCAGTCGGTGACCGAGTCGTCGGCCGAGTTGCTGGCGTCGGTCGAAGGCACTGTCGGGGTGGTGACAACGCAGGCTCGACGCGGGGAGGTGTCGTCATGGTTGGCAGACACCGAGCCGTCGCGACTGAGCGTCCTCGATGGTGTGGGGACGAAAGGGTTGGAGTTCGACGGAGTCCTGGTCGTCGAACCAACTGAGATCGCCGCCGAGTCCGCCAATGGATGGCGGACACTGTACGTCGTGCTGACTCGGGCCACCCGGCGAGTGGTGACCGTATCCTCTGACGCACGTTGGCCGCCCTGACCCCCGTTTGCGGCGGAAATAAATGTCGGATGGCGAGGAATAAGTGTCGGATCGCCGGGAATAAGTGTCGGATCGCGGGGAACAGCGTGGGAAAGGAGACGGATGGGCATCCTCGACGACCTCCTCGGTTACCCGGCGTACGCGCTGATCAGGCTGCGTGACGCGGCGACCGTGACGGTCCTCGGGGGCACTCGCGAGGACCTCGCACGACTGGCGGACCTCCGCTTGGAGTCCGGTCCACGGGTGACGGGTCGCCGGTTCGACAGGCTGGTCGCGGTGCCGTTCCGGCAGGTCAGCGAGCGGGGCTTCGAAGCGCACGACGACCACACTCCCCTGTCGTCGATCACCGTCAAGTACGAAGCCGAGGTGCCGCTCGACGAGCTGCTTGCGGTGCTCCCGGACGAGTCGATCGCGGTGGCGGAGCCGCGAGGCTTCGAAATCGACGATCAGGCGTACGAGCAGATCGTGGCCAGGATCATCCACGACGAGATCGGCAACGGCGAGGGCGCCAACGTCGTGATCGCCCGAAACTACCGGGCTGAGGTCGATGACTGGGGACCGGCCAAGGCACTGACCGTGTTCCGTCGGCTCCTGGAGCGCGAGCGCGGCGCCTACTGGACGTTCTGCGTGTTCACCGGCGACCGGCACCTGATCGGGGCGAGCCCCGAGCGGCATGTCAGCGTGCACGGCGGCGAGGTGCGGATGAACCCCATCAGCGGGACCTTCCGGCTGCGTGGGCTCAACGGCCCGGCGGAACGCAAGCGGGCCCTGCTGGAGTTCCTCGCTGACGAGAAGGAGATCTACGAGCTCTTCATGGTGGTCGACGAGGAGCTGAAGATGATGTGCGACATCTGCAGCGAGGGTGGCCTGGTGCTGGGTCCGTACCTCAAGCAGATGACACATCTCGTCCACACCGAGTACCTCCTCGCGGGGCGCACGAGACGCGATGTGCGCGATGTCCTTCGCGACTCCATGTTTGCGGCGACCGTGACCGGCAGTCCGGTCGAGAACGCCTGCCGCGTCATCAAGCGGTACGAGTCCGAGGGCCGCGGCTACTACGGGGCGGTCCTCGCCCTGCTCGGCCGGGACGACCACGGCGAGCCCACCGCAGATGCCCCGATCCTGATCCGCTGCGCGGACGTGTCGACCGATGGATCGGTGCGGATCACGGCCGGCGCGACCTTGGTGCGCGACTCCGACCCGGCCTCCGAGGTGGCCGAGACGCATGCCAAGGCGGGGGGCATCCTGACTGCCTTCGGGTTGGCCGAGGCCCCGGTCGCCACGGACGCCGACCTGGCCACCCTGACCACCGATGAGGACGTACTCATCGCGCTCGCCTCCCGCAACCAGCGGTTGTCCCGGTTCTGGCTCACCGACCAGGCTGACGCCACTCCTGTCGCCGCGCTGGTCGGCAGGTCGGTGGCGATCCTCGATGCCGAGGACGACTTCGTGAAGATGCTGTGTCACCTGTTGAATGTGCTCGGTATGAAGACCTCAGTGGTCCGCCACGAGGCGTACGCACCGGATGCGTTGACCGGGCATGACCTGGTCATCATCGGCCCGGGTCCGGGGGATCCGCGTGCCGCCGACGATCCGAAGATCATGACGTTGCGGGCGGCTGTTGATGAGCTGCTGGTGTCGGGCCAGCCGTTCTTGGGCGTCTGCCTGGGTCATCAGGTGCTCTGCTCCCGGCTGGGTCTCGACCTGGCGTACAAGGACATCGTGTTCCAGGGCACCCAGACCCGGGTCGACGTGCTGGGCCGCACCGAGAACGTGGGGTTCTACAACACGTTCGTGGCCCGCGCGCCCGATGCGGGTCTCCCGGCCGGGGTACACGTCGACGCGGACCCGCACAGTGGAGACGTGCATGTAATCGCCGGACCCCACTACCGCGGTGTCCAGTTCCACGCCGAGTCGATCCTCACCGAGGATGGGTACAGCTTGGTACGCGACCTTGTGGTCGGCCTGCTCGGAGACGGCAACTGAGCGCGGCCGCGGCACGAGTCGTGGTGGTGGACCATCACGACTCGTACACGCACAACCTCGTGCACCTGATCGCTGCGGTCACCGGCACGCTGCCGGTCGTCGTCGAGCACGACGAGGTCGCGGCGTCCGATCTGCTCGGGACCTTCACGCACATCGTGTTGTCGCCAGGGCCCGGACATCCGGAGGACCCGGCAGACTTCGCTGTCGGGCGGCTGCTGCTCAAGCAGGACGACATTCCGGTGCTCGGGGTCTGTTTGGGCATGCAGGGTCTCGTCTGCGCCTACGGAGGCCGGGTGGCGGCGGTCGAGCCGGCCCATGGCGAGGTGGTCCCGATCCGGCACACGAGCACCGGACTGTTCTCGGGAGTCCCGGCTGGCTTTCGCGCCGTGCGTTACCACTCGCTTGCGGCGGTCAACGTGCCGTACGAGCTCCGCGTGACCGCCAGGACCGATGATGACGTGGTGATGGCCGTCGAGCACCGCTGGAAACCGCTGTTCGGGGTGCAGTTCCACCCGGAGTCGATCCTCACCGAGCACGGCAGCCAGATCGTGTCCAACTTCATGAGTCTGCCATCGGCAGGCCGGCTGTCGCCGAGGCCACAGTGATCCTGTCCTGGCGCGAGCCCGAGCACGTGTTCGCGGGGCTGGCCGCCGATCGGGGGCGAGCCTTCTGGCTCGACGGCGGGGGCGCGCGGCGATGGTCGGGCGGCCGGTCGTTCGTCGGATGGCTGGAGGACGATGACGTCAGCCTGACCTACGACGCCACCCGGCGCACGGTCTACGAGCACCGCAACGGGCAGCTGCGCCACATCGGCGACGACATCTTCGCCGAGCTCGCCGCACCGCGGGGCGACGGATGCGTGGGCTGGGTCGGGTACCTGGGGTACGCCTCCCGTCCGGACCTGCCCGCTCTTCTGGACCGGGCGGTCGGTCACGTCGACCCGGTGGATGCGTGCTGGCTTCGCCCCACCCACTACCTGGAGTTCGACCACGACACCCATGCGGTCTTCGCCCATGGGTTCGACGATCCGCCGAGCTGGGACTTCGGTGAGGCACCGACCCCGTCCGGTCTCCCGGAGCCGACGGACCCGTTGTCCTGGTCGCAGGAGCGTTATGCCGACGCCTTCGCGGAGGTTCAACGGCAACTGCGGCTGGGCAACTCGTACGAGGTCAACCTGACATATCGCGCGAGCGTCAGTTCGCCGGCCGATCCGCTGGCCGTCTATCGGTGGCTGCGCCGCCTCAACCCGGCGCCGTACGCCTGCTATCTGCGCCATGCTGATCTGTCGGTGCTCTGTTCATCCCCGGAGCGCTTCATTCGGTTGAGCGGCAAGCGCCTGGAGACCCGACCGATCAAGGGGACGACCCCGCGCAGCGACGACCCGGCAGCGGATGCGGCGTTGGCGAAGCGGCTGCGCGAGGAGCCGAAGTTCCGGGCCGAGAACCTGATGGTCGTAGACCTGCTGCGCAACGACCTCTCCATGGTCTGCAAGCCCGGCACCGTGACGGTGCCTGAGCTGATGTATGTCGAGTCGTATCCCTCCGTGCACCAACTCGTGTCCAGGATCGAGGGGCGATTGCGTCACGGGGTGAGCGGCGCTGAGGCTGTGCGGGCGCTGTTCCCGGGTGGGTCGATGACCGGTGCACCCAAGCTGCGCACGATGGAGATCATCGCGGCTGTCGAGGACACCCCGCGAGGTGCGTACTCCGGCGCCATTGGCTGGCTCCTCGACAGCGGTCGCGTCGACCTGGGCATCGTGATCCGCACTCTGGTGGCGGCCTCCGGGCGCTTCACGCTGGGTACGGGTGGCGCCATCACCGTCCGGTCACAGCCGGAAGAGGAGTTCGCCGAGACTCAGTGGAAGGCGCAGCGGCTCCTGCAGGCCCTCGGCGCCTGGTAGCCGCCGCAGGACTGTTTTCCCGTCGGACTTGCTGTCGTCGGTTCGGCGTTTCGCCGCTCTGTGCCTGTCCGACCAGCCCGCTAGCCTTCAGGTCATGGCTACCTGGGCGTTGGCGGTGTCCACTCTTGCGTTGATCGTTGCCGGCATTAGCGCGTACTTCACCTGGAAACAGGCCGCGATCGCACGAGCCAGCTTGGGCGTTGACGAGCAGCGACGGGCGGACGAACGCGTTCCTTCCCTGTCCGCCGAGATCGAGACCGTGAAGGATTCATGGCATCGGCTCCGGATTACTCTCGACTCTGCCTGGCCCTTGGCGAGTCTGCAAGCCGCCATCGTAGAAGGAGATGGGGTCTCGTTCACTTCAAGCCAAGCAGGCGTCGACCCGAGTGCAAGCGCACCAATACTCGATGCCGAAGCTCGCTCGCTAGGACCTGGCGATGCCGCGATCTGGCGTGTCCAGTTGGACGAAGAGCGATCCCCGACGGTCAGATTGAGTATCTGGTGCAGTGACGCCGAGGATCGCCGTTGGACACTGTCACGGGTAGTCGATGTTCCGTACGACGTCCTGAAGTCCGCCTACTGAATCCGACGCACGTTGAGCAGGCGCCAAGCGTGCTCGAGGGACAAGTCCGGCATCCATGATCTGTCCAGCCCTCGACAAAATGCGACGTTCCGGTTGTTCTCCGGGCCTCGGAGGTGCTGGACCGTCACATTTTGTCGCGCGGCACACGGGGTAGCGGACGCTAGGGCTAGGGGGCTAAACGCAGGGCGGCACCGGCGCAAGCGGGTTGCACGGAGGCCGCCGGCTGCAACGAAGGGTCAGGCCGACGCCGCCATGATGCGCTCGGCGGCGAACATCTCGACGACACAGCGATGCGCGTCGAAGAGCGGGCGGGACCAGACGTTCGGCGAGGGGACGAGGTTGTTGTAGAAAGTCGCCCCCTCGCAGAGTGGACCGAGCACCCACAGCCGTCGGTCGGGGCGGCCCTGGGCATCCAGCGGATGCTGGTCGGGATCGACGTCGATGCCATGGACGTAGCGGCTGGCGGGCCGGTGCGGGCGAATCCACCCCTTGTGGTGCAGAGCCCTGATGAGGGGGCTGGCGGACGACTCGACAGCCGGGGGTGGCACGTGCGCGGAGACGATCCAGTCGGCCTCTCGGGAGTGAGGTGTCCCCAGGTGGGTCGACCCAAGCGTCCATCGCCCGGTACCGACGTTCCAGGTCACGCTGGGCGCCGGCCCGAACGGCGCGTGGGCGACCCCGGCCGACATCAGCGCGATCAGCTCCGTGTGACGCTCGTACTGTGGTCCGACAACTGCGCGGTTCATCAGTGGAACGGTCCACCTGTTGAACTCGTCGAGGGATCGATCCGTCAAACCACCGAAGTCGACGGCGTGCCGCACGATGTCGCGGAGCTCTCGCAGGATGTCGAGCGCGGCCTTCACCGGGCTCCTCGCGAAGCCCAGAACTCCCTCGTCCAGGTCGCGCTGCATGACCTCGGTAAGCCACTTCTGGTACGCCTCGCTGTCGTCGAGCAACATCCCGGTCGAGCCGTCGAACGTCGAGAGCGGGTCGAACAGGTCCACGAGTACGTCCAGCTCGTCGAGCTTCGCGCGGATTTCTGCGATCCCTTCGGCGTTGATCAGGTCGCGCTCCAGGGCCCGGTAAGCATCCCCGCCCGCGCAGCGGGCCTGGCATCTCCGGTAGGCGATCCGCATTTCGATAAGGACGAGGGGCAGCACATCGCAATCGAAGTCGAGTGGCCCGTCTCGGGTGATCCGCACGGCATCGATTGCCGCTTTGGTAAAGACCACCGGCTCGTACTTCGGGCCGAACTCGACCACCAACGGCCGCGCCCGGCAGGGGACACCAGATCGGGAATACATCAGCAGGGTCGGCTCGAGTCCGGTCGGGAGATAACGGAGCTCGCCTCCGTCCCCAACAAATCGCCCGCCGCGACCAACTGTCAGGCACGACATCAGGTCCATGGCGGAAAGCCCGAACCCGCCGATGCCCACCGTTTCCGCCGGCGCGATATCCGCCATGCGCTCCGGAAGAGGGTACGGATCACCGATGATCCGCCCGCTGCCCGCCGGCACGGACAGGCAGTTGTTGGACGTGTATCCGGTGGTCAGGAAGGCGTACTGAGCACCGATCCGGGTGCCGTCGGACAGAGCGATGACGAGGCTGTCGTCCGGGTCGGTCGAGATGTCGATCGCCGCCGCGTGATGCACGGTTATCTGCACCTGCTCGGGAGCTCGCCGGCGCAGCTGCCCGAGGAACCAGCCGAGGTACTCGCCAAGCACCCGCCGGGGGAGGAAGTCGGACGGCCGGATCGCCCGGCCCGCCCGGTTGACGGTGAAGCCGTCGTCTCCCATCCGCAGCCCGCGTTCGGTGACCCACTCATACAGGCTGGGCCCCGGCTCGTCGACGTCCGCACCGACCGTGTACGAGTCGGGAAACATCGACACCTGCGAGCAGGTGGTGTTGAGCAGCAGATAGTCGGGCTGCCCGGTGTCGTGCACACCGGCGCCGGCACACGTTGGGTCGACGATCTCGACGCGAACCCCACCCACCGAGGGCCCAGCCCTCTTGGCGAGGGTCACGATCCGCTCGAGCACGCTGAGCCCGCGCGAGCCCAGCCCGACGATGGCCACGGAGGTCTCCCGCGTCACCGGCAGGCTCCTAGCGAGATTCGCGGGCCGGTCAATCGGCCAACCTGATGCGCACCCTGCGGTTC
>JBDUDR010000061.1:0-14697 GCA_040002845.1 Nocardioidaceae bacterium
TTTGGCGAGTGAGCATCGAGCGCAGCGAGGCGCGGAGCGAGTTGACAATTTGGCGAGTGAGCATCGAGCGCAGCGAGGCGCGGAGCGAGTTGACGATCCGGCCAGGGGCTGACCCGATGGCGCTGGAGGACACCGACCGGGAGATCCTCCAGGCCCTGAGCGTGGACGGCCGGATGAGCTTCACCGACCTCGCCGAGCAGGTGGGGCTGTCGGTCTCAGCCGCCCACCAGCGGGTACGCCGGCTCGAGCAACGCGGCGTGATCCGCGGCTACTCCGCTGCCGTTGACCCGGAGCACCTGGGCCTGCCGCTGACCGCATTCGTCTCTATCAAGCCGATCGACCCTGCGTCGCCTGACGATGCGCCGGCGCGATTGGCGCACCTGGGTGCGATCGAGGCTTGTCACAGCGTGGCCGGCGAGGAGGCTTACATCCTCAAGGTGCGGGTCGCGAGTCCCGCCGCGCTGGAGTCGCTGCTACAGGAGATCCGGGCCGCCGCGCACGTCTCGACCCGCACCGCTGTCGTGCTCTCCACGCCGTACGAAGGACGCGCGCCGCAGCTGTGAGCGATCAGGTGGGGCTCAAACCGGCTGCACATGCAGCACCAACATGTGCTCCGGATGCATGCTAGGGCACTCCAAACCCGCACCTGACAAGACGCTGCCGGCCATCTCTACCGGCGAGTGCGCCAGCCACGGCGGCGGGGTCGTGTCGTTGGTCCCGAGCGGATCCGCGGCGCTGAGCACCGAGAGGCGGTAGGCCGTCGTGGCGCGCAAGCCGGGCAGGCGCACCCGGCCGGGCCGGGTTCGATGGCGGTGCGCCATGGCGACGACCGCATAGACCGCCTCGCTGCCGTCGGAGGCCACGACGCCGTGCACCCATGTGTCGGGATCGGCATGGTCGGACCGCACGACACGTTCGCTGTGCAACAGGCCACGGAGGCGCTTGTGGAGAGCCACCCAGCGCGCCAACTCGGCCCGATCCTGAGCGCTGCTTCCGGTGATGTCCCACTCGATGCCCATGTGCCCGAAGAGCGCGGTGCCGGCACGGAAGGAGAGGTCCTGAGTCCGCCCCGTCGTGTGGGAGCGCGGCGGCCCGATATGGCTTCCGATCATCTCGGGTGGCAGCAACAGGCTCGACCACCGCTGGACTCGCTGACGTTCGAGGGCGTCGTTGCAGTCGCTGGCCCAGATGCGCTCAGCGCGCTGCACGACGCCGAGGTCCACCCGGCCACCGCCGGAGGAACACGACTCGATCTCCAGATGCGGATGCGCGGTCCTGAGCTCGTCCATGAGCCGGTAGACGGCGAGTGTCTGCAGGTGCACCCCCGCGGTTCCTCGGGGACCGTGTCCCGCGTCGTGCAGATCGCGGTTGTGGTCCCACTTGAGGCAACCGATCGGGTACTCGGTGAGCAGCGCGTCGAGCCGCTCGAGCACGTAGGCGTAGGCCTCCGGCATGCCGAGATCGAGCACCTGCTGGTGCCGCGACGTCAGGGGCTCCCGTCCACCGGTGCGCAGAATCCACTCGGGGTGCGCGCGGGCGAGGTCGGAGTCCGGGCTGACCATCTCCGGCTCGACCCAGAGGCCGAACTCCAGACCCAGGCCGCGAACGTGACGGGCCAGCGGGTGCAGCCCCTCGGGGTAGACGTCCCGGTCCACGTACCAGTCGCCGAGTGCCGTCGTGTCGTCGCGCCGGCCGTGGAACCACCCGTCGTCGAGGACGAACCGCTCCACACCGGCCGCCGCGGCGGCCTCGGCCAAGGCGAAGAGACGCTGCTGGTCGTGGTGCATGTAAACGGCTTCCCACGTGTTGAGCGTGACCGGTCGCGGCCGGCTACGCGTCGGGTGCTGCGGGCGGGAGCGCAGCCAGGCGTGGAACCGGTGTGAGAGCTCGTCGAGTCCGTCGCCGTAGGACCCGTACACCCAGGGGCTGTCGTAGGCGGCTCCCGGCTGCAGCACGATCTCGCCAGGCATCAGCAGCTCGCCAGCGCCGATCACCGACTCCCCGGAGCTCGATCGCTCGGCGTAGGTCCGGTGGTTGCCGCTCCATCCGACGTGCACCCCCCAAACCTCCCCGCGTTCGAACCCGAATCCCTGGGCCCCCGCCACGACGAGCAGCGTCGCGTCTGTCCCGGTCCGCCCACGGCGGTTGTCGCGCTCGTGCCTGCCCACCGTGAATGGCTGGCGCTGCGGGATGCGCTCCCGCGTGTGCCCACCGGTCAGGTCGAGGAGTTCGTCGGCCTCCGTCGGAACGGGGAGCGCGATCACCACGCCGTCCAGGACGTACTCCGACGCCGGGTCGTCGTTGCGCAGCGTGGCGCGCAGCCGGAGCAGGCCCGACGCCGTCAGCTCGACGTTCAGGCTGAGGCCGAGGCGCGCGGCACTGTCAGACGCCTGTACGACGAACGCGTCCACCCCGTTTGCGCTGACCCGGTCGACAGCAACCGCGACGAATTCCGGCGACCAATCGGCGCCGTCCCGGTGGCCGGTGATCCCCGGCGTGCCGAACCAGCCGCGGGAGTGCTCGGGCACCACGGAGACCAGCGCCACGGAGTCGACGGTGTTCGACGTGACGGGTGGCACCGACAGCAGCGCGAGCGCCTCGAGGTCGCTGCTCGACAGGACACCCAGGTCCTTGCCCCAGTGCACGATGGTGGGCAGGATCCCGTCCCTTAGGTCGACGACGACGCTCACCCCCGCCGCACGAAGGTGCACCAGAGCGCCATCCGCCGGGCCCCGCCGGCCGTTCGACTGCATGGGCCGGATTGTAGGTACCCGCGCACCCGCGGGTGGGCCGCTGGCTCAGCGGTGCCGGCGGCGCAGCCAGGCCACGGCGTCGAGGACTCCGCGCAAGCTGCACACCGCAGCGCCTAACAGGCCCAGCCACGTCCCGATGAACGCGACGGCATGAAACTCCTTGATCCCCCGGGTCTGCAAGATGTTGCCGGCGCTGATCGAGACCAGCATGAGTCCGAGAAAGATCAAGGTTCGAACACCCCAGCGCTCGTGCACCGGAGGTGTTGGCTGAAGGTCGGTCACGGTTACGAGCCTGTCCTACATGCTGGATTACGCCAACTCCGGACCTCGACGAGGTCCCGAGAACGTAACGCCTCGGAGCAGATCCTTACGCCCTTCGTGGCGCCTTGACACGCGAATGACTAGGGATGATGCTCAGCGTCGCAGGAGTCAGGACACGAGAGAAGGGTGCTTGTCATCCACTGGACACCCAGCCGGCGTCCCGTGAGCCACTTCACACTTCGTACCGAGGAGCTCAAGATGCGACGTCGGACCATGCAAACGCTGGTCGCCGTAAGTGCCGTCTCCCTGTTGACGTCCGGCTGCTTGAGCTCTGGCAGCTCAGGATCGAGTGGTGGTGGCAAGGGGTCCAACAGCAAGTCGATCGAGCTCATGCTCGGGTTCTCGGGCGAGCAGCTCGATCAGTTCAAAAAGTCGGTCGATCCGTACGCCAAGTCGCAGGGCATCACGATCAAGTGGTCGCCGACGGACAACTTCAATCAGCTGATCAACACGCGGGTCCAAGGCAACAACCCCCCTGACATCGCAATGTTCCCCCAGCCCGGCATCCTGCTCGACCTGGCCAAGAAGGGCCGGCTCGCGTCACTGGACAGCTTCCTCGACATGTCAACCCTGCAGAACAGCATGACCTCTGGCACGCTCGACACCGGCACGGCCAACGGGCATCTCTACGGCCTACTGGTCAGCATGAACGTCAAGAGCCTCGTGTACTACCCGAAGAAGGCCTTCACGGCGGCCGGCTACACGCCGCCCAAGTCGATCCCCGAGTTGCTCGCGCTGACCGACAAGATTCGGACCCAGGGCAAGACGCCTTGGTGCATGGGCATCGAGTCGGGTCCGGCCACGGGATGGCCCGCGACCGACTGGATGGAGGAGCTCGTCCTGAAGTACGGCGGCGTCGACCAGTACAACAAGTGGGTCAAGAACGAGGTGAAGTTCAACTCGCCGCTGGTTCGCAAGGCGGCCGGCACGTTCCAGCAGATCTTCGCCACCCCGGGCAACGTGCTCGGTGGCCGGAAATCGATCGCGGGCAACAACTTCGGCACAGCCGGCAACCCGATGTTCAAGGCGACGCCTGGTTGCTACATGTTCAAGCAGGGCAACTTCGTGGCCGCCAAGGGCTTCTTCCCGGACAGCGTGATTGCCGACATCGACAACCAGGTCGGCGTGTTCGGCTTCCCGCCAGCGACGGCCGGCGGCGACAACCCCGTCGAAGGCGGTGGCGACCTGGCGGCCCTGTTCAACAAGAACAACAAGGCAGCGCAGAAGATCCTCAAGTACATGTCGACGAAGGACTTCGCCAAGGATGACGCAAAGACCGGTGCTTACATCTCCCCGCACAAGGACTTCGACGTGAGCGCCTATCCGACCCAGACCATCCGTGACATCGCGGAGATCGGCTACAAGTCCACGGCTTTCGCGTTCGACGGCTCTGACGCGATGCCCGGAGCAGTGGGGTCGGGTAGTTTCTGGAAGGACATGACCGCCTGGATCAGCGGTGGTAAGAGTCTTGACGGGGCATTGAAGGATATCGACGCCAGTTATCCCAAGTAGTACCTGACTAACGGTCCATGATGCTGGGTGCGTGACTCGATTCGCTCGGAGTCACGCACTCAGCACGATCGCAGAGTGCGAGGGGCAGACTGACACATGCTCATCAAATTTCTCAACGCGATTCTCACCGTTCTGGCCGGTGTGGGTGGAGCTCTCGTCCTCTACTGGCTGCTGAATAAGCTCGCGGAAGTTTTACCAGGCCGATGGGAAGACCGGCTCAAGCCGTACCTGTATGTCCTGCCGGCCTTTGCTGCCATCTGCCTTTATCTCGTCTACCCAGCCATACAGACCGTCATCTACAGCTTCGCCAACGCCGACAGCACGAAGTTCATCGGCTTGAAGAACTACACCGCGCTCCTCGGATCTGATTCCTTCCGCCAGACCCTGTTCAACACCCTGCTGTGGATCGTGATCGTCCCTCTGGTGACCATCGCCTTCGGGCTCGCTGTCGCTGTCCTCGCCGACCGGCTCAACCCCGGTTCCGAGAAACTCGCCAAGACGGTGATCTTCCTCCCGATGGCGATCAGCGCGGTCGGGGCCGGCACCGTATGGCGCTTCATCTACGCGGTCAATCCGCCGAGCGAGCACCAGCTAGGCCTGCAGAACGCCATCGTCACAGCAGCAGGTGGCCAGCCGGTCAACTGGCTGCAGCTCAGCGCCTTCCACGTCAACAGCTTCGAGTTGATGGTGATCCTCCTGTGGGCTCAGGTGGGCTTCTCGATGGTGCTGCTGTCGGCGGCCATCAAGTCCGTCCCGACGGAGACCCTCGAGGCGGCCCGCATCGATGGAGCAGGTGAGATCGCCATCTTCTGGCGTGTGATCATTCCGCAGATCTGGGGCACGATCATCACCGTGTTCATCACCGTCACCATCGGTGTGATGAAGATCTTCGACATCGTGTACGTGATGACCAACGGTGACTTCAACACCAATGTCGTCGGGGTCGCGTTCTTCAATGAGTTGTTCACCAACTTCAACAACGGGTACGCGGCAGCGATCGTGGTCATGCTGATGCTCGCCATCATTCCGATCATGATCTACCAGGTGCGACACTTCCGCGCCGAGGAGGCAGGCCGATGACCACCGCCACGGGCCCGATCGCTCCGATCAGTGCCCCCCCGGAGAAGACCAAGACCCGGTCCGGAGCCACCCCCGGCCAGGGCGCGGCGAGTCCGTTCGCCAAGATCGCCGTCCTGATCATCTGCCTCCTGTGGATGGTGCCGTCCTTCGGTTTGCTAGTCACCTCCTTCCGCAACAGGGACGACGCCAACAGCACGGGCTGGTGGACCATCTTCTTGCACCCGGGTCAGCTGGGACGGCTGACCCTGGGCAGCTACACCGAAGTGATCGACAAGGCGCATCTTGGCTCCGCCTTCATCAACAGCTTCGCCATCGCGTTGCCGGCGACCTTCATTCCGATCCTCATCGCCGCATTCGCCGCCTATGCCTTCGCCTTCATGAGGTTTCCCGGCCGCGACGTCATTTTCATCCTCATCGTCGGACTGCTCGTAGTCCCTAATTACGTCGCACTCGTACCGTTGCTGAAGATCTACGGCAACTTCCACCTGACGGGTACGTTCCCGGCGGTCTGGCTGGCGCACATCGGGTTCGGTATGTCTCTGGCTATCTTCATCTTCCGTAACTACATGTCGACGCTTCCGAAAGAAATCCTCGAATCGGCGAAAATCGACGGTGCCAGCCACTTCGCCACATTCTGGCGGCTGATCATCCCGATGTCCGTCCCCGCTCTTGCGTCCTTTGCGATCTTCCAGTTCCTGTGGGTCTGGAACGACCTGCTCGTCGCCCTGGTGTTCATCGGGTCGGGGGACAACCAGCCGATCACCATCGCGGTCAAGCAGCTCATCGGACAGCAAGGCCAGGGCTGGCAGCTGGTGACCGCCGGTGGCCTGTTCTCGATGATCATCCCGATCATCGTCTTCCTGGCGCTGCAGCGGTATTTCGTGCGAGGGCTCACCGCAGGTTCAGTCAAGGGCTGATCGCGGTCGAGGAGGATCTCCTAGAGACGCCGGCGACGGTCGGGCAGCGCCTGCTCGGTGTCTGGCGACAGGTCCCCCGCGGGTGGCGGATCGCTGCCGTGAGTGCCGTGGTGCTCGCCAGCCTCGCGGTCGCGGTCACGTCGGTCAGCCGGCAACAGCGCCAGCACCGGGACGAGCGTCGCCTCAGCGACGCGGTTGCCGTCGCCGCGAGCGTGTTCGTCGTTTCCTCCTCGACGCACCCGCGCGGGGGAAGCGTCGAGTTCTTTGCCACCGTCCGCAACGACGGGCCGCGCCGCGTGTATGTGAAGAACCTGACGATCAGCCAGGACGGCCTGCGAGTCGTCCAGCGGAAAGCTTCGCCTTCTCCGCTTGTTGTGTCGGGAGGATCCGTAGACCTCGGCCTGTCGATCCGGCTGGACTGTGCGATGCGATCCACGCCGAATCGAGGCGACCTATTACCTGGGTTTCTGACAGTCGAGTCGCAGAACGGCCACTCCCACCGGACCGCCGTGGCAATCCGCGCAACGGCCCTGACCGACGTCGCAGCGACGCTGTGCTCCGTCGGCCCGCGGTTGTTCCGCGAGCTGTCCGGTCCGCTGGTGCAGACATCAGTCACGTGACCGGTCGGGCCCGACGGCCGGCGTACCACTTCGCACCACGAAAGGGCTGGATCAACGACCCGCTTGGGGTCACCTACCGTGGGGGCACGTACGACGTGTTCTACCAGTACGTTCCCGGCGCGACGACCTGGCAGCCTGCCTGCCAGTGGGGCCACGCAGTCAGCGCCGACCTCGTGACCTTTGCCGAGCAGTCCGCCGCGCTGACACCGGGTGACGGCGATGCCGGCTGCTGGTCGGGCTGCGTGGTCGCCGAGCACGACCTGATGCTCTTCACCTCGGTGACGCCACCGGACCTGTCCATCGGTCGAGTCCGGTGCGCGCGGCCCCGCGACCCCGCCTGGCGCGAATGGGCCAAGGGCTCGTACGTCGTGGACGTCCCTGCCGGCACGGGCGCCGCCGCCTTTCGGGACCCGTCCGTCTGGTGGGACAACGATGTCTGGCGGATGCTCGTCGGCGCCGCCCTGCCCGGCCGCACCGCGGCCGCGCTCACGTTCACCTCGCCGGACCTGCAGCAGTGGACGTATTCCGGCGTGTTCGCCGAGCGATCTTCGAGCGAGCGGAACGGGGCGTGGACCGGCTCCTTGTGGGAGTGTCCTCAATTGGTGCGGATCGACGGCGAGGATGTGCTGCTGGTGTCGGTCTGGGACGACGACGCGCTCCAGTACGTCGCCTGTGCCCGCGGTGTCTGCAGCGGGGGCCGTTTCGCGGCGCAGGCCTGGCAGCAGCTGACCTTCGGCGCCTACTACGCCGCGACATCCTTTTGTGATGACGAGGGAAAGCCAGCCCTGCTGCAGTGGCTCAGGGGTGTGGGCGACCCGGCAGCCGGCTGGTGCGGGGCGCTCAGCATCCCGCAGCGGTTGTCCATTCGCGAGGGTCGGGTCCTCGCCGCGCCGCATCCGCGGGTGGCAGCCGCCCGTGCCCGCGAGGTCATGTCCGTGCGTCCGGTCGCTGCAGGGGAACCGGTCGCGTTGCCGTCGTGGCACTGCGAGGTCGTCCTCCGACCGCGGCACGACACCGACGTCGTCCGGCTCGCGTTCAGTAGTCAGCGCAATGGCAGTGACCCGGCGGTGACGCTGACCCTCGACTGGGAGCAAGCACAGTTCTCCCTGGCCGCGCCAGATGCAGAGGATGATGTGTCAGGCCCGCTGGACCAGCGCCGGTCAGAGGTCACCCTGCTGCTGGACGGCTGTCTTGCCGAGGCCTACCTCGGTCGCTCCGGCGTCGTGGCTGTGCCGATCCGGCCTGCGACAGCCGTCATCGGGTGGCTGCGCGTCGCGTCATCCGGGGGCCGGGCCGACGACGATCCGCTGGTCGGCGTCTGGGACCTCACCCGAGAGCCGCGAGCAGACTAGTGCCGCGTCAGGCACTAGCCGGTAACCAGCTCTACGGCAGCACGCTGGCTGCTTGCGGCAAGCAGATCCGCGCGCGCCAGGCTGTCCCCGGCCTGCTGGCGCCACCAAGCCTGTCCCTGCGCCGGCAGCGTGTAGATCGGGTCGTAGTACTCATAGCGCCGGGTCAGCGCGTCCGGGGCGATCTCTTCGATGCCGGTGCGGTAATTCTTGGTCCAGTACGAGATGCCATGCACCTCGTCGTAGTCCTCCAACTGGTGCACCCAGCGCTTGCCGACGTAGGGGACGTCGCACACGATCCGCGGGGTGGCGAAGCCGGGAAGGTAGCCCATGATGCCGTGCTGCAAAGCTCTGGCCTCGCCGACCGAGACCCGCCAGTGCTCGCTGTTGGGAATCATGTCGCACAGGTAGAAGTAGTAGGGCATCACAGCGGCCTCGTCGAGCAATGCGAAGCACAGGTCAAGTAGTTGTCCCTCGGTGGCGTTGACGCCGCGCAGCAGCACTCCCTGGTTGCGCACGTCGCGGACGCCCACCTCGAGCATCTTCTTCGCCGCTTGGGCGACCAACGGGGTGACCGATTGTGCGGCGTTGACGTGTGTGTGGATCGCGAGGTGCACACCGCGCCGTCGAGCGGTCGTGGCCAGGCGCTCCATCCCGGCGACCACATCCTCCTGCAGCCAGTGCTGCGGCAGTCCCATGAGTGCCTTGGTAGCCAGCCGGATGTCGCGGATGTTGTCGATCGCGAGTAGCCGGTCGATGAAGGCCTCGAGGTTCCTGAACGGCATGTTGGCAACGTCCCCGCCGGAGACGACGACATCGCGCACACCGGGGGAGCGCTGCAGGTAGTCGATCATCGCGTCGTAGCGGGAGACCGGCTTGAGCTCGAACTTCATCTTCTGCACAGTGGGGGTGGAGTTGCCGACCAGGTCCATCCGGGTGCAGTGCCCGCAGTACTGCGGGCACGTCGGCAGCAACTCGGCAAGCACCTTGGTGGGGTAGCGGTGGGTCAGCCCCTCCGCCACCCACATCTCCGCCTCGTGCAGCGAGTCCCTCGAGGCGTGCGGGTGCGACGGCCAGTCCGTGCGTCGGTCGGAATATGTCGGCAGCATGTAGCGCCGCACCGGGTCGGCATACATCGCCTCGGTGCGGGGCAGCTCGTCGGGCACCATCGTGTTGACCATCTGGGGTGGCAGCAGGATCGACATGGTGGCCCGCTCGGACTGGTCGCGCTCCACGTCGGCGTAGAACTCCTCGCTCAGCAGGCCGTCGTAGACCTGGCGCAACTGCCGCACGCTCTTCACGCAGTGCGCGCGCTGCCACTGCGCGTTGCCCCACTCAGCCGCCGTGACGTCGCGCCACACCGGCAGTCTCCGCCAGTCAGGCTCGACCAACTCGCGCCGCCGGTACACGTAGGGCTGACCGCTCACCTCAGACCTCCCCGGATAAGGCACACTGTACGGGCAAGCATAGACAAGATCATACGGCCAAACCGCCCGAAGACCGGAAGATCTTTCGGTTGCTCGGGGACGCGCGAGAGCGAACGATGGAACGAAGGCTGAGTTGATGACGTCCGGGGCACCGCTGCGCACCGACTCGTCCCCCATCGGCCTGCACCGCGTGGTGTCACCGGCCGGGGTGCTACCGCAGGCGGCCGACATACTCGATGCCTCCCCCCGACTGTGGGCCGATGAGGTCCGGATCTCCGTGGAGCGACTCAATCTCGACGCTGCGTCGTTCCGCCAGTTGCGTGACCAGTACGGCGATCCAGACGGCAGCGGCATGCGCGCGGCGGTGCTCGACATCGTGCGCCGGCGCGGCAAGATGCACAATCCCGTCACCGGATCGGGCGGCATGCTCGTGGGTGTCGTCGACGAGGCAGGGCCCGACTCGCCACTCGGCCTGTCCGCCGGGGATCGGGTGGCCAGCCTTGTCTCGCTCACCCTGACACCGTTGGCGATCACTAATGGACTGGCCGGCTGGGACGGCCGGCACGAGCAGGTCCCTGCCGGCGGTCACGCCATCCTCTTCGGCCGCTCGATCGCTGCAAGGTTGCCGGCAGACGTCCCGACGCCGCTGGCGCTGGCAGCACTCGACGTCTGCGGCGCTCCGGCCCTGACTGCCCGGGTTGTGCGGTCCTATGCCGACCGGGGTTCCGCCCCGGCCGTCGCGGTCATCGGCGCGGCGGGCAAGAGCGGCTCGTTGTCCCTGGCCGCCGCTCGTCGCGCCGGGGCACGCCGTCTCGTGGGGGTGGTCCCCACCGGGGCCGAAGCCGCGGCACTGCGTGACGCGGGGCTGGCCGACGAGGTCGTCCTGGCCGACGCCCGCGACGCGGTGGGCCTGGCCGCGGCAGTCGGGCAGCCCGTCGAGGTCTGCGTGGTCTGCGTCGACGTGTCCGGTTGTGAGGGTGGTGCCATCTTGTCGACTGCCCCGGGCGGCACCGTGGTGTTCTTCTCGATGGCCACCTCCTTCACAGCGGCTGCCCTGAGCGCGGAGGGGCTGGCCGCCGATGTGACGCTGCTGATCGGCAACGGCTTCGTCCCCGGGCACGCAGAACTGGCGCTGCGGCTGGTGCGCGAGGACGCCGGCGTGGCCGGACTGTTCGCCGCCCGCCTGGCCGGCTCATGAGCAGCTTGCTCTATCGCGGCGGCACCGTGCGCTGCCGAGGTGGCGCACCGGCTGCTGCCATGCTGGTCGACGGCGACACGATCGCCTGGGTCGGCGCGGATAGAGCGGCACCGGACGCCGACAGCGTGGTCGACCTGCACGGGTCGCTCGTGACCCCGGCGTTCGTCGACGCCCACGTGCACTGCACGGCGACCGGCCTCGCCCTGGACGGGCTGGATCTCGGTTCGTCGAGGGATTTGAGCGACGCTCTGCGCCGGCTGGAGAAACACGTCCGCCGCAACGGCGGGGCCCCGGTGCTCGGGCATGGGTGGGACGAGACGCGGTGGCCCGAGGGGCGCCCGCCGACCCGCCAGGAGATCGACCGGGCGTGCTACGGCGGCGTCGTCTACCTGTCGCGGGTCGACTCGCACTCTGCCGTCGTGTCCTCTGCCCTGCTGTCAGCTGTGCCCGAGGCCCGTGGACTGCCCGGTTTCGATGACTCCGGCTGGCTGCGCCAGGAGGCGCACCATGCCGCGCGGCGGGCCGCCCGGGAGACCCTCTCGCCAGGCCAACGGGCAGCCGCCCAGCGGGCCACCCGGCGGCGCGCTGCCGAGCTCGGGATCGCCTGCCTGCAGGAGATGGCCGGGCCAGACATCTCCGGGGCCGACGATCTGCGCGCGCTGCTGAGCCTGGCTCGGCAGGAGCCGGGCCCGGAGGTGATCGCCTATTGGGGAGAGCTCGGCGGCATCGCGGCGGCGCGGGAGCTCGGAGCGGTCGGTGCGGGCGGCGACCTGTTCATGGACGGCTCGATCGGTTCGCACACCGCCAACGTCAGCCGTCGGTATGTCGACAAGGGAACAGTCGGTCATCTGTACCTCGATGTCGAGGACACCGTCGCGCACATCGTGGCCTGTGTGGGGGCCGATCTCCCTGCCGGTTTTCACGCCATCGGCGACAATGCCCTTCACGTCCTGGTCAACGAGTGCTACGCCGCGGCGCGCCTGGCGATGGGTGACCACTGGCCACCAGCCACGAGGCACCGGGTGGAGCACGCCGAGATGGTCGATGACCGGCTCATCGCCAACATGGCCGGTCACGGCATCGTGGCCAGTGTCCAGCCTGCCTTCGACGCGGCGTGGGGCGGCGTGGACGGCATGTACGCTCAGCGCCTCGGCCGTGATCGCGCGCTCGCGATGAACCCGTTCGCCAAGTTCGTCGCGGCCGGCGTGACCATGGCTTTCGGCTCGGACTCCCCGGTGACCTCGCTCGACCCGTGGGGGACCGTGCGGGCCGCGGTGCACCACCGCACTCCCGGAGCCGGCGTCACCGCCGAGCAGGCTTTCGCTGCGCACACCAGAGGCGGCTGGTTCGCCGCCGGACGCGACGGCGAGGGCGACATCGCCACTGATGCCCCCGCCACCTTCGCCGTTTGGGACGGTGTGCCGCCCGGTGAGACCATGCCCGATCTGACTCCCGGTGCGGCGTTGCCCACGTGTCTTCGCACAGTCGTGCGCGGTGTCACCATCCACGACTTGGAAGGAGCCTTGCCGTGAGCGGCCAGGGAAAACTACGGCTGGACGCCCGTACGCTCGTCAAGGCCCGCCACCTCGCGGCCAAGGCGGCCGATCCGGTGATCGCCATGGCCCGCACCCACACGACGGTGTCGGTGGAGCGGGCCACCCTGCGGCTGGCCGGCCTGACCGGGACCGACCCCGGCTTCGCCGGCGGCGAAACCCCGTGGGTGAACCGGGTGGTCGACATTGTTCGCGAGCAGGTCGGCCTGGAGCACGGGGTCGCCCTGCCGGTCTGGCACGAGTTGCGCACCGGGGGGTATGCCGGCCTGGGCGGGCTGGCCGAAAAGGTCGGCGCGGGCTCGGTGAAGTTCACGATCCCCACCGGGCGGGATGCCGACCGCGCCCGACACGCGGCGGCCAAGGCGGTCAGTGCCGGTATCGCCCGCATCGACCGCAACCGGCGCGAACGCGATCGGCTGGTCAAGCGGCTCGGCGACCCGCAGCAGAAGCCCTGGATCTACCTGATCGTCGCCACCGGTGACATCTACGAGGACATTCCCCAGGCACAGGCGGCCGCCCGCGAGGGAGCGGACGTCGTCGCCGTGATCCGCTCGACCGGTCAGTCCCTTTTGGACTACGTACCCGAGGGCGCGACGCGGCAGGGCTACGCGGGCACGTACGCCACACAGGAGAACTTTCGGCTCATGCGCGCCGCCCTGGACGAAGTCAGCGCGGAGGTCGGGCGTTATGTCAGATTGACCAACTACGCCTCCGGGCTCTGCATGCCGGAGATCGCTGCTTTGGCCGGGCTGGAGCGGCTGGACATGATGCTCAACGACTCGATGTACGGCATCCTGTTCCGCGACATCAACCCGCGACGCACCTTCATCGACCAGCGGTTCAGCAGGATGGTGCACGCGCGCGCCGGGATCATCATCAACACCGGCGAGGACAACTACCTGACCACCGCGGATGCGGTAGAGGCGGCGCACACCGTCACCGTCAGTCAATTGCTCAACGAGCACTTCGCCAAGGAGGCCGGGCTGGCCGACTGGCAGCTCGGCCTCGGTCACGCCTTTGAGATCAACCCCGATCTGCCGGACTCCTTCCGCCTGGAACTCGCGCACGCGCTGCTGGCCCGCGAGCTGTTCCCGGAAGCTCCGCTGAAGTGGATGCCGCCCACCAAGCACATGACCGGCGACGTCTTCCGCGGCTACCTGCTCGACGGGTTCTTCAACCTCGTCGGCGCGATGACCGGGCAGGGCATCCTGCTTGTCGGGATGATGACCGAGGCGGTCGTGACTCCGTTGCTGTCCGACAGGGACCTGGCACTGCAGAACGTGCGCTACGTGCTGTCGGCCTGCGGCGGGCTGGCCGAGGACTTCCACCCGCCGCGCGACGGCTTCATCGCCAACCGCGCCCGGCAGGTGCTCGGTGAGGCGGTCGACCTGCTGGCCGATATTGCCGACGACGGCCTGATGAACGCAATAGCCGACGGCACCTTCGGCATCACCAGACGCCCGGCCGACGGCGGCAAGGGCCTCGACGGCGTGGTCGCGCACGCCGACGGCTACTACAACCCGGCAATCGAGCTTCTGGAGGCCGGCGCATGACGCAGCCGACGGTCGTCAGGCCGTACGGCGACACCACCGGCGACGGCATGGTGCAGCTCTCCTTCACCCTGCCGGTGCCGCACGACGCACGGGCCGATGGCGCCGCGCTGCAGTTGGCGCACAAGATGGGCCTGCACCCGGCGATGGTCGTCCATGCAAAGGCGATGGGCCCGGCCTTCACCTTCTTCGTCGTCTACGGGCGGGTGAGCCACCTCGTCGACCTGTCCACTGTGGAGGTCATCGAGCGGGAGTTCGTCTTGCTCTCTGCAAAGGAGGTCAACCTTACGATCCGCAAAGCCTTGCGCCGCAAACTGGTTGTCGTCGGGGCGTGTATTGGGACGGATGCGCACACCGTCGGTATCGACGCGATCCTCAACGTCAAGGGCTTCGCGGGGGAGAAGGGGCTGGAGTACT
>JBDUDR010000062.1:0-14677 GCA_040002845.1 Nocardioidaceae bacterium
GTCGACGCCCGCAGCGACATCTACTCGACCGGCTGCCTCCTGTACGAACTCCTCACCGGCCGGCCGCCGTTCGTCGGCGACAGCCCGGTGTCCGTTGCGTACCAGCACGTGCGCGAAGACGCCGCGGCCCCCTCGACGCTCGACCCCCAGATCTCGCCCGCGATCGATGCAATCGTGGCCAAGGCGCTGGCCAAACGCACCGAGGAGCGCTATCAGAGCGCGGCCGAGATGCGGGCGGACATCCAGCGTGCCCTGGCCGGCCAGCAGATCGCGGCGCCGGCGGTGACCTCAGAGGTCACCCAGGCGTACATGCCCCTGCTGTCCGAGCCCACCCAGCCCATGACCACGGCCATGCCGGCAGTCGAGCCGGTCGACGACCATCCGACTCGGCGTCGGGTGGCTTACGTGCTGCTCGGCGTGGCGGTGCTGGCCGTATTTGTCGCAGCCGCGATCTTCGGCCGGGAGTTCTTCGCCAAGAGCGACGTCCCCCAGGTCTCAGTCCCGAACGTCGTCGACCTGACGCGCGCGAAGGCCATCAAGAAACTGGACACGGTGGGGCTCAAAGCCGACATCACGCTCCAGAACAGCAACGACGTGGCGAAGGGCGTGGTGCTGACCCAGGATCCACCGCTCGGGACGTTGGTTGACAAGGGGAGCAAGGTCAAGCTGACGGTGTCGGCCGGCAAGAAGATGGTGCAGATACCGCCCGACATCGTGGACATGAACCTGCAAGACGCAGAAGCCGCGCTGCACGACGTGGGCTTGAGGTCCAAACCGATCGAGGAGCACAGCACCGAGACCAAGGGCCAAGTCACCCGGACCGATCCGCTGCCGGGCTCCGAGGTGGCCGTCGGGACTGTTGTCACCGTCTGGTTCTCCGCGGGTCTGGTGGAGGTGCCATCGGTCATCCTGCAGACGCAGGACGAGGCGACGACCCAGCTGACCGGGTTGGGTTTCCAGGTGACGCCGTCCTTCGATCCCAGCTCCGACCAACCCGCGGGAACCGTGATCGGCCAGAATCCTGAGGGCGGCAAGAAGGTGGCGTACGGCAGCCAGGTGGTGATCACTGTCTCCTCGGCGACTCCGACGCCCACCGAGACAACGACGACTCCCACCGACACCACGACGAGCCCGACAGACACGTCTAGTCCTCGGCAGAGCCCACCCACTTCTGGCGCTACCAACACAGCGACGGTGCCGTCGATCGAGCGCAGACACCGGTAGTCGAAGTCAGCGACTGCCGGACGACCCTTGCGAGTCCGGAGGCGCGATGGCGTGGGCGTAGTTGAGGTCGGGAGACTCGCCATACGCAGGCAACTCGACGTGCGCGAGCAGAGCGACGGTGTACCCCAGCCCGAACCGGACCACGTACAGCTTGTAGTTGTCGATGTAGTCCGAGGCGTCGAGGCCCGCCTCCATTGACTGCTGGTTGCCGATCGCGACGATGCGGTAAGGCGGGGAGTACGGCACCCCGTGCAGCACGACTGTGTTGCCCACGCACTTGATGCCAGTGGTCGCGATGATCCGCTGGCCCTGCAACGACATCGCTTCCGCGCCACCAGCCCACAGCGCGTTCACCACCGCCTGGATGTCTTGTTGGTGTACGACCAGCGCGTTGGGCCCAATGGCGGGAGGAACCACCTGGTTGCGGGGCGCGTCGTCGAGGGTCACCGACAGGCCCGGTCCGGACATCTGGGTCAGGCCTACCTCCGGCTCCATCCGGGCCAGCTGTCGCCGGAGTCGGGCCACCCGCTGGTCGGTGACCTGACCGGCCAGCTGGTCGATGCCGGCCTGCAGGGCGGCCGCCTGGGCGCGCAAACTCTTGACGTCGGAACTCCGCATCTGAACCAGGCTGGGCAGGTCGTTGAAGCGACCTCCGCGCAGATCCGTACCGTTTGCGTTGATAGCACTCGTGACGAACAGCAGGCCGGCGACGGCAACCGCGACCGGGGAGGCCATCCGCCACCAGATGTTGCCCCGCGACCCTTCGTCCCGGCGCCAGATCGCGCGTGACCAGACCGGAGCTCTCTTGCCCAGGTCGTCGCGCTCCTCCATCTGCCTGCTCCTCCGTGGCGCGGGACCTCGACTCGTGCCGACCTCGCCAAGAACGTTGCGGTGTCGTTGACTACGCTAGCTGACGAACCGCCCCATCCGAGGAGCCCACGGTGCCTGAGTCACGCCCCCGCAAGAAGCCGACCTACACACCGGCGCAGGCCAAGTCGCTGAAGGCCGTCAAGGGGTCCGGCCGATGGGTGGCGCCAACCATGGTGACCTTGTGGCTGGTGGGGTTAGCCTGGATCGTGGTGTTCTACGTGACCATCAACCACACGGTCCCGATCATCACCGATCTCGGCAACTGGAATCTGCTCGTCGGCATGGGCCTGATCGGTCTGGGGTTCGTGTTCGCCACCAAGTGGGAGTAGCCCGGCAACCCTCCCCAGCCGCGCACGGACCGACCATCTCGTTTGCGGCCGATCCCCGTCGCGCCTCGCAAAATGCGACGTTCCGGTAGTCGACCGGGTCACCGAACAGCATGACCGTCACACTTTGTGGCAGAGCCTGCCCCTCCGGACCCGCCGGCGCCCTCAGCGAGTGTCTGCGTCGCACGAGGGCGCCATTGTGCGACAGGCTCTATTGCTCACGGGGGGTGTGCGAACGCAAGCATGTGAATAACAGGAATGTGATTCGTCCACAGCGGTTATCCACACTGTGGACGAGCGGTTACTGGGTCAGGTCGACGGACCTGATCACCACCAGCACGAGACAGATCGCGAGCACCAGGGCGAACCCGGCCCACTGGAACAGGGTGCGACGATCGCGCGGTGAGTACGCAAGGACGGCACCCAGCCCCAGGCCGGCCACCAGCCCACCCAGATGTCCCTGCCAGCTCACGCCGGAGGCCACGAAGCTGTAGACCAGGTTGAAGCCCAGCAACATGACGAGCCAGCTGGTGTCCATCTTGCGCTGGAACGAGATCACCAGCGCGGCGCCCAACAGACCGAAGACCGCGCCGGAGGCTCCGATCGTCGGGACCAGCGGGGGGGTGAACAGATAGACGGCGACCGACCCGGCCAGGGCCGACACCAGGTAGAGGGCGATGAACCGGGTGCGCCCGAGCAGCGTCTCGAGCGTCGGGCCGAAGATCCAGATGGCAATCATGTTCAGCAGGATGTGCAGCAGCTGCACGTGCACGAACGCACTGGTGAGCAACCGCCAGTATTGTCCGTCGGCGACGCCGCCAATCTGTCCGAAGTTCTGGATGAACCCCACCCGCCCGATCATCTCGGTGCGGTCGAGCAGCGGGCTGGACTGACCGCCGGTCAGCTGGATCAACAAGAAGACGGCCACGTTGAGACCGATGATGATCTTGGTGACCAGGTCGGACCGGCCTCCGGCAATGGCCGCGCCACCGAAGCTGGTGCGCGCGCGAGGTGTCGTCGCGGCACCTGCGGCGACGCACTCCGGGCAATGGAACCCAACCGATGCCTGACGCATGCAGTCGGGGCAGATGTACCGCTCGCAGCGCTGACACTGGATGTAAGTCTCGCGGTCGGGATGGCGGTAGCAGCGCGGCACCGACGATTGGGGCGGAACCGGTGCGGAGGGTTGCGTCATGCTGTCAGGCGCGCTGGGAGATGTGGGACATTCGGCGCTACCACCCGCTACCGGCGGTCGATCTCGACGGTGCCGATGGTGACCGGCTCGACGGTACGATCGCTCCCGTCGGTCTTGAGTGCCGCGATCTCGTCAACGACCTTGCGGCTGTCCTCGTCCGCCACCTCGCCGAAGATCGTGTGCTTGAAATTGAGCCACGTGCACGGGGCGACGGTCACGAAGAACTGGGATCCGTTGGTGCCCGGGCCGGCGTTGGCCATCGCCAGCTTGTAGGGCTCGGAAAAGGTCAGGTCGGGATGCGGCTCGTCCTTGAACTGGTAGCCCGGACCGCCGGTGCCAGTGCCGAGCGGGCAGCCGCCTTGGATCATGAAACCCTTGATGACCCGATGAAAACCGAGGCCGTCGTAAAACCGCTGAGACGACGTGGTGCCGGTCTTGGGGTCGGTCCACTCCTTGGTGCCCTCGGCCAGGCCGACGAAGTTGCGCACGGTCTCGGGCGCGTGGTCGGGAAACAGCTTGATGACGATGTCGCCCTTGGACGTCTTCAAGGTCGCGTACAGGTCCTCAGCCACAGGTTCGGCCACCTTTCGATCGAGTCGGCCTATCCTCGCACGAGGCTCTGACATCGCGGCCGGGCGGGCAAATGACGCCCGGCGTCTGCCTGCGGGCGTCGAACATGCATAGGATGTGCGCTGTCTTGTTCATACCTGAGGAGGCGCCGTGAGCAAGTCCGCTCGCGAAATGGCAAAGAAGGCACAAAACACGTTGAAGCCGGCCGCCGAACAGGCCCGCGAAACGGTCCTGCCGGCGGTGAGCGAAGCCGCCCAGCAGGCCAAGGAGAAGCTCGGGCCGCGTCTGGAGACCGCCAGAGCGCGTGTCACGCCCGTCCTGGAAGAGGTGGGCCCGGCCGTCGGGGCAGCCCTGTCAGCCGCTGCAGCGGCGAGTGAGCCATATCGCGAGGAGGCCAAGCGCCGCGGCGACGCCGCGGTGGCGGCTTTGCGCGGAGAGGTGGAGGCGCCGACTCCGAAGCATCGCATCCGCAAGCTCCTGATGCTGCTCGGCCTGGGCGCCGCTGCGGCCTACGCGTACAAGTGGTTCAAGGGCCGAGACGCTGCCGACGAGTGGGAGCAGGCCTACCAGCCGACCTCGGCGCGGGCGGTTCCCGATTCCGATGTCTCGGAGTCCGACGAGCAGCCCGAAGACAGCCTGTTCACGGACAAGGCCACCGAAGGTGAGGATGACAAGAGCACCAACGGCGCCGTGCCGGATGCGGTCGAAGCGGTCGAAGAGTCGACAACGATCACCCCGCCCGAGCACACGGTCGAGACGGTGACCGGCGAGGCTGACGGTGCCACGGACTCGACACCCGCTGCCAGCTCCGACGGAGCCGCCGCGGAGCCGGAGTCGAAACCTCGAGCGCGGCGCAAACGCGCCACCTGACCTCAGTGGCCGCGGTCGATCCATTCCGGCAGATGTGGCGCCTCAGCACCGATGCTCGTGTCCTCACCGTGTCCGGCATGCACAGTCGTGCCAGCCGGCAGGGTGAGCAGCTGGTCCCGGATGGACTCGATGATCAGTGAGAAGTCGCTGAAGGACCGGCCGGTCGCCCCCGGACCACCCTTGAACAGCGTGTCACCGGTGAACACCGCCTCTAGGTCCCGGGCGTACAGGCACGTGCTGCCGAACGAGTGCCCTGGGGTGTGGAGCGTGGTCAGCGTGGTTCCCGCCACCTCGAAGGTCGTGCCGTCGGCGAGCTCGTGATCAGGTGCGGGCTCATAGAGATGGTCCCAGAGCATCCGATCCGCGGGATGCAGCCAGATCGGTGCCTCGGTGGCGTCGAACAGGTCTCCGGCCGCGCTGATGTGGTCGTTGTGACCGTGCGTGCACACGAGAGCCACCACCTGCCGCCCGTCGATGGCCTCCACGATCGGCGCCGCGTCGTGCGCTGCGTCGATGACCAGCACCTCGCGGTCGTCCCCCACCAGCCAGACGTTGTTGTCCACGTCCCAGCTGCCGCCGTCGAGGCTGAACGTACCCGACGTGACGACTTTCTCGACCCGAGCCGAGCTCACAGCTCCACCACCGACCGCAGCACGTCGCCGGCCTGCATCCGGTCGAACGCAGCTTCCACGTCGCCGAGCCCGATCGTTTCGCTGACGAACGCGTCAAGGTCGAGGCGTCCCTGCTGGTAGAGGTCGACCAGCATCGGGAAGTCGCGGCTCGGGAGGCAGTCGCCGTACCAGCTCGACTTCAGCGCCCCGCCGCGACCGAAGACGTCGAGCAGCGGCAGGTCCACCCGGAAGTCGGGCGTCGGCACACCGACCAGCACCACGGTGCCGGCCAGATCGCGAGCGTAGAAGGCTTGTTGGTATGTCTCGGGGCGACCGACCGCGTCGATCACCACGTCGGCGCCAAAGCCGTCGGTGAGCTTGCGGATGGCCTCGACGACATCGGTGCCCTTGGCGTCGACCGTGTCTGTCGCGCCCAGGCCCTTGGCTCCCGTCAGCTTGCGCGGGTCGATGTCCACGGCGATGATCCGCCTAGCCCCGGCTAGCCGCGCGCCGGCGACCGCGGCCGAGCCGACGCCGCCGCAGCCGATGACCGCCACTGTGTCCCCCCGGCTGACGTTGCCAGTGTTGAGCGCGGCTCCCAGACCAGCCATCACTCCGCAGCCCAGCAACCCGACCGCCGCTGGCCGCGCTCCCGCATCGACCTTGGTGCACTGGCCGGCCGCGACCAGCGTCTTCTCCAGGAAGGCCCCGATGCCCAAAGCCGGCGACAGCTCTGTGCCGTCGTCGAGCGTCATCTTCTGGTCGGCGTTGAACGTGTTGAAGCAGTACCACGGGCGGCCGCGCAGGCAGGCCCGGCAACGACCGCACACGGCACGCCAGTTGAGCACGACGAAGTCGCCGACCGCGACATCGCTGACACCGGGCCCGATCGCCTCCACGATGCCTGACGCCTCGTGCCCGAGCAGGAACGGGAAGTCGTCGCTGATGCCGCCCTCGCGGTAGTGCAGATCCGTGTGGCAAACGCCGCAGGCTGAGATCTTGACCATCGCTTCGCCGGGGCCCGGGTCCGGGACGTTGATGGTCTCCATGGTGACGGGTGCACCCTTGGCTCGGGCGACGACTCCTTGGACCTGCTGCGGCATCGATGGGTTCCTTCCGGTGGGCTGGGCCTGTCAGTCAACCATCCCGATCGGTCGGGCTGCCAGGGTGCTCTTCCAGCATTGCCGCGGTGCCAGTCGCGGGTCCTGGTTCCACAGCTCTGTTCTCACCGATCCATGCGTCGACCCGCTCCCACCAGCCGAACAACCAGTCGATGCGCTCGTCCCGACCGGCCGGGATCTCCGAGCGGGGTACGCGCCACCAGCGCATCACGATCGCCTTGTCCATCGGTAGCTCTCGCCACAGGTCCGCAACCGTGAGCAGGTGATCGAGACCCGTGTGGGCGACCAGCAACACGTCGGACTCCGGTGACGCGTCGAGCGCGGCGATCACGCCTCCGGGCCTGGGTGCGATGACGTGCCGCATCCGCTCCGCGCGCCGAGCCATTCGCTCGAGTCCGAGCCGATGCAGCCGGTCGATGGCCCGGGCTCGTCGTCCGGGAGTGAAGTTGCCGCCTTCGGGGAAGATCACGAATGCGTCGTTGGCGTCCAGGTCCGTTGCGAGCATGGCGATCTGGCGTTCGACGGCGTCGCCATCGCGGCCGGGGTTCGGTGAGATGAATCGGCTCGGCAACCGGTTCAGGATCACGTCCACCATCGGGTCCCATTGCAGGGTGTCCTTCAACACGACGCGTGGCTCCCGGTCGTACCAGTTCACCAAGGCATGCATCACAATGAACGAGTCGCCCGGCCCCGCGTGGCGGCAGCAGACCAGCACCGGGCTGCCCGGATGGGCGTCCGGGGCCGGGCCCTCGACCTCCACGCTGAGCGACAACACCCGGCTGGCCTCGCGGAACATGATCCGCAGGTACGCCCCGACGATGTCGTAGTGCAGTCGCTCGAAGTACGGCCGCCTGATCGCCCAGCCGAATCCCGACATCAACCAGATCCCGAACAGCACGACAAGGATCACCGACTCCGTCACCAACTGGAGGATCACGATCCACATCAGGCGTAGGGGTCGCAGCCGGCCGGGAGCAAACCTCGACAACACGGCGGCAACCAGGATCCACACCGGCAACGTCGTCAGCGCCAGGAGGGTCGCGACGATGAGCCCGGGCCCGAAGACCAGCCGGCGGACCCAGCGCGGAGGCAGCAACGTCATGGCAGGCTGGCCGTCAGGTAGGCAAGCGACGCCGCCCTAGCCTGCTCGATCCGGCCGGCAATGCCGGCGAAGTCGCGGTACGCGAGGATCGAGTCGTCCCGCTTGGATCCGCCGCCGGTAGGCAACACGTACGCCTTGACCCCGGTGGGTAGCGCAGCCATCTCACGGGCGAACCGATGCCTGCGGGCGATCTCGAACGACACCCGTGCCACCTCCCACGGTCGCTTCGGGACCTGGAGCGGCCGGTCGATGCGCCCGACCTGCAAGACGAACAGCCGCTCGGCGCCGAGTGCCGCGGCATGCCCGACCGGAATCGGGTTGACGATGCCCCCGTCGAGGAAATGCTCGCCGTTCACCTCCGCCGGCGGCAGCAACCCGGGTACGGCAGCCGAGGCCACGACTGCATCGACGACAGGGCCGGTGGTGAACCAGTGCTCGGCTGCTCGTTCGATGCTGGCGGCGCAGCACTCGAAGTGCACCGGCAGGTCCTCGAAGCTGGCGTCTCCCAGCGCACGTTGCAAGGCGCTTCGCAGGCCTTCTGACGAGTGCAGATGGGTGCCGGTACGGGCCGCGCGACGCAACTGACGCACCGGTCCGTCGCGATAGACCCGGCCCTCGGAGAACGCCGTCTGCCACATCGCCCGCAGCTCGACAACGACCTCGGGACGCGGGTCGTGTGCCACCAGGGCACCGTTGAGGGCGCCGACCGAGGTTCCGACAACCATGTCTGGCCGGACGCCCATCTCCATCAGGGCCTGCAGCATCCCGACCTCGACGGCGCCGAGGACGCCACCACCCCCCAGTACGAAGGCGATGCGGCCGGTCATGGGCTAGCCGGAGACCGCACTGGAGTGGGGCCGGGTCTCGGGGAACTTCTCCCGCACCCTGGCGGTCGCCCGTCGCTCAGCATAGAACGTCATGAACGGGACCAGACCCGAGATCACCGTGGTCAACGTGAACGCGATCGACCACCGGGCCCTGGCGGCCAGCATCGCCACGGTGACCAGGAACACCATGTACAGGAAGCCATGGAGCACGCCTACGTACATGGCAAGCCACTCGCCCAGGCGCTGGGGATCGGTCCCCTCGGTGGTGAGGTACTTGAGGATCACCCCGATGAACAGGAACACCAGCAACGTGCCGACGATGTACGCCATGATGCGGTAGCTGAGCAGCACCTTCCTCACGGGCGCTCACGCTACCTGAGTCAGGTCACGGCAGATCCGCCACCACATGTACACCCCGAAGCCGGCGAACAGCACCCACTGGACGGCGTACAACGCATTGCGGAATCCCGACCAGGAGGAGGATTCCGGTGTCGGCGGGGCCACGGCAGCCAGATCCGGGTCCGCGGCCGGTCGCTGCGAGGTGGCGACTAGGTACCCGCTGTAGAGGTCGAACGGCAGCACACCGACCAGCACGGCGGGACTGATCGAGGTGACCACGGCGCCAGGGCCCGGTCCGCCTGAGACAAGCGCAGTCGTTGACTCGGCGGGCTCGAGGGCGCCCACGACGGTAACCCGCCCGGTAGGTACGACTGCGCCCGGCGAGGCAGCGTCGGGCACCCACCCGCGTACGACCAGGATGGCACTCTCGCCGTCGACCCGCAGGGGAGTCAGCACCCACAGTCCAGCGCGCCGTCGGTCGAACCTGTCCTTGACGAAGAACTGACGAGATGAGTACTCACCGGTGACTCTGACCCGCTTCCCGACGCCGTCTCCTGGGAACGGGTCGTCGCGGCCGAACACGCTCGCCAGCGGCACCGGAGCCGCAGCCGCGAGCGATTCCTGAGCCTGCCGGGACGCCTGGTGCTGGTGGTCGCGGTAGGTGTCCCATTGCCAGACCCCTCCGGCAAGCATGGCCGCAATCGCCGCGAGCGAGAACAGGTGGAACGCGATCAGTCGTGGGCTCAGCCAGCGAGTCACTAATCGAGACCGACCCGCGTACAGGGGCCCAGGTTTCCTACTGCGCGGGCACCTGGGCAGTCCCGCACGACCCAGGTCGTCACCCCGTCGTCTGCACGGGTCCCCTGGCCGACGAGCAAGCCGGTCTGGGTTGCGACACTGCGGTACGCACTCGTGGTGGTGACGCCATCGATGGTGTGGAGCACGGTCAGCTGGGCACTCTGAGAGTCGCGTATCGCTCGGGCGAGGCAACCCCTGAACGGTTGTGGGACGCGTTCGTGCCGGCTCAGTCGCACGACACCGCACGAGCTGGCGTACAGGTCGCCGAGGGATCCGCCGGTCTCCACGAGGCCGAGCGACGGCGATCGCAGGAGGTCCTCGAATCCTGGCGGTTCCACGGATTTCGCCACCGGCGTGCGTTCCGGTCCGCCGGGAGACAGCACGAGCAACAGCACAACGGTCGCAACGGCCAGCGACGTCGCCACCAGGCGTACCGCTCCAAGTTTCATGAGAGCCGAATCATCACATGTCAACGGCTCCCGTCCAACGCGAGGCTAGGGCTCAGCCGAGCACGTTGCGGAACCTCGACGTACCTGATGGCGTCCAGCGTCCGGGCGGATACCGCAGTCGGCGTCGGGTCGAGCGGGCTGGTCTCGTCCTTGACCCGATCACCCGTGCGTTCGTTCGGCCAGCCGGTGTAGCTCTGCGCGATGAACCGTTTCACCCCGGACGCGCGCGATGCGGCAAGCAGGTGGTCGGTGCCGGTCGTACGCAGCCGGTTTGTCTCCGCGAACTCCTCGTCGAACTTCTTGAGGTTCCCCATCGTCGCCAATGCCGTCAGCTGGTGGATCACCACGTCCGGCTCGGCGCCGGCAACGGTGTCGGCGACCGAGGCCCGGTCCAGTCCGTCCATCACGATGCCATCTGCACCGGCTGCTTCCAGCGCCGCAAGCTTGTCCGGCGACCTCGTCGTACCCACGAGCTCATGTCCGGCATCGATCAACTGCGGCAGCAGTCGCCGGCCCAGCGCACCGGTTGCTCCAGCAAGTAAAACTCGCATAGTCGTCTTCTCCCTTCACCACTCGTACGACGAGACATCGAGCGAGTTTGTGACAGGCTCGTTGGTGTGACCGACCTGGCGACGGCGCACGACGAGCTGCGACCCCTGATGTTCTCGATCGCCTACCGGATGCTGGGCAGCGTCGCCGAGGCCCAGGACGTCGTCAAGGACGCGTTCCTCAACATGCGCAGGAGCACGCTGGACGGCATGGTCATCGAGTCGGTAGACGCGTTCGCGGCAACGGTCACGACCGTCGAGCCGGTGCTGACCAACGGTCAACCTGGTGCGCGCTTTCTCATCGGTGACGGTTCACTGCTCGGGGTTATGTCACTCGAGATCGCGGATGGCCGGATCCGGTCCATCGCCAACCAGATCAACCCCGACAAGCTTCAGCACCTGGGTCGAGTCGGCGACTTGACCACGCTGATGCAGCAAGCTGGTCCGAGGCAGGGAGGTGCGGGGCGATGAAGCTAGAGATCCTGCACATGCACGATTGTCCGAACGTGGCCGCTCTCGAGGTCCTTCTCACGGAGCTCGTCGGTGGCCGTACCGACGTCGAGATCAGCCTGCAGCTCGTCGAGGATGACGAGCAAGCCGCCAAGCTGGGCATGGCGGGGTCACCGACCCTGCTGATCAACGGAGCCGACGCATTCGCCGACCCCTTGGATACCCCGAGTTTTTCCTGTCGGCTCTACCGCGACGACGACGGGCGACTTGCCGGCCTGCCTTCAGTGGCGCAACTGCGCCGGGCCCTGGCCCGGGCAGATACCCTCCGCGGTCCTTCACTGCCCGATTCGCGCGTACCTCGGTCGCCGAGCGTCGACCTGGTGCGCCGCGCAGCCTTCAATGCCCTGTGGGAGGGCTCAGCACCGCCGCTGAGCACGCTTGCGGCCGCCACCGCTCTGGAGGTCTCACACGCCCGGGGGGTAGTCGCCCAGCTCGTCGCCGCCGGGATCGCCACGATCGAGGGTGACCTCGCCGGCGACCCGCTGATTGTGGGGGCTGACGGCGTGACCGTGCGCAACACTCCTCATCGGCTCGTCCTGCGCGACCGGGCGGTCAACACCTGGTGCGCATTTGACGCGGTGGGGATCCCCGCCGCCCTCGGCGACGCCGTGGCTCAAACCGCCTGCCCCACCTGCGGCGTCGCCCTCGAACTCGTCCTTCGGAAGGGAAAACCGCCCGGTGGTAGCCGTGTCGTGGGTTGGTGGCCCCAGGCAACCGAAGGTCCGGTGAACGAGTCCTTTTGCCCAACTGCCTCCTTGTTCTGCAGCCGCGCGCACCTCGACACCTGGCTCGCGACCGCAAACGCCCCCGGAGAAGCTCTACCTTTGACCGAGCTCGCCGATCGAGGCCGGGTCACCTGGTCCCTTTTCGCCAACCCACAAAGCGCGGCTGGGAGGAAGTTGTCTTGATCACCTACGGGGCACGCACAGCAGGCGGACATCCATGAGCCCGTCTGCGGGCGGACGTCGCTGGTGGCTTGCCGGTGCCGGTCTGCTGTTCCTGGCCAGCGGCGGGTATCTCGGGCTTGTCACGGGCGCGGTTCCGCTCGATGTCGGCGTCGGCCGCCGGATCCGTGCCCTGGGTCCACAGATCGTCGAGATGGCAGCGCCGCAGGAGCTGGTCTTCGACCTGATCGCTCAGCCGTACCTCGGCCGACCCACCCGCGCGATGGCCGACAAGATTCGCATCCTCGAACGCGGGGACGACATGGTGCTAGCCGCCCACCGAACCCCTATCCGCGGCAGGCTGGTTGCGACGACAGTCGAGACGGTGCGGTTCACTCGACCCGACCGGGTGGACTTCCGGCTGGTACGCGGGCCGGTGCCATACGTTGTCGAGCGCTTCGAACTGGCCAGCCATGGACGCGGCACCCGCCTGGCCTACCGCGGCGAGCTCGGAACCGATCTGTGGGCGGCCGGGCAGCGCTGGGGCGACCTGGTCGCGGCACGCTGGGAAGCGGTGGTTGCCGACTCACTCGCCACCATCAAAGCCGAAGCCGAGAGGCAGACAGCGCGCTCCTCCATCGAGAAGGTGCGATGACGACACGGTGATCACGAGCTGGGCCTCGAGCCTCGGGCTCAGCGGGCCCAACCGTACTTGCTCATGCCGGGGCACGCACTGCGGGTCAGGGCTGTGGCTTGGGCCGAACCGCCCCTTTGGACGTGGGTGGTTCGTTGCACTTGTACGACCACGATGCCGTTCATCCGATAGAGGACGGTCGTCACTTTCAACGTATGCCGCCCGAGTCGAGTGACCGTGCGTTGACTCAGCCGCTGGCCATGGCACCGAACGCCGGCGAATACTTCACCTCGACCGCGGCTGAAGTACAACTCGAAGACTCGACCATCAAAAGAGCGCAAGCGGGCCAGCCGTCCAGCGTGGTACCGCAGAACGAGCGCCCGCGAGTCGACCGAGCGGTAATCGCAGCAGCCAGCCGTCGAGCGCCCCACCACAATCTCGTGGCGCCCATCCCCGAACAGGTCAGGCACCGACTGAAGGCGGGTTGACGCGTCAGCCGCTATCCGCACCCAGAGATGACGGTCAGCAACCGCGGCGATGGCCAGGTGCGTGCCGGAATCGACGATGACCAGATCCCGGTGACCGTCGCCGTCGACGTCGCCGCGGCCATAGGTGATCGATCCGCGAGGTCGATGGCCGGCGTGCATGTTCGTCCACTCCTGCCCCACCCGGCGATCGATCTTGGCCGGCGACGATGCGGTCACCGAGGGACCGTTCACCTGCGATCCCGCTGGCCGGTGATGGGGTTGCGCCGCCGGCCTACCCGAGCAGCCGGTAATTATCACCGCAACGACCACCAGGTAGGCGCCGCGTCGCAGTCGCCGGCGCCTGCTGCAACACCCCAAGGCAAGAATCCTGGGAGGCTTGGGTAACGCCGTTACCCCGCGGAGTGCAGCCAGGGGTCCTTCAGGTCGAAGAACTCCGGCACACCGATGCTGAGGGCATCCATCTCCTCCATCTGTGCCTTCAGCTCCGGTGGCACCTCTTTCTTTTCACCCTCGCGCGCCGCCTCTTCGGAGGTGAAGTACAGCGCCATCGTGTAGGCCCCGCCCTCGTGCTCGGCGCCCACGCTGCCGATGATTTCCGGGCGGAACTCAGACCACTTGGCCGAGTCCTGTGACATGATCTCCCGGGCCCGCTCGGGGTCGCTGCCGCGGCCTCGCATGACCTGGACGAAGCCGGCCTCGTCGGGGTTACCGTTGACGTCGACGTCGACGCGGCTGCTCTCGCTGAAGGTGACCTCCCCAGTGAACAGCTTGGAGGTCTCGGCCCACCACGCATCCTGCTCCGGCCGCTCGCTGTTTCGGCGGGCCGCATCTTCGGACTCGAACCGGACAAGCGCGATCGATCTGCCGTCTTCGGTCACGCCCGAGGTGCTGCCAAGCCAACCTTCGGCACCGGGTGCCAACTCCTGCATCCACCGGTCGAGCGCGGCGCGAAGCTGGCCTGAGTCAGCAACCTGCCCCTGAATCACTTGGACGAACATTTGCGAGCTCCCTTCGATGGACATGGTTGTCCTTCGTTACCTGGTCGATGCCTTTCCGGACGCTACTACCTTTGTTCCCGCGTCGACACGGCGGTACAGAGAACTGCCCATCCCGTCCACCGTCGGTATGGGGTCCCTCTCCCGAAGCCGAAACACCCCTGCCCTCCCGGTGTCGAAGATGCTCGACGCATGCGGGCGCTATTGCGGCGAGGTGCCACGCTATCCACCCGGCTGCCGTCATAACCGACGATCCGACACTTATTCGGCGCGATCCGACAGTTATTCCGTCACGGTCCGCGACGGCTTGTGGGGC
>JBDUDR010000063.1:0-14559 GCA_040002845.1 Nocardioidaceae bacterium
CGATGTCCTCGATGACGGCGGCCCCATGATTGGGGTAGACCACCGTTTCGCCGACGGTAAAAGTCATATGCGAGTTACCCCTTCCTAGGCCACTAGTCTACCACGGCGACCACGCCACGACTTTGGCGTTTGCGCAGGTCAGACGGCAGATTGCTCTTGACAAACTGGGGTGTTTCATGCATTGGCCGATCGAGGCCCGGCTTCCCGGGAGGACCGGGCTGGGCCGCTGGACTCGTGTCGATCGCGCACGACTAGTCTGACCTGCGACGCAGTGCCAACCGCTGAGTGTGCCTTTTGTGGAGGAAACGCCGTGCAGGTGATGACGTCGCGCCGGTTGCACCGGAGCCTGCCCGCATGCACCGCCGCCTTGGCCACGATTCTGGTCACCGGATTGTCCGCCGGCTGCAGCACGAACTTCGACGCGCAGACCAACCGGATCTACCAGCCCGCAGCCGGCAGCAACAACCGAGACGGCGACGTGTACGTTCTCAACGCGCTGTTGGTCACCGACGGTACGGGCCTCGGCACGATCTCTGCGGGACTGGTGGACGAGGCGGCTCAAGACGACGCCCTGATCGGCGTCAGCGCCGACTCTCCAGCCGGCAACCGGGTGCAGGGCATGATCCTCACCCGCCGGGTTGACCTGCCCAGCCTGAAGCTTGTCCAACTGTCGGATGCGGGCGACGTCATCCTGAGCGCTGGGAAGCCATTGAACGTCGGCGGCATCATCAACGTCACCTTCACCTTCCGAAACGCCGGACCTGTCACGCTCGAGCTGCCGATCGTCACGAACACGGGCGACTTCGCCCGCGTGCCCGTCCCGACACCGTCCGCAACGCCGCTCCCGACACCGTCAGCGAGTCCGCTGCTGAACACCACGCAGACTGCGACGACGGCCGGCACCCCGACGGTCAGCCCGACCCCGTAGCCCTACGAAAGACCCAGCCCGGCTCACACCTCGTACTTGTAGCCGAGTCCGCGCACGGTCACCAGATATCTGGGGCTCCCCGGATCCGGCTCGATCTTTGCCCGCAGCCGCTTGACGTGCACGTCGAGCGTCTTGGTGTCCCCCACATAGTCGGCGCCCCAGACCCGGTCGATGAGCTGGCCGCGGGTCAGCACCCGTCCCGGGTTGCGCAGGAATATCTCCAGCAGCTCGAACTCCTTCAGCGGCAGGCGTACCTCATCACCCTCGACCGTGACGACATGCCGCTCGACGTCCATGCGCACCCGTCCCGCCTCGAGCGTTGGTGGAAGCGGGTCCGCATCGTGACCTCGCCGGAGCACGGCACGAACCCGCGCCACCAGCTCGCGGGGGCTGTAGGGCTTGGTGATGTAGTCGTCGGCCCCGAGCTCCAGGCCGACGACCTTGTCAACCTCCGCATCCTTGGCGGTGACCATGATCACCGGGACCGCCGACACCTGCCGCAACCGCCGGCAGACCTCGGTGCCCGGTAGCCCGGGCAGCATCAGATCCAGCAGCACGATGTCCGCTCCGGCCCGGTCGAACTCCGACAGCGCATCCGGCCCGGTGCCGACGACGGCGACGTCGAACCCTTCCTTGCGCAGCATGTACGCGAGGGCGTCGCTGTAGCTCTCTTCGTCCTCGACCACGAGTACTCGGGTCACGAAGTGGCCTCCTCAGGCTGGGAGATGCGGTCGGTGGTCGATGCGGGTACGGCGTTCGGCGCGGCGCGCCCGGCCGGATGCGCTGTCGGACGGTCGACCCGGGAGGGCAATGACAGGGTGAACGACGACCCCTCCCCCTGGACGCTCCAGACCTTCACATCACCACCGTGGGTGGCGGCGACGTGCTTGACGATGGAAAGTCCGAGGCCCGTGCCGCCGGTGGTGCGCGCACGGGCGGGGTCAACCCGATAGAACCGCTCGAAGATCCGGTCGATCTCGGTCGGCGCGATGCCGACGCCTTGGTCGGAAACGGTCAGCAGGACCATCGAGCCCTCGTTGCGCGCCGTGACGACCACCCGGGAGCCCTCCGGGCTGTACGCGACGGCGTTCTCAACCAGGTTGCCGATGGCCGACAGGATCTGCTCGCCACTGCCCAGGACCTCCAGGCCATTCTCTCCGGCCCGCTCCAGAACAATCTCCTTGGCCTGCGCGTCGACCCGTGATCGGTCCAGGGATCGCTCCAGCACGGCGTCCACGCTCACCACGGCGGGTTCCTCCAACGGATCATCGCCCTGGAGCCTGCTCAGTTCGATGATCTGCTGGACAAGTCGCGTCAACCGCTCGCTCTCGTTGCGCATCCGGCCGGCAAACCGGTGCACAGCGGCCGGGTCGTCGGCAGCTTCGCCCACCGCCTCGGCGAGCAGGGTTATCGCCCCGATCGGGGTCTTGAGCTCGTGGCTGACATTGACCACGAAGTCACGACGGATCGCTTCGAGCCGTCGCTCCCTAGTCCGGTCGTCGACCAGGGCAAGGACCATCCGGCTGCCCAGCGGAGCCACCCGGGCGGCGACATGATGTGGACTCCGTCCGCGCGACTTCGTGAGGACGAATTCTTCCTCTCGGATCTCACCGTCTCGCCGTACCTGCTGCACCAACGCGAGCAGTGCGTCGACGGCCAGCCGATTGCCGCGCACGATGCCCAGCGAGTAAGCCGGAGCGCTGGCCTTCAACACGACGTCGTCGGGGCCGACAACCACCGCCGACGACCGTAAGGCAGCCAAGACGGAGGCCACCGCAGGTGGCACGGGCGCATCAGGCGCCGGTGGTACGGCTCGCTGCTCGGCCTCGCTCAACCGCCACGCGAGGACGGACGCAGCGCCCACGGCGGCCCCGAGCAGGCCGACCAGCAGCGCAGCCACTGTGGAGTCCACACCACGATCGTACGCATCAGTGACTCTCCGTGAGGCTTCCGCCGACGACGGCGCCGTGCGGCTTTTGCGACTGTTCATCGTGCGTTCACGCAACATCCCCGCTTGGTCACCTGGACGTCCTACGGTTGGCACATGCGTGAGGCGTACTACGACCAACTCGACTCGATCATCCAAGAGCTGGTCGCCATGACCGGCAATGTGCGTGCATTGCTTCGCAACGCCACCTCGTCCCTGCTCAACGCGGACGCGCGCCTGGCCGAACAGGTGATCAGTGCAGACGACGAGGTCGACCGCGAGCGAGAGGTCATCGAGGACCGCGCGTTCGAACTGCTTGCCATGCAACAGCCGGTGGCCGGCGACCTGCGGATGCTCGTCGCGGGGCTACGGATGGTGGCCGACCTGGAGCGGATGGGAGACCTTTCGGTGCACATCGCCAAGGTCGCCAGGCTCCGGTTCCCCGCTCGTGCCATCCCTGACCACATCGAAGCCACCATCGCCAAGATGGGCGACGTCGCCGAGCGCATGGTCGGGTCCGCCGCCGAGATCGTCGCCGAGCGCGACGTTGATGCCGCACGCGCGCTGGAGGAGCAGGACGACGAGATGGACCAGCTGCGCAGATCGCTCTTCCGCACCCTGCTGTCAGACGAATGGGATGCCGGCGTCGAGGCCGCCATCGACATCGCGTTGCTGGGCCGCTACTACGAGCGGATCGCCGACCACGCTGTCTCGATGGCCCGACGGGTCGTCTACCTCGTCACTGGTGAGCACCCGAACACATTGGTGTGAGCGAAGCAGGGATGCATTTGGGGTAGCCGGAGAGGCTGTTGTGTTTTGAGTGTCCCCGCGTCAGCGGCTGGCCGGATGTTCGGGGTCAGGACGTCCGCGATGTCTCGCAAGTAAGTGCCGGACATCGCAAAGTGTTACGTTCCGGTAGTCGGCCGGGCCACCGGACAGCATCACCGTCACACTTTGTGCAGAGCCAGCCCCCTGAAGACCAGGCCCGCGCCCTCAGAGTGTCTGCATGGCACGAGAGAGCACCATTCTGCGACAGCCTCGATGACTACCCAAGATGCATCATCGTTTGCCGGCATGCGAGCCGGTCGATCGCGGCAGCCCGGCGGCGACGGGCATGACCTTAGAGTCGATGAACATGAGCCGCCGCGCGGTCATCATCGGCGCCTTGGTGCTGGCACGTCGTGGGAGCCACCTATCATCCACAACATCCGCACCTGATCGCACTCACTACCGCTATTGACGCGGGACAACGCCAACTAAGGGCAGTGGTTGTTCGCATTCACCGGACCGATCCCGTAGGGACCGGGGGACGTCAGCGGCCCTGGTTCTTGACGGCCTCGATTGCGGCCTCCGCCGCCTCCGGGTCGAGGTACTCCCCACCGGGATGCGCCGGCCGCAGGTCTGCCCCCAGCTCGTAGAGCAGCGGGATGCCGGTCGGGATGTTCAGCCCCACCACCTCGGCGTCGCCGATGCCATCGAGGTGCTTGACCAGGGCCCGCAACGAGTTGCCGTGCGCGGTGACCAGCACGGTGGCCCCGGTGAGCAGATCGGGCACGATCGCGTCGTACCAATAAGGCAGCATGCGCGCGACAACGTCCTTCAGGCACTCGGTGCGGGGCAGGATCTCGCGGGGCAGGTGCCGATAGCGGCGATCACCGGACTGGCTGTAAACGTCGGAGTCGTCGATCGGTGGGGGCGGAGTGTCATAGGAGCGGCGCCAGAGCATGAACTGCTCCTCGCCGTACTGCTGTCGGGTGGTCTTCTTGTCCTTGCCCTGCAGCGCGCCGTAGTGTCGCTCGTTGAGCCGCCAGCTGCGGCGCACCGCGATCCAGTGCCGGTCCGCCGTGTCCAGGCACAGGTCGGCGGTTTGAATAGCGCGCCTGAGGACCGACGTGTGCTGGAGGTCTGGCAGGATGCCGCGCGCAGCGAGCAGCTGACCACCTCTCACACCCTCGGCTCGGCCCTTCGCTGACAGACCGACGTCCACCCAGCCGGTGAACAGGTCCTTGGCGTTCCAGTCACTCTCGCCGTGGCGGAGGAGTACGAGACGGTACGGCGAACTCATGTCGCGATGCTATCGAGGAGTCAACCGCGGCTCGCTAGTGATCTGCCGGTGGACGCTCCAGCCAGCCGCGAAACGCCTCCAGGTTGCGGGTGGATTCTCCCCTGGACCGTCGCCACTCCCACTCCTTGCGGATCGAGCTGGCGAAGCCGAGCTCGAGGATGGTGTTGAAGGACTCGTCCGCATAGCTGAGTACGGAGCCGAGCAGTCGGTCGACCTCATCGGGTGTCACTGACTGCAGGGGTAGTCGCCCATCGAGATAGATGTCGCCGTTGTGGTCGATCGCGAAGGCAACGGCGTACTGCTTGAGGTTGCGTTCGAGCAACCAGCGGTAGACCGCTTCGTGGTTCTCGTCCGGGTTGCGGGCCACGAATGCGTGCACCCCCACCGAATGAGCACCGATGTCGATCGTGCAAGGCGTCTGGAGCTTGCGCTCTCCTGGGAGCGTGATCGTGAAGACGCCGGGACGAGGTTCGTCGAAGCCGAGCTCGTGTTCCTCGAGATAGCCCCGCACGACGTCGGCGACCGACTCACGCAGGCGCTCTGTCATTCGGCCAGGGCCAGGGATCTGTCGCGCATGGACTCCATCGCCCCAACATAGGCTTCCAGCGTGCGGGCCGCAGTGCCTGCCCAGCCGAAACCGCTGGCGTGTTTAACCGCGGTCTCTCTCATCCGCTCTCGCAGTTCGTCGTCGCTGATGATTCGCTGCAGGGCATCTGCATAGTCGACCGGGTCGTGGCTCTCGATGAGCAGCCCGGTCTCGTCGTCGCGTACCGCCGTCGTCAACCCGCCGACGCGAGCGGCCACGACGGGTGTCCCGGTCGCCTGCGCCTCCAGCGCGACCAGGCCGAAGGACTCGTTGTACGACGGCACCACGACGGCGGTCGCGGCCGCGAACCACGACGCCAGCACCGGCTGTTCAACGGGTGGGATGAACCTGACGATGTCTGTCAGATCCAGTGCGCGGGCCAGCGTGGCAAGGGCGTGCGGCTGCGCCAGTCCCGACCCCGAGGGCCCTCCCACCAGCGGCACCACCAGCCGGCCACGCAGGTCCGGACGACGGTGCAGCAGCTCGGCGGCGGCGTACAACAAGACGTCAGGAGCCTTGAGCGGTTGGATGCGGCCGACGAACAGGAGAATGACCGCGTCACGAGGGAGTCCCAGCTCGGCCCGCGCGATGGCCTGGTCCTGGGGTCGGAAGACCGCGAGGTCGACGCCCGGGTTGACGATCGCGATGCGGGTGGGGTCCGCGCCGTACAGATCGACCAGCTGCCTCGCCTCGTCGTGTGTGTTGGCCATGAGTACGTCCGCGGCCTCGACAACCTGCTCCTCGCCGATCAGCCGGGCGATCGGCTCGGGAGCGTCTCCCACGGCCAGCGAGAGGTTCTTGACCTTGCCCATCGTGTGCATCGAATGGACCAGCGGAACTCCCCAGCGATCGGACGCAAGCGCCCCGACCTGGCCCGACAGCCAGTAGTGCGAGTGCACCAAGTCGTACCAGCCCTGGTCGCGCATGGCTTCGGTGCGGAGCACCTCACGGGCGAACGTGCACAGCTGCCCGGGGAGCTCGTTCTTCGCCAGCCCTTCGAACGGGCCGGCCACCACGTGGCGTACGACGACGCCGGGGGAAAGGTCGACCACGGGCGGCAGTTCACTGCCGGTCGCGCGAGTGAACACCTCGACCTCGACATCCCGCTCCGCCAGCCGCTTGGCCAGCTCGACGACATAGACGTTCATGCCGCCCGCATCGCCGACGCCGGGTTGGTGAAGCGGAGACGTGTGAACGCTCAGCATCGCCACGCGGTGCGGCCGTGACCTCCGAGCAACGTCCAGATCGTGCAGTCGAGCAATGCTCATCGCCTGAACCTCCACGATCTGCAACTCGGGTAGGCGCTACCACATTCCCGCTCCTGCTCCGAGCTCAGCAGATGCCCGGGCCTCCGTACCGGAATGAGCCGTTGCCGGTCAGCGTCAAGTCGTACCGGTTCGGCGCGGTCACGTTCCCCTTGCTCAAGCCGACTGTCCCGTTGTTGTAGCTGACGTCGAACACCCTGGCGGCCTTGGGGTTGCCGGGCCGTCTACCGTTACCCATGTCGTCGCAGTCGCGGTATCCCTTCCGGACCGCGACCTCGCCGAAGATCTGAACGCCCTCTGCCTTGGTGAACTTTCCGTCCCACAGCTTGTCCGGGTAATAGCCAGACGTCTTGCCGTTCACCGACAACCACCACTTGTGATCGTGGTGCGACCAGGCGATCCGGATCTTGGTGCCCGGCGACAGCGCCGATCCGGGTCGGATGCCTTTGCCGGCTCTGACGAACCCGCAGCCGAAGTTGTAGCAGTGGCCGTTGCCGTTGCGCCACCAGAAGACGAACAGCTGCGGTTTGGTCTTCGTACCTGACTGCAGCCATCCGGCTTCGACATAGGTGAACTTGAGGTGGGGGGCACGGACGGCCATCTCACCCAGCGAATGGTCCGCGCGCGTGGAGTTGTTTACAACCTGTGCCGGGTGGTGCACCGTGAACGTGGCCGCCAGGCGGGTACGGAAAGCGCCGGAGGCGAAGTCTTGGTTGGCCTCCGCGTAGTAGTAGTTGTACGCGCCCGCCCTGGCGGGACCGTGAGCCCAGGGCCTTTGCCGCGGTGCGTGGTACGCCGGCCGCTCACCGGGGTCGACGGCAGGGCTGGGCATCGAGCTCGCCGGGTTGGCCACTGTCTGAACCGCCGACGCCGGGCCGCTTCCCGGCGCCGCAATCGACACCGCCACGGTCGCCAGCAGCGCTGCTGCAGCCCGCGAGAACGTCCCCGAAAGGGTCATCGTGCACTCCCCTGTGGTTGTCAGGCCTCGTGCGGCCGGGCCTCAAACGGGTGGCCCCGGCACGGGATCATACGTCGCGAGAGGGTCCGGCCAGACCTGCCTGGCCGGTTTGGTCGGATAGAGTCGGGGTGCGTCTTCGACGCCTTGTCGATCGCATGGGGCGTGCGCACCTCGCTGCGCGGCGCCCATGTACGCCGAACACCCGAAATGAGTTGTTGATCCCCCTATGCCCGCTCCGGCCGACCCTACCGTGCGGTCTCGCGACGACCTGCGAAACGTCGCGATCGTGGCGCACGTCGACCACGGCAAGACCACCCTGGTCGACGCGATGCTGTGGCAGTCGGGCGCCTTTCGCGAAGGCTCCGCCGTGGACGACCGCGTGCTCGACTCCGGCGACCTCGAGCGAGAGAAGGGCATCACGATCCTGGCCAAGAACACCGCGGTCAGGTATGCCGTCCCACCAGGGGCAGCTGGTGAGGGCCCCGATGAGGTGGTGATCAACATCATCGACACCCCCGGCCACGCCGACTTCGGTGGAGAGGTCGAGCGTGGTCTGGCGATGGTCGACGGTGTCGTCCTACTGGTCGACGCATCCGAGGGCCCGCTGCCCCAGACCCGGTTCGTGCTCCGCAAGGCGCTGGCGAAGCGGATGCCCGTAGTGCTCGTGGTCAACAAGGTCGATCGACCGGATGCCCGGATCTCCGAGGTAGTCGAGGAGACCTACGAGCTCTTCCTCGACCTGCTCGATTCCGAGTCGGACCAGGACGCGCTCGACTTCCCGGTGGTGTACGCGTCGGCGAGGGTCGGGCGGGCGTCCCTCAAACAGCCTGCCGACGGCGAGATGCCTCACGACTCCGACCTTGCCGCGTTGTTCCGTACCATCCTCGAGACCGTGCCGGCGCCCACGTACACCGAAGGTGCCCCCCTGCAGGCGCAGGTCACCAACCTCGACGCGTCGCCGTTCCTCGGCAGGTTGGCGCTCTGCCGGGTCCATGAAGGGACGATCCACAAGGGCCGGCAGGTCGCGTGGTGCCGCCGCGACGGGTCGGTTCAGAACGTCAAGATCACTGAGCTGCTCGTCACCGAGGCGTTGGACCGTGTCCCGGGACAGCAGGCTGGGCCGGGGGACATCATCGCCGTTGCCGGCATCCCCGACATCACCATCGGCGAGACCCTCGCCGACGCGGATCACCCGATCCCGTTGCCGCTCATCACCGTCGACGAGCCCGCGATCTCCATGACCCTCGGCACCAACACGTCACCGATGGCGGGTCGCGGTAAGGGCACGAAGGTGACTGCGCGGCTGGTCAAGGACCGGCTGGACAGGGAGCTGGTGGGCAACGTCTCGATCAAGGTGTTAGCGACGGAGCGACCCGACACCTGGGAGGTGCAGGGACGCGGAGAGCTGGCGCTGGCGATCCTGGTGGAGCAGATGCGTCGTGAGGGGTACGAGCTCACTGTCGGCAAACCGCAGGTCGTCACCAGGCAGATCGACGGCCGCGTGCATGAGCCGGTCGAGCGCCTGACGATCGACTGTCCCGAGGACTACCTCGGGATCGTCACCCAGCTGCTCGCCGTGCGCAGAGGCCGCCTGGAGCACATGATCAACCACGGATCCGGTTGGGTTCGCATGGAGTTCCTGGTGCCCGCACGAGGTCTCATCGGGTTCCGCACCGACTTCCTGACCGACACGCGAGGCACCGGCATCGCCCATCACGTCTTCGAGGCGTACGAGCCCTGGGCCGGCGACCTGCGTACCCGGCCCAACGGGTCCTTGGTGGCCGATCGAGCCGGACTCGTCACGTCGTACGCCATGTCCAACCTGCAGGAGCGGGGCACGCTGTTCGTCGAACCCGGCACCGAGGTGTACGAGGGGATGATCGTGGGCGAGAACTCGCGGACCGACGACATGGACGTCAACATCACGAAGGAGAAGAAGCTCAGCAACGTACGCTCGCCAACTGCTGACGAGTTCGAGCGGCTGGTGCCACCACGGCGGTTGTCGCTGGAGCAGTCGCTGGAGTTCTGCCGGGAGGACGAGTGCGTCGAAGTGACGCCGACGGCCGTTCGGCTACGCAAGGTGCAGCTGGACGCGAGCGAGCGAGCCAAGCAGCGGGGTCGGCTGCGCAAGGGTTGAGCTCGCGACGGCGCCCGCCGTTAGTTCACGATGTCCGTCGCTCGGCTGCCGCGCCTGCGCAGTCCTGCATTTGCATCAACCTCGCGTGCAGCTCTGCCTGCTTTCGCCCCAGGGACTTAGACAGAATGTTACGGTAACGCCACCCAGAGTGACCCGATGGTCTGTGGTTCTGGAGACTGCCCCGAAAGGCGAGCAACGGCGTCTTGACCGTACGTCGACTGCCCTTCGGTGCTCTCGACGAAGAGGGGATCGTTTCGATGCGGCGTGTTGTGGCCTCTGCCGTTCTGAGCTTGCTGGCGGCTTCGGCCGCCGCATTCGCACAGCAAGCCCACACTGCAACACGCGAGGACGTCTCCCAGGTTGAACCCAACGTAGTGCTCATCTTGCTGGATGACGGCCGCTACGACGACCTGACCACGATGCCCGACGTGCGGGCGCGCATCGGGGACCGCGGTGCGACCTTTACCCACTTCTACGCGTCGTTCCCGCTGTGCTGTCCGGCCCGTGCCACGCTGCTGACGGGCCAATACCCACACAACCACGGCGTGCTCAGCAACACGGCTCCAACCGGCGGGTTCGAGGAGTTCCGTGACTCCTCCACCTTGGCGACCTGGCTCGACCCGACGTACCGCACCGGACTGATCGGTAAGTACTTCAACCAATACGCCCCGCCGTACGAGCCGCCGGGCTGGGACGAATGGATGGTGCCCAGAGCCATGTACGCCTATAAGGGCAGCGGCTGGTACGTCGACAGAGGCAACGGGGGCTCCTACGTCACCTACCCGGGCTACCAGACCGACACGATAGGCAACCTTGCGGTTGACTTCGTCAACCGCAACGCACCTCACACTGGTCCGTTCTTTCTCTACACGAGCTTCGTCGCCCCGCACGCCGGAAATCCGAAGGAAGCCGACGACCCAACCGGCATAGCCACCCCGGCTGTGTCCGACCTGTACCGGAACCGCTTCGCGGGTCTGGCAAACACCGATCCGTCATTCAACGAGGCCGACGTGTCGGACAAGCCGATTCAACCCCGTCGGCTCACCGCCGCCGAGATCGCCGGGTTGACCGAGGCGAACGCGCAGCGGCGCGAGGCTGAGTTGTCGGCGCAGGACCAGATCAACCGCATTCTCGACGCCATCGTGGCGTCTGGGGAGATGGACAACACCTACGTGATGTTCATGTCCGACAATGGCTACATCCTCGGCGAACATCGCATTCGTGGCGGCAAGGTCGCGCCGTACGAGGTTTCGAACCACGTTCCGATGATGGTGCGAGGGCCAGGCATCGCTCCTGGCACAGTGATCGACGAGGTGACCGCCCAGGTCGACTTCGCCCCGACCGTGCTGTCGATGACCGGGGCCGTGAGTACTGACCCGGCCGCGATCGACGGCGTGAACCTGCTACCCCGGATGCTTGCTCCGGCCACGACCAGCATCAGTCGTCCAGCCGTCGTCATCGAAGCGACCCCGGCCCAAGCGACCACCGACCCGCCACCGTGGCTCTACCACGGCGTCGTGAGTCGCCAGTGGAAGTACGTCGAGCGCGAGACCGGGCTCAAGGAGCTATACGACCTGGCCAACGACCCCTACGAGTTGCAGAACGTCGCCGGCATGGCTGCCTATCGCGCTACCCAGGATCGCATGGCATCACTGGTCTCGACGTATAAGTGGTGCGCGGGGATCACGTGCCGATGACGGGATGACTTCACCGGAGTGACGGATGTCGCTCCTCCCGGTTAACGAAGTGAGTCGCGGGAGGCGACGACGACTATGCCTCGACGGCTTGCTCGAGTGCGGCTCGGGCTTCGTGGCCGAAGGCGATCAGCCGAGCCTCTTGCACCTGAGTTGGTGTCTGGCCGAGCGTCTCGACTGCGCAGCGGGCGGCATCCGCCAGCGGCCATCCGTACAACCCGGCTGAGATCAGCGGGAAGGCGAGGACGCGGGCGCCGAGCTCGTCGGCGACCGCCAGCGCGTTGGTGTAGCAGGACTCGAGCAAGGTCCGGTCGGTCTGGCCCGCGTGCCAGTTCGGGCCGACCACATGGATCACCCAGTGCGCCGGCAGCCGGCCGCCGGTGGTCCAGCCGGCTTCGCCGGTCGCGAGACCATCGGGGAAACGGGCGATGCAGTCCTGAAGGATGGCTGGACCACCGGATCGATGGATGGCCCCGTCGACCCCGCCGCCGCCGCGCATCCTGCTGTTGGCGGCATTGACTATCGCGTCGACTCGTTGCTTGGTGATGTCACCCGAGATGACCGAGAGCTGCATGACTCAGATCCGGGCCGACCGTCAGCGGCGGGTGAGCGAACGTACCACCGGGCGTACGTCCAGAACGTAGACCAAGGCGACGACCGTGCCGGCGAGGTTCAAGATCCCGATGGGGTTCCAAAAGACCAGATGAGCAACCAGAGCGACAGTGAGCAGGATCAACCACATGGACTTGGTCTGGCGGTCAGCAGCCGGAAACACTTCGGCGCGTCGCATGAGTGCGTCGACGAGCCCGAAGCACTTCACTATGAGCAGGGCAAACGAGACGACCAAGAGGACGCTGTTCTCAATCTCGAACGGATGCACACCCCAAGGGTAGCCAACATACGAAGGCGCCCCACCCGGACGGACCGGATGGGGCGCTGTTCACCTGGGCAGCGACTGGGTCAGTCGCCGACCTTCTTGGCGGTCGCCTTGGCTGCCTTCTTGGCGGCACCGCCGGTCTTGCGGGCCGAGGTGGTCGTCGACTTCGCGCTCTTCTTCGTCGCCGCAGCGGACTTCTTGGTTGTCGTCGCGGTGGCCTTTGCCTTGGAAACGGTGGCCTTGGCCTGGGTCTCCAACAGCTCACCTTCGGGCTGGCTGCGCACGCGGGTCACGAGCTCCTTGCCACGCTCCGCGAGCTCACCGTAGGTGGCGATTGCCTGGGACAGCGCCTCGAAGAAGAGATTCTGAGCCAAGGTCGGAAAGTCCTTGGCCTCCGATGTGCGGGCCTTCATGTCAGCGGTCACGGCCTCGACACGCGCGGTGGCCGCGGCCTGCATCTTTGCCGGCACAGCCTTGGGGTCAGCGTCCGCGACGAGGACCTGCACATCGTTGCTCGCGCTGCGGATCTTCTCGACGGCCAGGTCACCGGCGCCGACGAACGCGTACAGCGGCGTGACGTCGACGTTCTTCAGGGTCTTCTCAAATGTGTCTGAAAGTGGCATGTGGCGGTTCTCCTTGGGTCAGGCGTCGGCGTCGGCCGAGCGCTCATTGGGGGTGTTCTCACGACGGAACGACTCGTAGATGTCGAGCAGGACGTTCTTCTGACGCTCGTTGAGCACGCGGTCGGCGAGCACTGCGAGGTGTACGGACCGCTCGCCTGCTTCGTCCGGGTCCAGGATCCCGGCTCGGACGTACAGCGTCTCCGCTGAGATGCGCAGGGCTTTGGCGAGCTGCTGTAGCACGTCGGCCGACGGCTTGCGCAATCCGCGTTCGATCTGGCTGAGGTAGGGGTTCGAGACGCCGGCCAGCTCGGACAGCTGCCGTAGTGACATCTGGGCGCTGTTGCGCTGGTCCCGGAGGTAGTCTCCGAGGCTCTCAACGGTCCTTGCGACCTGCAGTCTTGGCATGTCACTAGTATGCTTGCAAAAGTTAGCACAGACAAGTCCGGTGGCCGTGAGACTTGTCACGATGGCTCGGGACCAGCAGTTTTGCTGCTGGGACGCGCTTGCAACCTTGCTAACCCGCCCCCGCGATCCGACACTTATTCGGCGCGATCCGACAGTTATTCGGCGCGATCCGACAGTTATTCGCCGCGATCCGACACTTGGTGGCGATCGTGCACTCAAGTACGTGATTCGGCGGCCGTTCCGACCTCGGAGGGCAAGGAGCGGCCCGATCGTCGTTCTAGCAGATCGCAGCATCCGAGACGGATGCATCGGCTTTAGCGACTGACCGGGACATCTGGTTCTCCGGACAACGTTCCTAAGACGTGGCGGTCCGGCGTCCTCTGCTGCATGAGGAGCGGCGCCACTGTCCGACGATCAACCCAGCCCGGACTGTCCTGATCCCGAGGACGGGTCCCCGGTCAGCGCAGCCAGGGCCGCCAACGCGCCGTACGCAAGAATCGCGAGCAGGTATCCCGAGGTGAACAGCGCCAAGGCCCGTCCGACCCGGGACCTGACCGCGGTGACGAGGCAGACACCGGCCAGGATCACGCCGCCCGCGAGAGCAATCGGCGGCATCAGGAAGGAGAGTGCAGCTCCCAGGACCAAACCGGCTCCGAGGCGCCACCATCGTGCAAGGTGGACCTCACTGCTGCCTGATGACATCGATGTGTCGATGGCCAATCTCCGTTCGCTGATGCGGGTCACGGCGTTGTAGTGATCCGCACGTAGTGCATGAGCCAGGTGAAGCCGCCCGACCTAGAGACACTGTACGTCCAGTACCAGCCGCAATAGTGCCGTCCCTAGAGCCAGGTTTTGGAGTGATTCGTGTGGGTCGTTCATGGCCAACCACGCCAGAAATTCCTCGGCAGGTTTATCCTCGCGGCACTCATCACGCACCACCGCGTCCGCAATTGTCAGACACGCCGTAGACGACTCGTGCGGAGCGACCGCAGCGAGGTACGGAACGGCGAAGCGGTCCCGCCGGCACCTGCTTCCTGCGGAACAAGTGTCGGATCGCGCCGAACAAGTGTCGGATCGCGCCGAACAAGTGTCGG
>JBDUDR010000064.1:0-14486 GCA_040002845.1 Nocardioidaceae bacterium
ACCTCTCGTACGTGACGGGCCTCAGCGGAGCCGACCTCGAGTCGTCTGGGCGTGGGCGGATGCTGGTCGGCACGCTGTTGTTCGTCCTGGGCTTCGCGGTTGTTTTCGTGTCCTTCGGGTTGATGTTCGGTGCGATCGGCCGGGTGCTGCTGGCTCACCATGACGTCATCACGACAGTTCTCGGAGGGCTGACGATCGTGCTGGGACTGGCCTTCATGGGCTCCGTACCGCTGCTGCAGCGCGACGTACGCATCCATCGGGTTCCCGCAGTAGGAGTCGCGGCGGCGCCGCTGCTGGGCATCCTTTTCGGACTCGGCTGGACCCCCTGCATCGGACCCACTCTGTCTGCCGTGCTCACGCTCGCCACCAACCAGGCCTCGGCCGGCCGGGGTGCACTACTGGCCTTCGCATACAGCCTCGGCCTCGGCCTGCCGTTCATCGTCGCCGCGCTTGCATTCAGGCGGCTGCTCGGGGCGGTGGCTTTCGTACGCCGCCATCAGGTGTGGGTCACGCGGATCGGTGGCTCGATGCTCGTCGTCGTCGGCATCCTGCTCGTTACGGGAGCCTGGGACACCCTGGTCGCCACCATGCGCGACTGGATCGGCCAGTACGAGACGGCGGTGTGACCCGTGACCCAGACATCCGCACCCGTGCTGGCTCCGCTGGAGTTCGCTCGTTGGATCTGGCGGCAGCTGACCTCGATGCGCACCGCCTTGATCCTGCTGTTCCTGCTCGCGATCGCGGCCGTGCCTGGGTCGGTCATACCGCAGGAACGCGTGGACCCGCTGGCCGTCACGCGGTACCGCCAGACCCACCCCTCGTTGTCGCAGTGGTACGACCGCCTGGGCATGTTCCACGTCTACTCGTCGATCTGGTTCGGGGCCGTCTATGTGCTGCTGATGCTCTCGCTGCTGGGCTGTTTCATCCCGCGGACCCGCGTCTACCTGACCGCACTGCGGGCGCGCCCGCCGAAGGCGCCACGCAACCTGGTTCGACTGCAGGCCAGCGCCCAGTTCGAGTCCTCAACCGCCGCCGAGCAGGTGGCCGACCGGGCCGCGGCGGAGCTGCGGAGGAAACGGTTCCGGGTCGACAGCTACGTCGACGGCGAGGGCCGGCACGTTGTCACAGCCGAGAAGGGCTACCTCCGTGAAGCCGGCAACCTGATCTTCCACGTCTCGGTGCTGGTGGTGCTCGTCGGCGTGGCCTACGGCGCCCTCTACGGATACAAGGGAGCGGTCCTGGTCGTCGACGGCCAGGGTTTCTCCAACACGCTGTCGCAGTACGACGAGTTCACCCCGGGCGGGCGATTCAACGCCGATGACCTGCCGCCGTTCTCCCTGCACGTGGACGACTTCCACGTCAGCTTTCAACCCGACGGACCGCAGGTCGGCGCACCACGCGAGTTCGACGCCGACCTCACGTACACCGCGGAGCCGGGAGACACTCCCAAGACGTACGACCTTCAGGTGAACCACCCGCTGCAGATCGACGGAACGTCGGTATACCTCGTCGGCCACGGTTACGCGCCCGACATCACAGTGCGCGACGGTGACGGCAACGTCGCGTTCTCGGGTCCGGTCCCGTTCTTGCCGCAGGACGCCTCGTTCACGTCCTACGGAGTGATCAAGGCTCCGGACGCCGAGCCGGGTCAGCTGGCTTTCGAGGGCTACTTCCTGCCCACCTTGCAGTTCGACAAGACACGGGGACCGATCTCGGTGTTCCCCGACGCGCTCAACCCGGCGCTGGTGCTGCTCGCATACCACGGCGACCTCGGCCTCGACGCCGGCCTGCCGCAGTCGGTGTACGAGCTGAACCGGTCGGGGCTGAAGCGGTTCACTCGCGCCGACGGCCAACCGTTCCGGATGCAGCTTCAGCCGGGTCAGAGCATCACCTTGCCCAACGACGCCGGGTCCATCACGTTCAAGGGTGTCGACCGCTTCGTCAAGCTGCAGATCAGCAGGTCACCTGCCAAGTTGGTGCCGCTGGCGGGGGTGCTGGCCGCGATCGCCGGCCTGATCGCGTCGCTGTTCATACGCCCGCGCCGCGCCTGGGTGCGAGCGACGGACGCAGATGGGCGTACCGTGATCGAGGTCGCCGGGCTGGACCGCCGGATGGGCGGGGACCTGCAGGCCGAGGTGGACGCGCTGGCAGCCGCCCTGCACGACGTGCATGAGGAAAAGGAGAGCGTGTGAGCGCCGAACAGTTCGCCCACCTGAGCAACCTTGCGATCTACTCCGCAACAGTCGTGTACGCCCTCGCCTTGCTGGTGCACATCGCCGAATGGGCGTCGGCCTTCGAGGTGCACCACCACGAGGTGGCGGACGTGCTGGTGCCCGTCGGTTCGAGCAGCGCGCGATCCGGGATCTCCGTTGTGACGCCTGGTGAATCGAGCCGGCGCCCTGGTGAGCCGAGGTCCGACCGGACGGACACCTTCGGGCAGATCGCGATGTCCTTGACGGTGCTCGCGTTCGGCATTCACCTGGTCGGTGTGATCTCACGCGGCCTGGCGGCCGACCGGGTCCCTTGGGGCAACATGTACGAGTTCTCCACGACTGGTGCACTCGCCGTTACAGGCGCCTTCCTTGCACTCAGCTGGCGCTACCAGCTGAGCTGGCTTGGTCTGCTGGTGACTGCGTTCACCACCACAGTCCTCGGCGTCGCCGTGTTGGCCCTCTATGTGCCGGCTGGGCCGCTGGTGCCCGCCTTGCACTCGTACTGGCTGGTCATCCACGTTGCCGCGGCGGCGATCGCCGGTGGCGCGTACACCGTCGGAGCGATGGCTTCGGTCCTCTACCTGGTGAAGTCGCGGTGGAGCGGGGGCTACCTGGACCGACTGCCCAGCAAGGAGGACATCGACCGGCTCGCCTACCGCGTACACGCGTTCGCGTTCCCGACCTGGACATTTGCGGTGCTCTGTGGCGCCATCTGGGCGGAGTACGCATGGGGCAGGTACTGGGGATGGGATCCCAAGGAGGTGTGGGCGCTCATCACCTGGGTGGTTTACGCGGCTTACCTGCATGCTCGCGCCACCGCGGGCTGGCAGGGGAAGGCGGCCGCCTACATCGCGCTGGTCGGGTTCGGAACCTTCTTGTTCAACTTCATCGGTATCAACTTGTGGGGTTCGGGCCTGCACTCCTATGCAGGCGTCTGACCCTCGTCATTGCCGCCGTCGGAGTCGGTGCCCCCAAGCTCCTGCTCCCATGACTCGAAGAGATCCCGGTCCGGTGGTTTGCCGTGCAGGTGACGCAGGAAGTCGACGTCGTCGTCCGGGGCCACGAACGTGCGTCCGGGCCGGGCCACCGGAGCCGGCTGGGTTCCGTCGGGCCGGCCGAGCCACAGCCATCCCGCCGCCCCGGCGAGCGGGACCAGCACAAAGAGTGCCCACAACCCGCGTGGGAGGTTCCTGGCCGGCTCGGGACGCGTGACGACGATGTCGACGAGGCAGTAGATGTCAAGGACGATCACCAAGATGACAGGCAGGTATCTGAGCATCCGTCCCCTCTCGGTGGGAGCACTTGGCGCCTGGTCGGTCAAATACAGTTGCGCCGATGCCCCCACTGTATGTCGCCGGTTATGGTGCGACACATGGGTCTGGTCACGCTCGGAGATCTCAGGGATGCTGCGGAGCGGATTCGGGGCGCAGCGGTCCGAACTCCGCTGCTGGCCGCGGCGTGGACGGGTCGAGATGCCTTCTGCAAGCCGGAGAGCCTCCAGCCGGTCGGATCCTTCAAGATCCGGGGAGCGACGAACGCGGTGGCCCTGCTGGATGGACGGTCCCGGACGGCGGGCGTGGTCACCCACTCGTCCGGCAATCACGCGCAGGCCCTCGCGTACGCCGCGCGGGCGGCGGGCCTGGCCGTCACCGTGGTGATGCCGACCCAGGCGCCGGAGATCAAGGTCGCGGCGACCAGGGCGCTGGGTGCCTCTGTCGTCCAGGTCGACGCCCACGACAGAGAGTCGGTGGCCGCCGAGATCGCCGCGACGAGCGGCGCTGCGTCGGTGCCCCCTTACGACCATGCGGCGATCATCGCCGGTCAGGGCACGATCGGTCTGGAGATCGCCGAGGACCTGCCTGGGGTTGCTGCTGTGCTCGTCCCGGTCAGCGGCGGCGGACTGATCGCAGGCATCGCGCTGGCGATCAAGTCGCTGTGCCCGCAGGCGAAGGTCCTCGCGTGCGAGCCAGAGCTGGCCGCAGATCTCGCCGAGTCGTTTGCCACCGGTGAGCTCCGTGCATGGACGCCTGACCAGACCGCCCGCACGATGGCCGACGGCCTCCGGGTGCCAATGGTGGGCGCGCTTCCGTGGCAGCTCATTCGCGCGCATGTCGACGATGTCCTGACCGTTTCGGAGGACGCGATCGGCGCCGCGGTACGCGAGCTGGCGCTGCGCGGCCGTCTCGTGTCCGAGCCGAGCGGAGCGGTGGCGACCGCCGCTTTGCTCGAACACAGGTCGGCCCTGCCCGACGGCCCGATCGTGACGGTGGTCTCCGGCGGGAACATCAGCCGAGACCTGTTCGTACGGCTGCTGGCCGGCCGATGAAGTACTTCCTGCTCTACACCGTCGCCCGCATCGGCCTGTTCGCCGGCGTGTTCGGGGCCATCTGGCTGGTGCTGTTCAGCTGGGTCTCGTGGACTTACGCCTCCCTGCTGTGGACCGCCTTGCTGGCGGCGATCATCTCCGCCATCGCATCGATCTTCGTACTCCGTTCGTTACGTCAGCGCTTCGCGGCGGACATCGAGGCCCGCGCCGCGCGAATATCCAAGCGGATCGAGGCCGCCCGAACGGCGGAGGACGAGGACTGATCGACCTCCGCAATACCGCCTGTTTCTTGTACGGTGAAGCCAACCAACGGCCCAGGTGGTGCCATGCGGTTCTCGACTTCTCCGACCGACGGATTCCGGCTGTTCGCGGTGACCGGCGTCAACACCGTGTCCTTCGCGGTTGACGCCACCGCGGAAGCCCGCGCGGGTCTGCTCGGGTTCGCTCTCGAGCGGGTCGATCCGGTGGAGGACGAGCGCTATGTGATGCCCGGCTTCAAGGTTTTCCAGTCGGTGATCCCCAACCCCGGACCGAACATCATGGTCAGCACCTGGGACCAGCCGATCCAGAGTCTCGTTTGGGATGACTTCACTGCCAAGCCGGATCGAGAGTACGACTATCTCTTCTATCCGATGCGAGGCGAACCCAAGAACCTCGACCGCGCCGACCCGATCCCCATCCGGGTCCGCACGGAGCCGCTCTTCAGCGACCAGGCCCACGACGTGTTCTTCAACCGGGGCGTCGCCAGCAGCCAGGCGTACACGCGGCGGTTTGGCAACCGGACCCCTGACGAGATGTCGGAAGCCGAGCGAGCGGCGGCTCTCGAATGGCTCACCCGGGATCTCGACGAGGCAATTGTGCAGTTCATCCGGCAGGCCGGTCCCGACGACTGCCTGCTGGGTTGTTTCTACGAGTTCCACTACCCGCCGGTGCTCGACGAGTTCAAGGCGGCCCTGGACCGCGGGGTCGACGTACAGCTCATCGTCGACGCCAAGGTCAACGGCGGGACCAACGAGGACGGGTCGGTGACGCCGAACGTTCCTCGAGACGAGAATCTCGCGGCCATCGAGGCAGCCGGGATCCCCGCCTCCGCGGTGATTCGCCGCGAGGCTCGCCCGAACGACATCGCCCACAACAAGTTCCTCGTACTGCTACGCGGCGAGTCCAGGGAGCCGGCCGAGGTCTGGACGGGCTCGACGAACGTGTCGTTGGGCGCTTTCGCCGGCCAGACGAACGTCGGCCACTGGGTCCGTGACGCCGAGCTGGCCGCCCTGTTCGCGGGCTACTGGGCTGTGCTCAGCCTGGACCCTGGAGCAGCTGCGGGTGACGACTACGCGACGACTCGCAGCAAGAACGCCGCCTTGAGGCGCGCCGTGGACGCCATCACCGGGCCTCCGGAGTCGCCGGCGGACATTCCGGCCGGGGTGACACCCATCTTCAGCCCACGGGCCGACCTGGGCGCCCTCGCGCTTTACTCCCAGGTCCTGGACGGCGCTGTGTCGATGGGCTGCGTCACGCTGGCTTTCGGCATCAACAAGCTGCTCAAGCAGGTCCTAGCCGACAACGGGCCGGACGATCACATCGTGTACCTCCTCCTGGAGCGGGCCGACAGCGGCGACCCGAAGCTGACCAGCCAGAACAACGTCTACGAGGCGTGGGGCTCGTACGTGCGGGATCCCCTCTATCAATGGGCCCGCGAGACATCCACCCGGGCGCTTGGCCTCAACGTGCACGTCATCTATGTGCACTCGAAGTTCATGCTCGCTGACCCGCTGAGCGACGATCCGGTGGTGGTGACCGGTTCCGCCAACTTCAGCGAGGACTCCACGACCTCCAACGACGAGAACATGATCCTCATCCGGGGGAACCTCAGGGTGGCCGACATCTACTTCACCGAGTTCAACCGCCTGTTCAACCACTACTACTTCCGCAGCATCCTGGAGACCGTGGGCGACAACGACGGTGGCGCGTCCCTGTTCCTGGCCGAGGACGACTCATGGCTCGCGAAGTACGCGCTCGGAACTCTGCGCTCCAAGCGTGTGGAGGCGTACGTGAACATGGCCGGCGTGCAGCGACCCCCATCTGCCTAGCGGCAGGTGGTTCACCAAGCCTCAGCGCGTCGTCAGGGCTATGAATGCAAAGGCGACCGCGTACAACAGCTCGGCCAGGCCGGTGTCACGCAGGACGGCGATCAGGTCCGGTCCGACCGCCCCAGCGGCCAGCTCTCGCAGTGAGCGGATCGACAGGCCCGCCGCGGGCAGCGCGCTGCTCACCGTCCACCACTCGGCGCCGACCTGAGGTGGGAGCGCGATCAGGGCCGCGTAGGCCACCACAGTCATCGCGGCGTAGACGGCCCGAGTGCGAGGGTCACCGAGCAGGACCGCCAGCGTCAGCTTGCCGCTCGCCCGGTCCGTCGAGATGTCCCGGAGGTTGTTGGCGACCAGGATGGCGCAGGCCAGCGCGCCGACCCCGATGCCACCGGTCACCGCCGTCATGGTGACCGCGCCGGTCTGGACGTACACCGTGCCGACAACTGCCACCAGGCCGAAGAACACGAAGACGGAGGCCTCACCGAGGCCCCGGTAGCCGTAAGGGTGCTTGCCGCCGGTGTAGTACCACGCAGCGACGATCGCGATCGCTCCGACTCCGAGGAGCCACCAATCGGTGGTGATCGACAGCACGACGCCGCCGGCGGCGGCCACCGTGAAGGCGCCCGCCGCCGCCGCGCGTACCGAGCCAGGCGTGGCCACCCTCGACCCGACCAGGCGCAGCGGTCCGATCCGCTGTTCGTCGGTGCCTCTGACTCCATCGGAGTAGTCGTTGGCGTAGTTGACGCCGATCTGCAGCCCGAGCGCCACGGTCAACGCAAGCAACGCCTTCCACCACACGAACCCGTCATCGGCGGCCGCGACCCCGCATCCGGCCACGACTGGAGCGATGGCTGCCGGAAGGGTACGCGGCCGGGCGCCCTCGATCCACTGCGCGGCGGTCGCCATGGTCGCCAAGTCTGGCAGGGACTCGTCATGGTCAGAAGATGATGCATTTGGGTAGCCCGGTCTACTGCGTGGCTGGCGCCCGGGCGAGCCCGAGTCATCATCCTGGCCGCTGTGCAGCAACGGCTGGTGGTGGCCGAGTCCCTGAAGGCCGCTCTCGCGACTCGTGGAGCATGCCGGCACCGCGGACTCTCGGCACGCCCCTGGCGCGGTAAGGGACGTACTCACTTCGAACGACCCTTCGACGTCGAGATGCGCTTTTCCTGCCGTCCCTTTCGGGCGTTCCTGGTCGCCGAAGGTCGAGGTACGCCTTGCACGCCCTGCCTTGTTACCCAGGTACGTGTTGTTGACCTCCCGATGGCGACTTTGGGTGCCAAACGCGTACGTCGGCAAGGGTGACCGGCACAAATCCGTACTTCGGCAAGCGTGATCGGTGCGAATCACCGACGCCGGTTCGGCTGAGCGGCAACCGCCTGAGCCGCGCAGGTGGACCAGCTCACCCGCCAGCCGAGAAGGAACGGGGGGTTTCTGGGAGGATGATGCAGTTGGGTAGCCCGGCCAGTAGCCCAACCGACCGCAATTCATCATCGCCTGCTCAATAGGGTGTGCATCATGCGGTTTGTGACGTACTCCATCGGTATGCGCACCCGCTTTCGTGGCATCGACGTACGCGAGGGGATGCTGATCGAGGGGCCCGCCGGATGGGGCGAGTTCAGCCCGTTCGCGGAGTACGACGACGCCGCCAGCGTCAGCTGGCTCCGAGCCGCCATGGAGTCGGCACGGCAGCCTTGGCCGACCCGGGTGCGTGAGCGCATCCCGGTGAACTGCACGATTCCGGCGGTGGACCCGCAGGAGGCCGCGCGGCTCGTCAGGTCAAGTGCTGGGTGTCGCACCGCGAAGGTCAAGGTCGCCGAGCCGGGCCAGGGGCCCGGCGACGACCTGGCTCGGGTCGAGGCGGTTCGCGACGCACTGGGCCGGGACGGCAGCGTTCGCGTCGACGCGAACGGGGGCTGGTCGGTCGACGAGGCGGTACGGCGCATCAAGGAGCTGGAGCAGTTCGAGCTGGAGTACGTCGAGCAGCCGTGCGCGACCGTTGACGAGCTCGCCCGAGTGCGACGCCGGGTCGACGTACCCATCGCCGCGGACGAGTCGATCCGGACTGCGCAGGATCCGTACCTGGTCAAGACACATGACGCCGCGGACATCGCGGTGCTCAAGGTGCAGCCGCTGGGCGGCGTCCAGGCATGTCTCCGCATCGCCGAACGGATCGGCCTCCCGGTGGTCGTCTCCAGCGCGGTCGAGACCTCGGTCGGGATCGCGGCGGGAGTTGCTCTGGCTGCCGCGCTTCCCGAGCTCCCGTATGCCTGCGGCCTCGCCACCGTCCAGCTCCTGCGGCGCGACGTGGTGGCTGATCCGCTGCTACCCCTCGACGGCCAGCTGTCCGCCCGGCGACCGAGTCCCGACCCTGTCGCCATGGCGGCCAGCGCCGCGGACGCGCCTACCGAGGCAGCCTGGCAGGATCGCCTCGCCAGAGTCCAGACCCGGCTGGGGGCAGCTCGATGAACCCGTCAACGCGCTGCGCGCGCGTGATCATCGACGAGCTGGCGCGGGCTGGCGTCACCGATGCCGTGTTGGCGCCCGGCTCTCGCTCGGCACCGCTTGCCTTTGCACTGCACCACGCCGACGTAGCTGGTCGGCTCCGGCTGCACGTCCGCATCGACGACCGGTCGGCGGGCTTTCTCGCACTCGGGTTGGCCAAGCACTCCGGCCTTCCCGTGCCGGTGGTCACGACGTCCGGGACGGCGGTGGCGAATCTACATCCAGCGGTCCTCGAGGCCAGTCACTCCGGCATTCCACTGTTCGTACTCTCCGCCGACCGCCCCGTCGAGCTGCTCGGTACCGGGGCCAACCAGACCACCGACCAGGTCAAGTTGTTCGGGGACGCGGTGCGGTGGTTCGGTCAGCTGACGGGCGACAGCGAGCCGCACGTGGCACGTGGTGTAGTCGGACGCGCCATGGCCGCCGCGGTGGGCGCACGGACTCGTGACCCCGGTCCGGTCCACCTCAATGTCTCCCTCCGCGAGCCGTTGACGCCTGACGGGTCAGAACCAGGCGGCTGGTCGGCAGACTTGGCGCGAGCAGACGGTGGGTCGTGGACCAGCGTCGAGCGCGTACGGGGCGGCGATCCCGCGCAGGCGACCGTCCTGCCGATCGGGCCGCGAACGGTGGTCGTTGCCGGGGACGACGCGGGCCCACCCGCCCGGTTGCTCGCCGAGTCGGCCAACTGGCCCCTGTTCGCCGAGCCGAGTTCCGGGTCGCGTACTGGCTTGAACCCCGTCTTGACATACCGGCTGCTGCTCGACGACCACGATCTGGCCGATGACATCGAGCGCGTCGTGGTGACCGGACACCCCACGCTTTCCCGCGCGGTGACCAGGCTGCTGTCTCGCGAGGACCTCGAGATCGTGGTGGTCGCTCCCCGTGGGCGGTGGCCGGATGTCGGCAACCAGGCGGGCCACGTCCTGGTGGCGGCCCGGGTCGAGGAGGCTGACGTACCCGATGACACCACCTGGCTGGACCGGTGGCGGGCGGCTGATCGAAGAGTTCGGTCTGCGCTTGACAGTTGGGTCGCGCAGCAGCCGGCACTCTCTCCGCTTGCAGTGGCAAGGGTCGTCGGGGAGTCGCTGCCGCCGCGCGGCTTGCTCGTGGTCGGCTCCTCCAACCCGGTCCGCGACCTGGACCTGATGATGCCTGCACACGATGCGGGGCAACGGCGCAAGACGATCGCCAACCGCGGGCTGGCGGGCATCGACGGAACGGTGTCGACGGCGATCGGCGCGGCGCTGGCGCGCGAGTCGTCGGTGGCTCTCGCCTACCTGGGTGACCTGACGTTCCTGCACGACGTCAACGGTCTGCTCATCGGCCCGGACGAGCCGTGCCCCGACCTGACCTTCGTCGTCGCCAACGATGAAGGTGGCTCGATCTTCGCCACCTTGGAGCAGGGGGCGCCGGAGTTCTCAGCGGCGTTCGAGCGGGTGTTCGGAACGCCGCACCATGTCGACCTGGCCGGGCTGTGTGCGGCTTACGGGCTCGACTACGAGCGGATCTCCGACCCCGGCCGGCTGCGTACCGCGCTGGGCGAGCAGGTCCGCGGGGTTCGCGTGCTCGAGGTCCCCCTGAGACGAGACACCAGGCGGGCCGACGACGAGGCAGTCCGCCAGATCGCCCGCCGAGTCGCTGAGGGGGCATGAGCTCATCGAAGTGGTCGGCCGTGAGGCCGCCCGCGGAGTGAGCGAAGCCTGCGAGGCGACAATTCAAAATCGCCGCAGGCGCAAGTGGGCAACGGCGATCAAGTACGGACGAGCGGCCACAGCCATGATGAGAGACATGAACACAGCGGTCGACACCTTCACCCGCTTCGTTGATGTCGTCCAGGCCACACTGGATGATCCCGACGTGGCGGGTGCCGATGTGGCAGACCAAGCACACCTGTCTCGGTTCCACTTCGATCGGGTGATCTCAGCCGTGGCCGGGGAGGCGCCAGGCCAGTTCCGTCGTCGAGTCTTGATGGAGCGCGCGGCGTACCGGCTCATCACCACCAAGGTCACGGTCCTCGACGTCGCCGTAGAGGCGGGGTACTCGTCGCACGAGGCCTTCACCAGGGCATTCGCCCGGGCTTACGCCAGCCCACCGTCGTGGTGGCGGCGCAAGCCGACCCAGTTCCAGATCGATGCTCCGAGCGGTGTGCACTTCCATCCGCCGGGCGGCCTCCGGCTCCCGGCCAGAACGAAGGTGACCTCCATGGATCTGATCCAGCGACTCGTCGACCACCATGTCTGGTTGGTCGGCCAGATGCTCGACCGCGCGTCACAGCTCGACGACGAGACCCTCGACCGCCCGATCACCTCGTCGGTCGAGTCCCTCGATGACCACCCCACCTTGAGATCTGTGCTGTCCCGGCTGGTGGGTCAGCTGGACATGTGGAACGCAGCGATCGCGGGCCGCGCGTACGACTTCTCCGTCGAGGATGGTGAGCGGATCGAGGACATGCGCACCCGGCTGGCGGAAGGTGGTCCGACGTTCCTCGCGCAGGTTCGGGAGGTGTGCGAGCAGGGTCGGCTGGACGAGACGTTCGTGGACGCCGTTTGCGAGCCGCCCGAGGTGTTCACGTACGGCGGGATGATCGCGCACGTCCTCACCTTCGCCGCTCACCGCCGCACGCTGGTCGTGGGCGCGCTGCACGACGCGGGCATCACGGATCTGGGCGTCGGGGACCCCATGCGATGGGTTGCCGAGCCGGCGGCCGGCTAGAGCTCGGTGCCGGGCTCCACGCGGAGGTACTCGATGTCGTGGGCTCCCAGCAACCGGCCCGCGTTGCCACCGCTCACCATCAAGCCGGTGTCGTTGAGCAGCCCGTCGTGAATCGCCACCGCCCGGCCGCCGGAGTGCAGGCGGGCAAAGTCGATGGCCTCACCGAGCCGCATCCAGGGTGCATTGAGGGGCATCAAGAGGGTCGGGACGCGCGCAGGAGGGGGAGTGAACGAGTCACCCGGATGGAAGACCTCGCCGTCTACCAGGAATGCGGTGTTGGCGACCCGGGGGATGTCGGCATGGATCAGCGCATGGTGCTCACCGTGGGCCGACACGGCAAACCCGCCGACCTCGAACGAGTCCCCGTCGCCGACAGGGGTGATCCTGCCCGCCAGGTCGGGCGCCTCGGCGACGACCGCTTCGGCGGTCCAGGCCCCGGTGAAGATCGGCGCGTTCGTCCGGCGCAGCCGCTCGGCGTCGAAGTGGTCCAGATGCTCGTGGGTGAGCAGGACGCCGTCGGCGGCATCCGCGGACTCGAGCTCGGAGAAGGCGCCCGGGTCGATGACCAGAGTTCGGCCGTCCTTCTCCAGGCGTACGCACGCGTGGCCGAACTTCACGATCCGCATGGGTCAGACCTCCAGGGCGTCGCGTACAGGAATGAACTTGGCCTGGGCTTCGGCCAGCTCCGCCTCGGGGTCTGAGTCGGCCACGATGCCGCAGCCCGCGAACAGGCGCAGCCGGCGACCCTCGACGTGGGCGCACCGCAGGGCGATCCCCCACTCGCCGTCCCCGTGGGCGTCGATCCAACCGACCGGACCCGAGTAGCGGCGTCGATCCATGCCCTCGATCTCGGCGATCAGCCCGATGGCGCTGGCCGTGGGCGTACCGCCGACGGCAGCCGAGGGGTGCAATGCGGCAGCCAGCCCGAGCGACGTGGTGTCGTCGTCGATGACGCCGGCCAGGTCGGTGGCCAGGTGCATGACGTTGGGCAGGTGGAGTACGAACGGGGTCTCCGGCACGTTCATGCTGCTGCAGTGCGGGGACAGCGAGCGGGCGACCGACCTCACGGCGTACTCATGCTCCTCCAGGTCCTTGCTCGACCGGGCCAGCGAGGCGGCCAGCGCGAGGTCGTGAGCATCGTCGCCAGTCCGGCGGATTGTCCCGGCAAGCACCCGCGATGTGACAAGGCCCCGCTCGCGTCGCACCAAGAGCTCGGGCGTGGCACCGAACAGACCGTCCACGTGATAGGTCCAGCACGACGGATAACGCTCGGCCAGCCGCCGAAGCGGCCAGCGGACATCCACCGCGACCTCTGTCTCGGCGACCAGGTCCCGGGCAAGCACAACCTTGTCGAGGTGCCCGGCGCCGATCCTGGCGACCGCTTCGGCAACGACTCCCTCCCAGGCCGTACCGGACATCGCACCATCGGTGAAGACGACCTCGCCAGGGGGGTTGGCCGAGCTCGCCACCGTGACATCGGGTAGCGGTGGGAGGGCGGCATTTCCGATGGTCGTGACCCACGCGACGTCGCCTCGCCGGGCCACCACGATCTCGGGTACCACGAGCACCGACTCACCCGGATGGCTTGCGAAGGCGAAGGACCCGAAGGCCACCAGGCCACTGCCGGGCAGTGCGACCTCGTCACGGACGACCGCGCCGGCCGTGACATCCCGCCACCACTGCTCGGCATCCGTGAAGCGGTCGGACCCATGGGTACGAAGGCGGGCCGTCTCTCCCCAGCCGACAAGTCCGTCGCCGTGGCGGACCCAGGACAGCGGTCCATCGTCGGGCAGCAGGTCGATCAGCGGCCCTGGGTCGGCGATCTCCACGGACCTGGACACCAGCGTGACCCGGTCGGGACGTCGAGCCGGGGCCGAGGGCAACGTACTCACGACCCAACAGGGTACGGATGTGTCCGTGGTTACAGGGTTAGGGGCTGCCCAGCAAGGCATGCCAGGGTAGGCGGCGTGGGTCGCGCCCAGCTCGACAAACAGCCGCACGAGGTGGCGAGCATGTTCGACGCAGTCGCACGCCGCTACGACATCACCAACGATCTGCTGTCCCTCGGTCAGGATCGTCGATGGCGAAGGGCGGTGGTCGATGCAGTCGCGCCACAGCGGGGTGAACGCGTACTCGACCTGGCTGCAGGCACCGGGACGTCCAGCGAGCCGTTCGTGTCCGCCGGGGCAACCGTGGTGCCGTGCGACTTCTCGCTCGGCATGTTGGGAGTCGGCAAACGAGCCCTGCCGGGCCTGGCGTTCACCGCGGGCGACGCCACTCGCTTGCCGTTCGCGGACGCGAGCTTCGACGCCGTGACCATCTCCTTCGGGCTGCGCAACGTGGTCGATCCCGACACCGCCCTGCGCGAGATGGCGAGAGTCACCCGGTCAGGAGGGCGGCTGGTCGTCTGCGAGTTCAGCCACCCGACCTCGAGACCGTTCCGCACGGTGTACGTCGAGTACCTGATGCGAGCCTTGCCACCGGTCGCTCGTCTCGTCTCCTCCAATCCGGACGCGTACGTCTACCTCGCGGAGTCCATCCGGGCCTGGCCCGACCAGCCCGCGCTGGCCACCCGGATCGCGGTAGCCGGCTGGTCGCAGGTGCGCTGGCGCAACCTGTCCGGTGGGATCGTCGCACTACACC
>JBDUDR010000065.1:0-14399 GCA_040002845.1 Nocardioidaceae bacterium
TTGTGTTCCTCGCGCGCCTTGGTCTGCACGAACTCCTCGATGTCGGGGTGATCGACGTCGAGTACGACCATCTTGGCCGCCCGCCGGGTGGCGCCGCCGGACTTGATGGTGCCGGCCGAAGCGTCGGCGCCGCGCATGAAGGAGACGGGTCCGGAGGCCGTACCACCGCTTGACAGCAGCTCCTTGGAGGACCGGATCCGGGACAGGTTGAGGCCAGCGCCGGAGCCACCCTTGAAGATGAACCCTTCCTCCTTGTACCAGTTAAGGATCGAGTCCATGGAGTCGTCGACGGACAAGATGAAGCAGTTGTGGACGCGGAGGTTGCCGGAGAGGTATTCGCCGCTCTCGGTCTGAATGTCGTAGACCTCCATCGCGCCGAGCTCCTCGACGCTCGCAATCTCGGCCATGTGTCGATCGGTGCCACCCACTTCGGGCTGCACGTGCAGTAGCTGATCACCCACATTGAGCTCGCCAGCCGGCACGAACTCCCCACTGAGGTGGTCGTTTGCACGCCACACGAGATGATCGGAAGTGACATCGAGCGCCTGTCCGCCCCTGAGGTGGAGCCTCAGCACGTCCTTGATGCCGTTTGCCTTGACCGCGATAATCCGGGTCAGCCCGTGAGCGTCGTACACCTTGGTGCCGACCGCGTTCTCCTCGACGAGCCGGCCGATCGAGATCGAACCCTCGGGTGTGCTCACCAGCGCGTCGTACGGCTGGCAGGCGCTGACCTGCTGCGGAGACGGCGTACCGACGTTGAACCACACCGGGGAGTTGAACGAGAAGTACTGGTGCAGCAGCATCCAGGTCAGCTCATGCTCGAACAGCTCGGCGTCATCGGGTGTCGCGAAATAGCCGTGGTCCTCGCCGGCCTTGCAGTAGGTCTTCACAACCCGGTCGATGAGCTGCTTGAGGCTCCACTCGCGCGCGTCGGTGTCGACCGCGCCGCGGAAGTACTTCGTGGTCACGATCGTCGACGCGTTCACGCTCCAGAAGTCGGGGAATTCGACGCCGTGTTGCTCGAAGACTGTCTCGCCGGTCTTCCAGTTGGTCTGGACGACGTCACGCCTCTCCCACACGACCTCGTCGTAGGGGTGCACACCCTCGGTGCTGAACGTCCGCGTGGATGTCAGCCCTTTCGCGCCCGCCTTGGCGCCGTGCGCCTGGCCGCTCACCGTCTCGGTCATGAACTGCTCCTGTTCTGGTGCGCCCCTGCGCACTTCCGGATGGCTGTTTCGCCAGATGCTGCTTTGCGGTGTGCTCTTGTCTCAACAATCCGTCGGGCCGTCTTGTGCCCGAATGACTCCGGTTTCGTCATGTTTTCTGGTACGCCCTCGGGGGCGGGGCTGGGCCGGCCCGCGCGGGTCGCTGCCCCGGCAGCGGCTCGGTCTCGTCAGGTGCACCCGCCGGTCGCTCCGCGCGGAGCATTGCGATCTCGGTCTCGAAGTCGTCGGCACTCTCGAAGGCGCGGTAGACACTCGCGAACCGCAGGTACGCCACCTCGTCGAGCTCCCGGAGCGGACCCAGGATCGCCAGCCCGACCTCGTGAGCCGGGACCTCGGCCCAGCCGTTGCAGCGCAGTGAGTCTTCCACCTGCTGACCGAGCCTGGCCAGGTCGTCTTCCCCAGCCGGCCGTCCCTTGCATGCCTTGCGTACACCCGCGATGGCCTTGTCCCGGTTGAACGGCTCGGTCGCCCCGGACCGCTTCACCACGGTCAGCTGCATCTGCTCGACGGTCGAGAACCGCTTCTCACACTCGGGGCAGGTGCGCCGGCGCCGGATCGCGCCACCGTCCTCGGCGACGCGGGAGTCGAGCACCCGCGTGTCGGTGTGGCGGCAGTATGGACAGTGCATGGGTGCCGCCTCCTTCGCAAACGCTGTCTCGGGACCGTCATCGGTGCTCATGGATCGCCCCGCACCCGGAGTTGGCACGGCCCGGTGCGGGGCGCGTTTCGGTGTCGCTGTTTGCCCCCCGGTGTCGCTTCCGGCTCTGCCTGCTGCTGTGTTGCATCCCCTCTGTCTAGCCCCTGCCACCGACAATTCCGCCCACTCCGTCCGCGTGGTGTCGTGTCCGGTTTGACCCGGTACGCGGCAGCCTTGGTGAGCGGCCTGCTGGGGACGAAACTGTGGATCTGTTGGGGACGAACACCTCGTAGTTGTGGGTAAGAAACCACTATCTGTGGAGAACTACACCCATGTAACTACTAGATGTAGGGGTAACCGTACGACGATGCCCGACCGCATGCAACCAGAATCGCGACGAATCTCGGACAATCCGCGAATCCGCAGGTCAGCGGCCCACGACTGACCGAAACGTCCGCGTACTCCGGCGTGTCGCGCGGTGGGCGATGACTGCGACGCGATCCGTCAGCGTGAGCCCCAGGCGGGTGGCCCGATGGCGGTTGCCGTGTTGGGCACAAGCGCCGCGCCGTGTGGCCCCCGGGTCAGGGTGACCCACAGCCGCCTGTTATTGGCGGCGTCTGGCGCGAGGAAGGCGATCCGGTCCCCATTGGGCGACCACGTCGGCGAGTCGACCAAAGCGTCCAATGGCCATGCCGACCGGCTGCCATCCTTGGGGTCCACGGTCCAAATCACCCCCAGCGCGTCCGGTGCGCTGCTGCGCAGGAACAGGAGCCCACCGTTGTCAGACCAGTCCGGGTGGGAGTCGGAGCCGCTGTCACCATTTGTTATCTGCGTGGACGACCGATCGACGGTGTCGATCTTCCATAAAGTGGAGTTCTCGCCAGTCCCCGGACCGGGCTCCGCCGCGACATAGATGGTCCGGTCGTCGCGCCAGGTTGGAGCGCCGACTGCCGCGTCGGGAAGGCTTGTGACCTCCTGGATCTTCTGCCCATCTAGATCGACGATAAACAGGCCGGTCGTCACGTCGTGCGCATCTACACACACGACCGCCAACTGGTCGCCACGGGGGTTCCAGGCCGGGCGGGTTGAGTACGTGCAGGGGCTCGACGCGTCGAAAAGAGCGTGAGCTTCTGTACCGTTCGCATTCATCACCCAGGGTTCGTACGGCGGCTTGTAAGGCGGGCCGATAGGCGTGCTCAAGAACATGATCATTCGACGGTCCGGAGAGATCGTGGGAGCGAGATCTGCAGGGCCCCCCTTGAGCCGTTGCTGTTCTCCCGTGTCGACGTCGATTGAGACGATTCGGGAACCACCGTCACTTGTTCTTTCGTTCACCACGACGTTGTTGTCCGGGATAACGAGACCACCATGGTCCTGCACGGCTGCCGTCCCCCCTCCGGAGCGGTTGAGCAGGAAGAAGGTGACGGCGACCACCGCGACCAACAGCGCAGCGACCGCCACCACGGCTGGTCGGCGGAGTCGGAACGGAGGGGGGATAACGGATCCGTCTGGTCCAGCGCCCTCAGTTCTTGGCTCAGAACTGGGTGGCTGCTGACTCCCTGACGGCTTCCGCTTCTCGACCACCGTAGGGCCAGGATCCGTGGAGCCTTCAGGCTCGTCCGGAACGGCGATCGGTTGGGCTGGCTCGGGCTGGACGGCGGCAAAGACGGTGGGCTCAGACCGGGTGGGCTCGGGTTCGACGGGCTCATCAGGAGTAGTTGGGGCATCTGAGCCCCAGAGAGGCGGCGCGTTGGGGCGCGGCGTCCGAGCGAGGACGTCGGCCGCTGCGGCCGCGACCCTGCGGCTGTCGTCGACGGTCAGGTGCTCAAGGGCCTGCCGCGCGGCCAGCGCGAGGCCGACGTGTCGTCCCAGCAGCAGCCGCTCCAGCTCGTGTATGACGCTCTCGCGGACTCCGGCGAACGAGCTGTCGATCGCCTCCCGGAGCTCGTCCGGCAATGGTGTGGCTGTAGTGACGGGGGTGCTACGTCGGGCGATGTACAGCTCTCCCTGGAACCCGAACGCCCACTTGCTCGGTGTCTGGTGAGGGGTCTCAGCCCGGACCTTGTCGTAGATGTACTCGTAGAGCTCGTCGAGGCCGATCAGGCCGTCCAGGTCCTCGTCGGCCTCGCCCGAACGAAGCCCTTCGACAAGCGCGCTGGTGAAGACGGACGGCCGGCCCTCCGGTGCCTGGGCGAGTTGCTGTCCCTCGAAGGCGTACTCCATCGCCGTCGAGGCGGTGATGACGGCACGGCCGCGGCCGCCGAGGCGCTCCTCGAGATCGAGTGACGTGCCGCCTCGCGTTGTCATGCCGCGTTCGAACGCGCCTGCATAGCAGCAGTCCAACAGCAGCACGACCCGCCGTGAGCGGGTGCGGTTCATACGGCGGTTGACGACGTCGGCCGCCACCGCAGTCGCGTCGAGCAGGCCAAGTCTGGTGTTGGCAGCGGCGAAGTAGAGATCGCCGTCCTCGTCCTTCACGCCGTGGCACGAGAAGTGCAAGAGCAGCAGGTCGTCTGCTTGTCGGTCGGCGAAGAACTCCTCTACAGCCAGCGTGATCGAGTGTGCCGGCTCGTTGAGCACGGTCCGCACGTCGAACCCACCGATGGCTGGGTCGCTCAGTACCTCGGCCAGCGCCTCGGCATCACGTGCGGGGGCTCGTAGCCTGCGCAGCCCCGGATCCTCGTACTCATAGCTGGCCACGATGAGTGCTGTCCGGGCACCCGCCACGTCCCCTCCCCGACCCACCGGGCATCGGCCCGCCTTGTCCTCAGGGTGCGCGTGACCGCAGACATTGTCAACGAGGTTGGCAGCCTGCTCACCCGAGCCCCTGCCGGCGTGTCCTCGCTCTCCTTCACCACCGCTCGCCCCTCTGGATTTTGCGAAGCTGTCGCCCTGCACACCAGACTTTCGCGCGAAGCGGGCGTGCCCCGTGCGGCCGCGTCAGCGGCCCCCCGTGCTGCCCGGGGGATAGAACCAGAACGCGGCCACGGCCGTTGTAGTCCGCGGTATGTTTCCACCGATAGATCAAGACGAAAGGACCTCGCGATGCCCGAATCCCCTGCGCACGGCCACGTTGCACTCACCGTTACCGACCTGTCCGTCAGTGTTCCCTGGTACCAGAGCCTGCTCGGCTCCGAGCCGGTCCTCGACGAGGACACAGGTCCCTTCCGGCATGTCGTGTTCGCGCTTCCTGGCGGCCCGCTGCTTGGTCTCCACCAGTTTCCAGAGGGTACGGGCAGCGACCGGTTCGACGAGCGGCGAATAGGGCTGGACCACTTGTCCTTCGCCTGCGCAAACAGACGTGAGCTGGAGGGATGGCAGCAAAAGCTCGATGAGATGGGCATCGCGCACGGCGGAATAGTGGACGCCGGCTACGGATCGGGCCTGTCGTTCCGTGATCCGGACAACATCGCCCTCGAGTTCTTCGCGGCACCGACGACGTGATCCTGGAAGGCGTTGCCGGTTGAACAGACCCGGTCGCCTTCCCCACCACAATGCGACAGTCCTGTCGTCCCCCAAGCGAATTCGGTGCAGGACTGTCACATTTTGTGCCGTCGTGGCCTGAGCTGAGGTCCTCCGCTGGCCGCTCACGAGGAGCGTCGACCACGGCGCCGCGGGGCATGAATACCAGCCACCTGGGTACGGATAGGTCGCGTACGAATCGAATGGCCGGGCGGCGGATGTTCGCCCGCCGCCGAAGGAGGATAACGTCGACATCATGCCTACCAAGAAGACCGCGGCACGCAAGAGCACCTCGCGTCGCACGAATAGCATGCAGACCGCATCAGCTCGCCCGGACCGTACCGACTTCACCGTTCCCGGTCTCAAGGTCGCCGATGGCCACAAGCTGGCGGCCCTGCTGCAGGAGCGGCTGAACTCGCTCGTCGACCTGGCCCTCACGCTCAAGCACGTGCACTGGAACGTCGTCGGCCCGCACTTCATCGCCGTACACGAGATGATCGACCCGCACGTCGTCGAGGTACGCGACATGATCGACGAGACTGCGGAGCGGATCGCGACACTCGGAGTCTCGCCGAAGGGCACGCCGGGCGCGCTCGTCGCCGCCCGCACGTGGGACGACTACTCCCTCGGTCGGGCCACGACCAACGAGCACCTCGGTGCGCTCGACGTAGTGTATGACGGCCTGTTGGCCGACCATCGCGCCGCCGTCGACGCCGCCGGTGAGATCGATCCGATGACCGAAGACATGCTGATCGGACAGACGCGGCAGCTCGAGTTGTTCCATTGGTTCATCCGCGCCCACCTCGAAGCCGTGAGCGGCGAGCTGTCCAGCGGCGACGCGACCAAGGAGGCCACGGCAGCTCGCCGCGCCTCCAAAGCAGCGCGCAAGTCGGGCTGAGCTCAGCCGGCCCGGACAGCGGCGGCAGCCACCTCGCGAAGTCGCCCCAGGATCATCTCCACGTCCGTAGTCGTCGTCCGGGGATTGACGGTGCACATACGCAGCGCCGTCCGGCCGCCGAGCACCGTGGAGCTGAGGGTCGCGAGCTCGTCAACGAGCATGGCGTCGGCGATCCGCCGGTTGATCGCCTCCAGCTCCTCTGATGTCCGGGATTCGTTGGTGTAGCGGAACGTGACCACGGCCAGCACGGTCGGGGCCAGCACCTCCCATCCGGGTGTACGGCGCAGGATCGCGTCACAGTGCCGAGCCAGGTCGAGCCCGTGTTGCACAGCCTGCTCGAAGGCGTCGAGGCCGAAGACTTTGAGCGACAACCACAGCTTGAACGCACGGAAGCTGCGGGTGAGCTGGATTCCACGGTCGGCGAAGTTGACCTCCCGGTCGCGGGCCGCCGCGTCGAGCAGGTACTCCGGATGGGTCGAGAAGATCGACTCCAGCAACGCGACGTCGCGGACAAGTACACAGCCGGCCTCCAACGGCTGGAACAGCCACTTGTGAGCGTCGAGTGCCAGTGAGTCGGCCAGCTCGATTCCGGTCAGCAGAGCGCGCCCCTCCTCCGTAAGGACCGCGGGTCCTCCGAAGGCGCCGTCGACGTGGAACCACAGCCCTTCATCCCGACACAACGCGGCCAGGTCCGCCAGCGGGTCGACACTGCCGGTGCTCGTCGTACCGGCTGTGGCGACCATGCAGAAGGGACGGCGACCTGCGGCACGATCGGCAGTGACAGCCGCCCGCACGTCGGATGGGCGCAGCCGGCACTCCTCGTCTGCGGACAGTAAGCGCAGCTGGGCCGGCTGGAAGCCGAGCACCCGCAGGGCGCGGCCGATCCACGAGTGCGTCTGGTCGGAGGCGTACACCACCGCATCGCCCAGCTGGTCGTCGAGGATGGCGCGGCGGGCGGCGATCAGGCCGTACATGTTGGCGGAGGATCCGCCATCAACGAACAAACCGCCGGCCGTGTCTGGCAGGCCGAAGAGGTTGCACAGCCAGCGCAAGGTGGTGAGCTCGGCTGCCGCGGCTCCGGAGGCGGCCTGCCACGTACCGGCGAAGACGCCGAAGCCGGACATTAGGGCGTCGGCAAGCATCCCGATGTAGTTGCTGGGAATCGGCACATACGCGAGGAACCGGGGGTGATCGACTCGCATGGCCGGACGCAGTACGTCGTCGACCGCTTCGCGCAGAACCTGCTCTGGGTCCGAGCCGGTGCGCGGGATGGGTTCGTCCAGTATGCCGGCCAGCTCCTCGGCACTGGCCCGGCTGGCGGGTGGGTGGTCCCGCAGACCGGCTAGGGAGTCAACGATGAGGTCCACAACCTGGTAGCCGAGTCGCCGCATCTGATCCGGTGGAAGCGTCAGCGGAGCCACGGTTTCATCGTGAGCCATGGGGTCCTCTCAGGCCGCGCGGTGTACATCGAACCGAGGCGCGGATGCTGCGCGCTCGTGCTGGCGCAGCCTACTGAGGTGTCCGGATCAACCGGCAGCGAAGTAACAGTTCGCGACAGCCGTTTCGTCTGCCGGCTCAAGTGTCGGATCACGCGGAATAAGTGTCGGATCGCGGGGAGGCTCGCAGGTTGACGTGGCCGGAACCCAGCCACCCCCCGAGGCGGCTGGGTTCCGTAGCTCAGGACAGGAGCATCAGCCGAAGTCGGGCACGCCGAGCCGCTGACCAACCTGAAGACTACCCGGATCCGTGAGCGCGTTGAGATCGACGATCGCATCGACGACAGCGCGTGGATCCTGGTCAGGAGCGAGCTGGCGCGCGATGTCCCACAGCGTCTGACCGGGCTGCACCTGAACCGTCTGGACCGGCTCGAGCTTCGCATTGCCCGGAACTGCCGATGAGCGTGGACCGATCAGCGACAGGACGCTGAATGCCATCGCAGCGAGCAGCATTAGTGCCACCCACTGCCCCCGACGGGTGAGCCTCACGTACGAGCCTTGTGTGGCGACACGACGTGCTGGCACGCGATCAAGTCGCGGGGCTGTCATGGTGCTCATCGCTGACCTCCTGGGGAAGCTCGCCTCGCGGCGATCAGGTCTGCCGTTCGTCTCTCTGCCGAGACCTGTCTATCGGCGCCCACCGACAGTTTCGATCAACCGCATCACCACGATGTCGAAGGAATGTTCGATCGAACGCCTGTACGAACAATGGCACACAACACCAGTCGATGTCCAGCGCCAGGTCGAATGTCCGTTCGACACGCAAAGCTCCGTTGGTTGCAAGGGCGCGGGCCTGATCTCCTGCGACCCACGCCCAGGCCGGCGACACCGGCAAGAGCTTCTGGCCCTGGCGCCGCGCCTCGCAACCACGCAGACTGGTCAGGCGGCATGGGCCAACCCCGCCCACCCTCAGGCCCGAGAACGGAGACACGCGATACCCATGGCTCACAACCCATCGACGCAGACGACCCGGGATAACGAAGCAACTCCCCCGGACCAGCCCCGAACGACTCGAGAGATGCAGATCCCCGCTTCCCTGGTGGAGCCGACGCCGCGTCGCATAAGAGTGCGGCTCGGGCATGAGCTGGTGGCCGACAGCTCCCGCGCGCAGCTGCTCGTCCAGTACGGCCCCGCGGGCTTGCCGACGTACTACCTGCCCATCGAGGACGTGACTCCGGGTGTCCTCGTCGACGAGACGACCGGTCCAGATGGACAGCAGACGTGGGCCGTGTCCACGGGCGGCAAGCGAGTGGAGGCCGCGGCCTGGACACCCAAAGACACGACTGGCCCGATGGCCGCCCTTGCGAGGTCTGTGACGTTCTCCTGGCGGCAGCTGGACTGGTACGAAGAAGACGAGCGCGTTGTCATGCACGCCCGCGACCCGCACAAGCGCGTCGACACGCTGCGCAGCTCGCGCCGGGTGCAGGTGTTCGTGGCCGGGGAGCAGGTGGCCAGCAGCGTACGTCCCCTCCTGCTCTTCGAGACCAGTCTGCCGACCCGCTACTACTTGCCCTTCGCGGATGTGCGCACTGATCTGCTCGAGGCCAGCGACGCTATGACGGTCTGCCCGTACAAGGGGCGAGCTCGCTATTGGTCTCTTCGCGTCGGTGACACCTTTTTGCCGGACGTCGCTTGGAGCTACCCGGACCCTATCCCGGAGAACCCAAAGATCCGGGATCTGCTGGCCTTCTTCAACGAAAGGGTCGACCTGGTGGTCGATGGGAAGATGCTGGAAAGGCCCGTGTCCCCGTGGTCCAACGCGAAGTCGGAGGCAGACGCCGACGCCGTTCAGCTCCGGGGATGACCTCACGCACCCCTCCTCATCGCCGAGGTACGCCTTTGTGACCTTCAGGTGGCGATATTGCGTACGCAACTCGTACCTCGGCGAGGGTCACCGGTACCGACCATGTACCTCGGGTGTCTGGTAAGAAGCCGCGTGTGAGTTTCACCGTCGAACGGACCGGCGAGCGTGAGCGTCCCGACGACCAGATGGAGCCGCTGTTCGCCGCGGGATTCCCGGCCTTCATCACTGCCGACCAACTGGCCAAGCAGTACATCGGGCGCGTGCGGGAGTGGTTCACCGACCAGGACCTGATCCTGCTCGACGATGACGATGAGCCGGTGGCGACCGGCTGGGGAGTGCCGCTGCGATGGACGGGCGAGCTCGAGGACCTCCCGAGCGGCTACACCGACTCAATCGTCAGGGCGGTCGAAGGTCGCGAGCAGCAGGTCGAGCCCGACACCCTCGTGATCTGCGGCGCGATCGTACGACCCGATCTCAAAGGTAAGGGCGTGGCCGGCGAGCTCCTCACGGCGCTGCGTCACCGAGCGGACGAGGCGGGCTGGTCACGAGTCATCGCTCCGGTACGCCCGACACTCAAGGCCCGATATCCGCTGACCCCGATCGACTCGTACATCACATGGGCGCGAGACGACGGGGCACCGCTGGATCCATGGATCCGCACGCACTGGCGCCTCGGCGCCCGCACCTTGCAGGCGGCGCCGCGGTCGCAGACCATGACCGGCACGGTCGTTGAGTGGGAGCGCTGGACCGGCCTGGTCCTGCCGGAGTCCGGCGACTACGTGATCCCGGAAGGGTTGAGCGTCTTGCATGTCGACACACCGGCCGACCTTGGTACGTACGTCGAACCGAACGTGTGGATGCAGCACAAATAGCCTGGTCGAGCGGTTGTCCACAGAAACGACACGCCTTCGAACACGTGTTTGAAACCCGGCTCAGATCCCGCTAGCGTTTGCCTTGCTCGACTCGATCCCACGCGTCGGGCCTGCGGTTCCCGGCGACGAAGGTGGGTGACGTCGATGCCAGCGAGCAAGTCGCGCGGCAAGACCACGATCAGCGAGCTTCCTGACGGCCCGCCCGACGAAGAGGGCCTCACTCCGCGACAACGACGGGTTCTCGACGTGATCCGCGACTCCGTCAAGAGCCGCGGATATCCCCCGAGCATGCGCGAGATCGGTGAGGCCGTCGGGCTCACGAGCTCCTCCAGCGTGGCTCACCAGCTGCGCAAGCTCGAGGCACGCGGGTTCATCCGGCGCGACGTCAACCGGCCTCGGGCAGTTGAGATCCTGCACCCCGCCCAGCCGGCGACCCGTCCCGGCGCGGCTGCCACCGCGGTGGAGGCAAGCGCGTACGACGAGACCGACAGCGGCGATGCTCAGCCGGCTCCGCAATACGTTCCGGTGATCGGCCGGATCGCCGCCGGTGGCCCGATCCTGGCCGAGGAGCAGGTCGAGGAGGTCATGCCGCTGCCCCAGTCGCTCGTGGGAGCCGGCACCCTGTTCATGCTCGAGGTCAAGGGCGACTCGATGGTCGACGCGGCCATCTGCGACGGCGACTACGTCGTCATCCGCCAGCAGCCGACCGCGGAAAACGGCGAGATCGTCGCCGCCATGATCGACAACGAGGCGACGGTCAAGACCCTGCAACGCAAGGACGACCACATCTGGCTGCTCCCCCACAACGCGTCCTACGAGCCGATCAACGGAGACGACGCCGTGATCCTCGGCAAGGTCACGGCGGTGCTTCGGCGCGTCTGACCCGCGGCTCTACGTCTGCCGCACGTCGACGACAACCAGGACGCCGCCCTGCCGCTGCAGGCTGTACGCCGCCTCGTAGGCCTGTTCGGGTTGCTCGTCGATCACCGCTCCGGTGGCGCTCTTCACCTCGTACGCCGAGACCTGCACCTGCGCCCGCAGCTGCGCGGTCCCGCGTCCTGTCCCCAACACTGTCAAGTCGGATGCCTCGTAGACGACGCCGTCAAAGTGATGGCCGGCCTTGAAGGCCGCGTCGAGATAGTCGACCAGGGATTGGCACGGACAGAACGGATCCGTGCGGTCGCGCAGCTGCGTCAAATCACCCGACGTAGCGGCGTCGCCAGCCGCCGCCAGGTAGTCCTTGAGCCCGTCGACCGCCTCCGTCTCGGTCACCACGGGACCGGTGCCGGGCTCTACGTTGAGACCGAGATCGCGCGACGACCCCAGATCGGCCGCCCGCGGACCGCACGCGCACAACATCGTGGCCAGGCACAGCCCGGCCGCGAGTCGGGTCATGGGTCGACCCAGGGCAGCGGTTCGCATGACGGCTTCCGAGCGTACGCCACCACGTCTGCTCGCCGCGGCACACCTTGGTTGGGCCTGCCGGCCGGCCCCGGTTTGGGGTAACTCGCCCGTGTTCCAACCCCGGTGAGTGACCCCAGACCGTGGGTGCCAGGTCTTACGGCATCCTGACAGGTGGGCCGAGGCGCCCTGAGGACCGACCCCGATCGCGGTGCCTCGCCCTAGCCTGACGCCATGCGTGTTCTCGTGACCGGAGCTGCCGGGTTCATCGGGCGGCACATCGTATCCGCCCTCGCAGCCGCGGGTCACGAGGTCGTGTCCACCGACCAGCGTGCCGATGCGGATCACAGCTGGGCGCCCGCCGACCTGAGGGATGCCGCGGCAGTCAGCCGACTGCTCGACGGAGTTGACGCCGTATGCCACCAGGCAGCCAAGGTCGGACTCGGCGTCAGCCTCGACGACCTGCCGGAGTACGCCTCACACAACGACGTCGGTACGGCTGTGCTGCTAGCTGCGATGGGCCGAGCCGGAGTCCGGACTCTGGTGCTGGCGAGCTCGATGGTCGTGTACGGCGAAGGCGCGTACCGCTGCGAAACCCACGGCCCGGTCAGCCCCGGCCCCCGCCGGCAGGCCGATCTTCAAGCGGGACGCTTCGAACCGCCATGTCCGGGCTGCGGCGCCCCGCTGCAACCCGAGCTAGTGGATGAGGCGGCGCCCCTGGACCCGCGCAACGGGTACGCAGCCAGCAAGGTTGCCCAGGAGCACTATGCCGCCGCGTGGGCGCGAGCCACTGGCGGCAGAGTCGCGGCGCTGCGCTACCACAACGTGTTCGGCCCGGGGATGCCCAGGGACACGCCCTATGCCGGGGTTGCTGCCATCTTCGGCAGTGCGGTGGCCCGAGGCGAGGCGCCTCAGGTATTCGAGGACGGCCGAATGCGTCGGGATTTCGTGCATGTGAGGGACGTCGCGGGCGCCAACGTGGCCGCCCTGGATATGTTGGTGCAGCGGGACGCCGCCCCAGCCGGGCTCTTGCACCCAGAAGCCGAACCCGGTGCCGGCCAGCGGCCGAGACGCCAACTGCGCCGCGACACGCCGACGAAACTGCCGAATTGTTGGCGTCTCGGCGAATTGAGGGCGTACAACATCGCCAGTGGTACGCCCCGGACCGTCGGCGACATGGCCGCTGCGCTGGCGCGCGCGGCTGGTGCTCCGGAGCCGGTGGTGACGGGCCGGTTCCGTCTCGGTGACGTCCGGCACATCACCGCCAGCGCTGACCGTGCGGAACGCGAGCTCGGCTGGGCCGCCAAAACACTTTTCGCGGCCGGCATGGCCGAACTGGTCATGTGCCGTTGAGGGTGCCCGATGCTGGCTTTACGTCCCGTCACCGGCGCGCACTATCAGGATTCCTCCTTCGATGATCACGGTCCGTGAAGAACTCGACTCGAACGCCGGGACTTCCAGCAGTCACACGACACTGAGCGGCAGCCGCACCACGAACTCGCAACCGCAGTCTGTGTTTGCCACGGCTACCGATCCCCGGTGGGCCTCCACGATCCCCCGCACGATCGCCAACCCGAGTCCGGCGCCGGTGCCTGCGTGATCGACGCGGGCGTCCGGCGTGCGTGCCTGCTCGCCCCGCCAGGCCACGTCGAAGACCCGCTCGAGATCGTCTGGTGGGATGCCTCCGCACTGGTCGGTCACGCTCAGGGACACTACATCGCCGGCCCGGGCCGCCTCGACGGCAACCGCCCCATCGGCGGGGGTATGACGGAGCGCGTTGGTCACCAAGTTGGCAACGACCCGCGACAGCTCCCGCTCGTCGCCGGGAACGACCAGCGAGTCGTCGGAACGCCCGCTCAGCCTGATCCCGTTGGCCCGCGCGATCGGGTCGGCCGCCGCCAGCGCGCCACTCACCAGGTCGCTGATGGAGACCTCGTCCACATCGACAATGAGGTTCCCCGCATGGATGCGAGAGAGCTCGAAGAGGTCGTCCACCATCCGGCTCATCCGCTCGACATCGACCCGGATCTGCTTGTGGTAGCGCTCGGGATCGGTGGCCAGGCCGTCCTCGAGCGACTCAGCCATCGCACGCAGGCCCGCCAACGGCGTCCGCAGGTCGTGGCTGACCCAGGCGACCAGCTCGCGACGGGACGACTCAAGCGCCCGCTCGCGTTCCCGGGACTCGGTCAGCTTCGCGCTGGTCGAGGCCAGCTGGTCCGACAGCGCCCGCAGCTCCGCTGTGGGCGGCGACGAGGGAGCAACATAGCTGCCGTTCTCACCGAGGTCACGCGCCGCCTCGCGTACGGCCCGCGAACCCCGCACCACCCGCTCGGAGACCGCGAGCGCGAACGTCAGGCTCACCACCCCGGCCGTCAGCGACACCCACAAGACGACGCGGAAGTCGTGCGATGACAAGAACATCGCGTTGGCGGTGCCGATCAGCCCCGCGACGAACCCGAGCACGCTCACGACCGCGACAGCGGCGAAGCCCTGGCGGACCGAGAACCGGCGCAGCAGGGGAAACAACAACAAACCGATCAGTCCGACCCCGCCCGACCAGGCGGCAGCAGTGGAGATCACCAGCAGCTCGTCGCGGCTCATGC
>JBDUDR010000066.1:0-14370 GCA_040002845.1 Nocardioidaceae bacterium
GTGGACGAGGATGGGCGTGCGCGAGGGGTCTCGAACGTGCGTCAGGGGCGGTTGCGCTGGGTCTTGCGGTTCGCCCGGGTGAACTGCTTCCACAGCTTGGTCTGCTCAGCCCGGAGCCGAGCATCCGAGCGACGCTCCATCCAGGCCATCTCACGATGAAGTTTCAGCCACGACTCGTAACGTCGCTGCGGCAGACTTCCGTCGGCCACCGCGGCCTGCACCGCGCAGTCGGGTTCGCTCACGTGGCTGCAGTCGCTGAATCGGCACTCCGGCACAAGCGCCTCGACATCGGCGAAGGTCGCCGCGATCCCATCGGCTGCATCGATCAACCCGACCCCGCGCAGTCCGGGCGTGTCGATGACGGCTCCGCCGACCGGCAGCGTCACGAGCTCCCGCCGAACCGACGTGTGACGCCCCCGCCCGTCGTCGCGGATCGCACGCGTGGTCAACACGTCCGCCCCCACCAGGGCGTTCACCAGGCTGGACTTGCCGCCTCCCGATGACCCGACCAATGCCAGCGTGCCGCCTTCCGCGAGCATGATGCGCAGCTCCTCGATGCCCTCGCTGGTCACCACGCTGCAACACAACACCTGCGCACCAGGGGCGGCAGCGCGAACGTCCTCGGCCACCAACCATGCGTCCGCGACCAGATCGGCCTTGGTCAACAGCACGACCGGAGCGGCTCCGCTGTCCCAGGCCAAGGCCAAGAGCCGCTCCAGCTTGCCTAGCACCGGATCGGGGATCAGGGGTACGACAACACCGACCAGGTCAACATTTGCGGCTAGCACTTGTGCCTCGGAACGGCCACTCACCACCGCTCGCTTGATCGCGGCCCGCCGCGGCAGCAGTCCTTCGACCGTTGCCGCGCCGTCAGACCAGCGACGCACCGCGCACCAGTCGCCTGTGCAGGGGCCGGCGGTCCTGTCGGTGGCCATCGCGTCCAGCACGTCACCGCACGCGCTGGCGCGCATCGGACCGGACTGCGTCAGAAGCGTGCACACCCCGCGGTCGACCCGTACCACCCGGCCAGCCTCGCAGTGCGCGTACGCTTCAAGCGCTGCGCGATAGGCGTCATCCCAGCCAATTGCGTGCAAGTCGACCATGTGGCCGGGTGCATAGGCCCCGGTGGAAGCTGCGGTCACAAACGCTGCCTTTCGGAGTGGGCGTCCCTCGCCGATCGCGTGCGACGGTCCGCCGGTCTGGGTCGAGGGTAAGCACCAGAGTCGTCCGGATGCACCCAGATTTCCGGCTGTGGGGCTGTGCGGCTCAGCAGACGTCGTCGATGTCGAGCTCTGAGTCCTGCCGCTGCCGTCGCAGTCGCCGGACCAGCTCCAGCCGTGCCGTGGCCGTCTCACTCTCCGGCCACACCCGGTCGAACGCGGCGTTCAGGGCAGCACCGATCAGCACCGCGATCGAGGTGAGATACAGCCAGATCAGCACGGCGATCGGCGCGGCCAACGGACCATAGATCGAGGTTCCGCCGCCCGCATGCTGGAGTGTAAAGCGCAGCGCCCAGCTGCCACCGATCCACAAGGACAGGGCCAGCGCCGCGCCAGGCATGTCATGGCGCCACGAGGTGCGTACTGGCACCGACAGGTGGTAAAGCGTGGTCAAGAACAGCACGCTGAGCAGGATGACGGTCGGCCAGTAGAGCGTGTTCACGAAGTCGAACCGGGGCGGTAACAGCTGGTCGATCAGGTCAGGACCGACCAGCACCAGCGGCAGTAAGACGATTCCGACCACGAGTCCGACCACGTACAGCGAGAACGACAGGGCCCGGGTGCGGACGATTCCACGACGCCCGCCCAGGCCGTACATGATCGTTATCGTGTCGACGAACACGTTGAGTGCCCGCGACCCTGACCAGAGCGCGAGCACGAAGCCGATCGAGATCACATCGACGCGGCCGCCGCTCAGCACGTCGTTGAGGGTCGGCACGATCACGTTCTGAACCGAGTCCTCGGTGAGCGCCCTCGATGACAGCTCGATCACATGGTGACGGATGTTCTGCACCTGGGCCACGTCGAAGCGGTTCGCGGCGTACCCAATGCTGCCGGCCAGACCGAAGACCAGCGGGGGCAGCGAGAGGATCGCGAAGAAGGCGGCCTCGGCTGCAAGTCCGGTGACGCGGTACCGGAAGCACGAACTCACGGTCGACGTGATCAGGCGCCAGACGGTGGCCCGGATCGCTGTCAGCCGGGACGTTGGAGTGGCTGCGCTGTCAATCGACGATGCGGCCATGCCCTCTACGGTAACGACATGGGGACCAAAACGAGCCGTCTAGCCACGAACCAGGCACCGCCTGTTCCTGACCACGATGCCGTCAGGAGCGATCCCGGTCTCGTGTCTGCCATCGTCCGGTACGGAGACCAGGCCACCGTCGACGACCTCGGACGACTCGGATCCGCCGCCGGTGGCCAGGCCGCTCGAGAGCACGGACGCCTGGCGAACACCAACCCTCCCGTGCTGCGCACCCACGACCGATACGGCAACCGAGTCGACGAGGTTGTCTTCCACCCGTCCTGGCACTGGCTGATGCAACACGGGGTTGGATTCGGATTGCAGGCCGCTCCCTGGACGTCGAAGGCACTCCACCCGCACCTCGCAAGGGCTGCCGGATTCTACGCATGGTCGCAGGTGGAGGCGGGACATGGCTGCCCGCTCTCGATGACGTACGCCTCCGTGCCGGCACTCCGTACGGATCCGGAGCTCTTCGCGGAGTGGACGCCACGGCTGGCCTCGACGGAGTACGACCCCGGGCTACGGCCGGTGGCGGCCAAGAGCGGGGTGCTCGCAGGAATGGCGATGACCGAGAGGCAGGGCGGCTCCGACGTACGTAGCAATCAGACCGTGGCGGTCCCGACCGCTGGCGACGGGGAGTACGTGCTCACCGGCCACAAGTGGTTCTGCTCGGCGCCGATGAACGACGTCTTCCTGGTGCTCGCCCAAGCCGCCGGTGGCCTGACCTGCTTCGTGGTACCGCACGTGCTGCCCGATGGCGAGCGCAATGCGTTCGCCATCCAGCGGCTCAAGGACAAGCTGGGTAACCGGTCAAATGCTTCTGCCGAGGTGGAGTTCCACCAGACGTGGGCGCGACGGCTCGGTGAGGAGGGTCGAGGTGTTCAGACGATCATCGAGATGGTGGCGGCCACCCGGCTGGACTGCGTGCTCGGGTCGGCGGCGCTGATGCGCCGGGCCTTGACCGAGGCGGTCTGGCACGCCTCTCACCGCCAGGCCTTTGGATCGCCGTTGGTCGACAAGCCGCTGATGGCCAACGTACTCGCGGACCTAGCGTTGGAGTCCGAGGCCTCCACGGTGCTGGCGATGCGACTGGCGGCGGCAGTCGACAAGCCTGATGACCCCCACGAGCAGGCCCTTCGCCGGATCGGGCTTCCGCTAGCGAAGTTCTGGGTATGCAAGCGGGCGCCGTTCATGATCGCTGAGGCTTTGGAGTGCCTCGGCGGGAACGGGTACGTCGAGGAGTCAGGCATGCCGCTGCTGTTTCGCGAGTCCCCGCTGAACTCCATCTGGGAGGGCAGCGGCAACGTCAACGCCCTCGACCTGCTCCGCGCTCTGGCTCACAGCCCCGAAGCCATCGAGGCGTGGATGGTCGAGGTGGGCGAGTCCCGGGGGGCCGACCGCGCGCTCGACGAGGCGATCGAGGATGTCCTGACCTCGTTGTCGGACCTTTCGGATCTCGAACGTCGGGCCCGGCGGCTGGCGGCCCGGATGGCCCAATGTCTGCAGGGGGCGTTGCTGGTGCGATACGGCCCTGCCGAGGTCGCCGACGCCTGGTGTGCATCCCGCCTGGGCGGAGACTGGGCGGGCACATTCGGCACCATGAGCCGGGACGTGCCGTGCACGAGGATCCTCAGCCGGGGCCTTCCCAGCGGTTGACGCTCATCGCGGCTGTCGATATCGCCGCAATCCGGTCGACACGCCCGGGAACGCGTGCACGGACGACGACGCAATGCCACGATCTGAGCGACCGGAGTCCGAGCAACCACGCCGCGGGCCACCGTCTGAAGGAGCTGTCAGATGCGCAAGTATCTCGTCGAGTTCATCGGAACGTTCTTCCTCGTCCTGACCGTGGTCCTCTCCATCGACCAGGCTCAGCCACTCGCAGCCATCGCGATCGGCAGCGCGCTCATGGTGATGGTCTACGCAGGCGGACACATTTCCGGCGGCCACTACAACCCAGGTGTCTCGCTGGCGGCGTTCGTCCGCGGTCGCCTCAGCTCGATTGACATCCTGCCGTACTGGGCGGCGCAGCTGGTGGGTGCTCTGGTCGCCGCGTTGGTCGGCACGTACCTCTTCGACTACAAGGGTCCGGCCCTGTCCCTCAGCGGCGGCGACCTCGGCAAGGCCCTGGTGGTCGAGTTCCTGTTCTCCTTCGCGCTCTGCTACGTCGTGCTCAACGTCGCGACCTCCAAGGACCACGCGGACAACAGCTTCTACGGGTTGGCCATCGGCTTCACGGTCCTCGTCGGCGCGGTCGCCGCCGGCTCCATCAGCGGCGCGGCCTTCAACAGCGCCGTGGCATTCGGGGCAACCGTGGCGGGCCTGCTGGAATGGAGCTCGATCTGGATATACCTGGTCGCCAACCTGGCAGCGGGTGCCGCCGCCGGTGTCGTCTTCAAGTTCGTCAGCGCGAACGACCCCTAGACTCGAGTCTGGACCATCACCAGGAGTCGACATGACCGAGCCCCCTACCGACAAGCTCACCGAGTCGCTGGCCGATGCCGACCCCGACTTGGCGGCCCTCATCGACTCCGAAGGCAGGCGACAAAGCGAGTCGATCCGGCTGATCGCCAGCGAGAACTACGTCTCCCAGGCGGTGCTCGATGCGACTGGGACCGTACTGACCAACAAGTACTCCGAGGGGTACGCCGGCAAGCGCTACTACGAGGGCCAGCAGATCATCGACCAGGTCGAGCAGCTGGCGATCGACCGCGCCACATCCCTGTTCGGTGTCGATCACGCGAACGTGCAGCCCTACTCCGGATCCCCGGCGAACCTGGCGATCTACCTCGCGTTCCTGCAGCCTGGCGACACCGTGATGGGAATGGCACTCCCGATGGGCGGCCACCTCACGCACGGCTGGTCGGTGTCGGCAACCGGCAAGTGGTTCCGCGCGGTGCAGTACGGCGTGCGACGGGAAGACGGACGCGTCGACTTCGACGAGGTACGCGAGATCGCGACTCGCGAGCGGCCCAAGCTCATCTTCTGCGGCGGCACCGCCATCCCTCGCACCATCGAGTTCGACAGGTTCGCGGAGATCGCTCGTGAGGTCGATGCCGTACTGGTGGCGGACATCGCCCATATCGCCGGACTGATCGCGGGGGGCGCCCACCCCAGCCCGGTCGGGCACGCAGAGGTGATCTCGACCACGACCCACAAGACACTGCGCGGGCCGCGCGGGGCCATGCTCATGTGCGACCAGGCACATGCAAGAGCCATCGACCGGGCTGTGTTCCCAGGGCTGCAGGGCGGGCCGCACAACCACACGACGGCAGCGATCGCGGTGGCTCTGAAGGAAGCGGCTACCCCGGAGTTCTCGGCCTACGCCCATCAGATCGTTACCAACGCGAGGGCACTCGCGGCCGCCATGGTGGAGGACGGCTTCGACCTCGTGTCCGGGGGCACCGACAACCACCTGATCCTTGCCGACTTGACCAGTAAGGACATCGGCGGCAAGCCTGCCGCACAGGCGATGGACCGGGCCGGGATCGAGCTCAACTACAACACGGTGCCTTACGACCCACGCAAACCGTTCGACCCGTCCGGGATCCGGATCGGTACGTCATCGGTCACGACCCGCGGGCTGACCGCGGAGCACATGCCCCAGGTCTCTGCGTGGATGGACGCTGCCATCACCGCTGCCAGAGACGGCGACGAGGGAGCGTTGGCTCGCATCAAGGGTGAGGTGGCCGACTTCGTCAAGCCGTTCCCGATCCCTGGCTGGCCAGGCTGAGCCGACCGTGGTCGCGACCGTGTCGGCTGTGACTGCGATCACACAGTGGGCGTGAATCACTACCAGCTTCTCACATGTTGGTTCATCATCTCGACATGCGAGATGATCTGTTGTGTTCTGTCGGAGCGGTCGTCAAAGATCAAGCCATGTCATCCGCAGTGACCCTCAGGCTCGTGGCGCGACGCCACGTCGACTACTGCCGGCTGCGTTCGATGATGTGTCGTCCGGCGTAACGCCGCCCGCTTCGAATCTCAAGAGCCGGGCGCGCGGTCGCGCCGGCTCTGTCGCAACGGATGGTCAACTCGGTTGCGACCACCGCGCGGTCGCGCGTCTCCCAACCGGAGGACGCGCCCCACATGTCCAGCATCACAGGCACCGCCGCCCATGAACTCGCACCGACACGTTCCCGGTCCCTCCGGGCCAAGCGGGGCGAAGGCCAGTGGGGGCTCGGGTACCGAGAACCTCTGAACGCCAACGAGCAGGCCAAGAAGGACGACGACCCGCTCAACGTCCGAGCCCGGATCGAGAACATATACGCGCGCGCCGGTTTCGACTCGATCGATCCGTCGGACCTTCGCAACCGATTCCGCTGGTGGGGTCTCTACACCCAGCGCAAGCCGGGCATCGACGGCGGGAAGACCGGCGCCCTGGAGCCGCACGAGCTGGACGATCGGTACTTCATGCTGAGGATCCGCATCGACGGTGGCCAGCTCAGCACGGAGCAGCTCCGCACGATCGCCGACGTGTCGACCACGTACGCGCGGGACTCGGCAGACATCACCGACCGGCAGAACGTTCAGCTGCACTGGGTGAGCATCGAGGACGTCCCGGCCGTCTGGCGGCGCCTCGAGGCGGTCGGCCTCTCAACGCAGGAGGCGTGTGGCGATGCCCCACGGGTGATCATCGCGAGCCCGGTCGCGGGCATCGCGGCCGACGAGATCATCGACCCGACCCCGGCGGTCACCGAGATCAACGAGAGATTCATCGGAGACCCGGCGTTCTCGAACCTGCCGCGCAAGTTCAAGACCGCTATCACCGGGCATCCCAGTCAAGATGTCGCGCCAGAGATCAACGACATCTCGTTCGTCGGGGTGGTGCATCCCGATCACGGTCCAGGGTTCGACCTGTGGGTCGGCGGCGGGCTTTCCACCAACCCGATGCTCGCTCAGCGCTTGGGGGTGTGGGTCAGGCTCGAAGAAGTGGCCGATGTCTGGGCGGGCGTGATCGGCCTGTTCCGGGACTACGGCTACCGGCGGCTGCGGTCACGGGCTCGCCTGAAGTTCCTGGTAGCCGACTGGGGAGCGGAGAAGTTCCTGCGGGTCCTGGAGGAGGAGTACCTCCACCGCCGGTTGCCTACTGGGCCGGCGCCCGCGCGCCCGGCTTCACTCGGCGATCACGTCGGCGTGCACCGCCAGCGCGACGGGCGATGCTTCGTCGGCGTCACTCCTACCGTCGGCAGGGTCAGCGGAGCACAGCTGTCGAAGCTGGCGGACATTGTGGGGTCGCACGGCTCCGCGCGAGTGCGTACGACCCCATACCAGAAGCTGCTCATTCTCGACGTCGAGCCGGGGCTGGTCCCCTCTCTCATCGAGTCCGTCGAGGGCATCGGGTTGTCGGCGCGACCTTCGCAATGGCGGCACAGCACGATGGCCTGCACCGGCATCGAGTTCTGCAAGCTGGCCATCGTCGAGACCAAGGACCGGGCGCGTGATCTGGTCGACGAGCTGGAACGCCGCATCCCCGACCTCGACACGCCCGTCACGATCAACGTCAATGGCTGCCCGAACTCGTGCGCTCGGATCCAGGTCGCCGACATCGGGCTCAAGGGCCAGCTGGTCGTCGACGACAGCGGCCGTCAGGTCCCCGGTTTCCAGGTGCACCTCGGCGGTCGGCTCGGGCTCGAGGCCGGCTTCGGCCGCAAACTGCGGGCTCACAAGGTGACCTCGGCGGGACTGACCGATTACATCGAGCGAGTCGTACGCGCATTCCTCCGGCAGCGCGCCGAGGGAGAGGCCTTCGCCAGCTGGGCCGCCAGGGCCGACGAGGGGGTCCTGCGATGACCGAGCGAGCCGTGCCGTTCCACTGCCCCTACTGCGGGGAGCAGGACCTGCGGCCGTACCAGGCGTCTCACGGCTCGTGGGAGTGCCGATCGTGCCTTCGGGCCTTCTCGTTGAAGATGCTCGGTCTGCTGGCTGCGACGGAGCAGCCCATCCAAGGAGCGGACTCATGACCACGGCGCCGGTTGCGGCGACCGGGCAGGGCGCAAACGCTGGACCTCGTACGGCGGCCGAGCTCCGTGAGCTGGCGAAGGTGGCCGGGCCCGAGCTCGAGCTTGCTCCCGCTCGGATCATCATCGAGTGGGCGGCGGAGACGTTCGGCGAGCGGTTCTGCATCACCTCGTCGATGAGCGATGGCGTCCTCGCGCATCTCGCGGCCAGCATCACGCCTGGCATCGACGTGGTCTTTCTCGACACGGGATACCACTTCGCCGAGACGATCGGGACAGCCGACGCGATCTCGGCGACGATCCCGATCAACTTGGTGACCGTACGCCCGGAGCTGTCTGTCGCCGAGCAGGACGAGACGCACGGCAAGGACCTGTGGGCGACCGACCCGGACCGGTGCTGCGCGCTGCGCAAGGTGGCCCCCCTCAAGCGGTCATTGCAGGGCTACGACGCCTGGGCGACCGGCCTGCGACGGGACGAGACCCGCAACCGGGTGATCGCGCCCGTCGTCGGCTGGGACGACCAGAAGCAGAAGGTCAAGGTGTCACCGCTTGCGCGTTGGACGCCGGACGATGTCGACGCGTACGTCGCCGAGAACGACATCTTGGTCAATCCGCTGCTCTACGACGGCTATCCGTCGATCGGCTGCTGGCCCTGCACGCGACGCGTCCTGCCTGGCGATGATCCACGCAGTGGACGCTGGGCAGGGCTGGCCAAGACCGAGTGCGGAATCCACTGAAGCCCATCAATCCCCGTCATCTGAAACTCCCGAGAGGAGGCCGACCTCATGACCGCTCCCGCCCTGGTGGCTTTGGCCCACGGCAGCCGCGACCCCCGATCTGCTGCAACGGTGCGCGAGATGCGCGCGCAGGTGCGCGCGCTGCGTCCAGACCTGCGGGTCGAGGTCGCCTTCCTGGACCACTGCGCACCGAGCCCGGCGAAGGTGTTCGAACGGCTCGTCCGAGCCGGCTTCGAGGAGGCGGTGGTCGTTCCGCTGCTGCTGACCGACGCCTACCACGCACGTGTTGACGTCCCCACGGCTGTGGAGGCTGCCAGCCGGCAGCACCCGGGTCTGCACGTGCGCGCAACACCCGTATTGGGGTTCGACCAGGCGATGCTGGAGCTGCTGGACGTACGCCTGCGGACCGCGCTCCGCGCCGCCCGCGCGCGAGAGCTCGACGGGTTGGTGCTGGCGGCCGCCGGTTCCTCCGACTCGCTGGCCAACCTGGCGGTTGCGCGGATCGCGCGGCGGTGGGGGTTGCGGCACCGGTTGCCGACCCTGGTGGCGTTCGCGTCGACGGCTCCCCCGGCTACCGGTGAGGCAGTACGCGCGTTCCGGACCGACGGTCGTCGGCACATCGCAGTCGGGTCGTACTTCCTGGCCCCTGGTCGGCTCCTGGACCGGGCAGGTGAGCTCGCCTTGGAAGCGGGCGCTCTCGCGGTGGCTGAACCCCTGGGCGCCGACCCGAGGATCGCCCGTCTGATCATCAGCCGTTACCTGGTCGGGGCCGTCGAGATGGTCCCCCTCCCCGCCTAACACTTCCTCGCGATCCGACACTTATTCCGCGGGATCCGACACTTATTCCGAGGCGATCAAGTCGCCGCGAGGCGCGACTTCGGTGTTACAGCGCTCCAGGGCGATCTCGTACGCGCTCTGGTAGTCATTCCACCGTGCGCGCTCGTCGATGTCACCGGGGTTGAACTTCCAGTGCTTCGTCGGATCGTCGAGCCGCGCCATCAACCGGTCGCGCTGCTCACTCGCCGAGATATGCAGAAAGCACTTCGCGACGGACGTACCATCATTCACTAAATCAGCCTCAAAGTGATTTATCGACTCATAACGGTTGGCGATCGTCGAAGGCGCGGCGAGTCTGCGTACTCGCGCGATCAGCACGTCCTCGTGGTGGGAGCGATCGAAGATGCCGATCATGCCGGGACCGGGGACCTGCTGGCGGATTCGCCACAGGAATCCGCGCGCCCTTTCGGCCGCGGTCGGCGCCTTGAACGACGCGATCTGCGCACCCTGCGGATCAAGCAACCCGGCGCAGTACCGGACCACCCCACCCTTGCCCGATGTATCCATGCCCTGCAGCACGATCAGCACGCTGCGCACCCCGCCGCCGCGGCCTTCTGCGTACAGCCGCTCCTGCAGGTCTGAGATCTGTTCACCAAGCTCAGCCAGGGCCCGCTTGCCTGCTGCCTTGTCGCCGCTGAACCCCGGCGTCGCTCGGGGGTCGGTGACTCCGCAGCAGAACCGGACCCGGCGCGATTCGCAACAGGTCGGTCACCGATGCCTTGGTCATCGCCGCAGTATGGCCGAGACGGACGCCCACCCGCACAGGTGGCAGGATCAGCCGGATGCAGATCGAGTGCGCGCGAACCCTCGACGAACTGACCGACGAGCACATCGCGCAGCTATACGCTTACCCGTGCGAGGGCATCTGGGTGCGCGTGAACTTCGTCTCGACAGTCGACGGGGCCGCGCACGGGGCCGACTCCCGCGCCGCCTCGATCTCGAGCGGAGCCGACCAGCGGCTTTTCGCGCTCCTGCGCGGCCTGTGTGACCTCGTACTCGTGGGTGCGGGCACCGCTCGAGCAGAGAAGTACCGCCCGGTCGAACCCGACGAGGTGAGCTCCGAACTGCGCCAGCGGCTCGGGCTGGCGCCAACCCCCACGATCGCCGTGGTGTCGAGGTCGCTGGACGTCCCCGAGGAACTGCTCGGCGACGGGATGGCCCCGACGCTCGTGGTGACCTGCGGTGGAGCGCCCCGCTCCCGGGTGGCGGGTTTGATCGAGGATGACCGGATCGTGACGGCCGGGGACGCCAAGGTGGATCTGGGTTCGGCGATCCAGGCCCTGAGTCGTCGCGGCTTCCGACGGATCTTGTGCGAGGGGGGCCCCACCCTATTTGCCGATCTGGTGCGCGCGGACCGACTCGATGAGCTGTGTCTCACCCTGTCACCGAGGCTGCTTGCGGGGGACGCGTGCCGGATCACCCGCGGCCCGCTGATCACGTCCGATGTACGACTCCGCCTCGCTCATGTCATCGGAGCGGGCGACGATCTGTTCCTGCGGTACTCCCGACGACCCCCCAAGGAGTCATGAGCATGGATCTGCCAGTGAACCCGCCGTTGTCGCCGATGTTGGCCAAGTCGGTCAAAGGGATCCCGGCCAGCGACCGATTCGACGGCGGGCTGTCATACGAACCGAAATGGGACGGCTTCCGCTGCATCGTGTTCCGTGACGGCGACGAGGTCGCGCTCGGTAGCCGCAACGAGCGGCCGCTGACCCGCTACTTCCCGGAGGTGGCAGCAGCCGCGAAGGAGTCGCTTCCGGCCCGATGCGTGGTGGACGGAGAGATCTTCGTCGCGACCGGCGAGAGCCTGGACTTCGAGCGCCTGCAGGAGCGGATCCATCCCGCGAAATCAAGGGTGGACAAGCTGAGCGTCGAGACGCCAGCCTCGTTCGTTGCGTTCGACCTGCTCGCGATCGACGACAGGTCGCTGCTCGACGAGCCATTCGGCACCCGTCGCCAGGAGCTGGCGCGAGCGCTGGCGAACGCGCAACCACCCATCCATCTGACCCCGGCCACCCGCGATGAGTCCACCGCGAAGCGATGGTTCGCCTCCTTCGAGGGTGCCGGGCTCGACGGGATCGTCGCCAAGGTCGTCGGGAGCACGTACCAGCCGGCCGTCCGCGGGATGTTCAAGATCAAGCACGAGCGCACCGCGGACGTCGTGGTCGCGGGGTACCGCGAGCACAAGGCCTCCACCCCCGAAGAGCCGCTGCTGGGTTCGCTGCTGCTGGGGCTCTTCGACGACGACGGTCAGCTGCAGCACGTAGGCGTCAGCGCTGCCTTCCCCGCGGCTCGGCGCGCTGAGCTGGTCAACGAGCTCGCACCCCTGGTGATCCCCGGCGAGCAGCACCCCTGGGCCGGGTGGGCGACGGCTGAGACTCACACAGGCCGGATGCCAGGCGCCGTGTCGCGCTGGAATGCCGGCAAGGATCTGTCGTGGACCCCGCTAGAACCGGTCCTTGTCGCGGAGGTCGCGTACGACCACATGGAGGGGACGCGCTTCCGGCACACCACCCAGTTCAAGCGCTGGCGACCCGACCGTGAGCCGGAGTCATGCACGTACGAGCAGCTCGAGGAACCGATCTCATACGACCTGAACGCAGTGCTGACGGGCTCGGCGTAGGCTGCCGTCCCAGGCTGGCCGACGCCAGCTGACAGGGTACGAATCCGTTGAGGAGCCGCCGATGTACGACGTCGTGTTGCTGATCGAGCAGGCGCTGTCCGCGCTCGATGCTGAGCAGATCACCGGACTGCACAGTGGTATCGAGGAGCCGGTGTCCTATCACGTGCTCCTGCCGGTGGAAGATGCGTCAGGTCGGGTCGAGGCGACGCTGGGAACCCTGGCCGCCGGTGAGGTGCTCGCGTCTTCCGCGTTGGTCGGCAACGAGACGGATCTCGCGGATCTGCAGAAGGAGATCGTTGACACCAGTCGCGAGTCGCTGGCCACCAGCCTCGAGGCGCTGAAGAACCAAGGGGTCGAAGCCGCCGGCGAAGTGACGACAAAGGACCCGGTGGAGGCGCTGATCGCAGCGGTTCAGGCGTTCGATGCTCGTGAGACGATCATCTTGACCAGGCCGCATCTGGTTGCCGAGTTCTTTCACTTCGACTGGACCTCCCGCGCGCGGCGCAAGCTGGGCGTACCCGTCCTGCACCTCCTCGAGCACGAGGGCTTCGCCGAACAGGCCGGCGGTGGAGAGGGCGTCAGCGGCCTCTGACGCGACCGATCCTCCAGCGCCCTTCCCGCGATCCGACACTTATTCCGCACGATCCGACACTTATTTCCCGCCACCCACGTCGGCTCCGGAGCGGTTCATTGAGGTCGGGGAATGACTGTGTGCCAGGTTGTCCCGTCGTCTGTCGAGACGAACACGCGGTCGCCGCCGTTGGCACATATCACCTGGTCCCCGGCGGTCACATTCGTCGCGGTGAGTCGGCGTGTTTGGACAGGCTGAAAAGCCGTCCACTGTCGGTTGGCCTCCCACAGCCTTGCCCCGTTTGCGAGGAAGAGTCTCCCCTGGGTGGTGGTGGCGATGGTGTACGGCTCGAGGACCGTTGGCGGCAACACCGGCACGGTGGCCGACGGCGGGATGGCAACGTGGCGCCAGGTATTTCCTTCGTCGGAGGTGATGTCGAGCCCACCCAGAACATACCGCCGTCCCGGCTGGCCCGTGCCGAGTAGCACAGCGGTCCTGCCGGGTGTCACGGCCACGCCCAGGATCGGGAACGATCCGACCGCGTGGGTAGACCAGGTTCGACCGAGGTTGCTGCTCCATTGCACGGCCGTACCGCCCGTCGCGCGGTCGCAAGTCCAATCCCAGACCCGGCCGTGGGCGTCCCAAACGGAGTCGAGCAAACAGTGGCTGCTGGCCGGAGCCAGCGGCGTGTAAAGGGTCGCGGTACCGGCGTCGATCATGCCAGCGGGAGCGGCGCCGTTGATGCTGGGCAGGTTCGTCAACCGGTCCCCCGGTTCGGCGGCGATCGGGTGTCGGACGACAGTGATCGCACGCCTTGACCCATCGGGTCCAACGATGAAAACCGCTTCGGGGCTCACCCTGACGACGACAGACCCGTCATGCAGGGCATAGATGTTCAACTTGTCGGGAATCACCATCGCCCGCGACGTTCCCCACCCGTCCGATGTCCACGTGAGCACCTGTACACAATCGCCTCCCGCTGGCCCACCGGCAGCGCGGCAAGCGCGCGGACCATGTCCGCATGATCCGGTGACGGCTCAAACGCCGACGCCTGCTCCACAACTTGCGCTGTAAACCCGCGTAGGTCCTCATCCGGCGCCACCGGCTCCGAACGCCTCCTGCACCACATCCTCGGCGGTCGCAAGGTCTCCACACATCGCGTACAACTGACCCACCAGGCGCCGATAGCAGGCATCGAAAATGCCCCGAACGAACTCCTCGTCCGTCATCGACACAGGCCCTTGATCACCGACCACCATCACCTACATGACTCCCGGCAACCCTCGTTTGGTTTCAGTCCGGCCAACATAAGACCCAACCCGCCGCACTCGAACTCTTCGAAGGAGACTTGACCTGCGCCTGACGCCGGCATGGCATGGATGATGGGGGCGTGAGTCGTGA
>JBDUDR010000067.1:0-14253 GCA_040002845.1 Nocardioidaceae bacterium
AGCTTCTTGCGGGTCAAGTGGTCGACCCAGGTCCCGACGAAGAGTGCCAGGAGGTTGGGCAGCCAGATGGCCGCAATGAGCGCGCCGACCTGGAGGGGTCGCGCGTGCAGCACGGTGATGGCCGCCAGCGGTAGCGCCAGCTCGGAGACCCGGTCGCCGAGATCTGAGACGGCCTGGCTGGTCCAGAAGAGGCGGAACCGTGGGTTTCGCCAGGCCGGCGTTAGGTCGCCCGCGGCTCTCGTCGTCATCGCTGAGGGTCTTCCGGCCGGAGCTGGGGTGGGCCGGGCAGGGTGTAGCGCAGCACGTGCACCTCGCGAGATCCTTCGGGCGCCTTGGCCGGGGTCTGCTTGCGTCGCACCAGTGGAGTCATCAGCCGCTCGATCGCTTCGTCGAGCTCACGCAGCTCGGCTGTAGTGGCGAGGATCGTCGTGCTCCACCTTCCCGAAGCGGTCACCCACTCGTCCTCGAGCTGTGGAAGCACCTCGGCATACCACCGGGCCACGATGTCGGGCTCGACCTTCTCCAGCGCGGCGCTCAGTTCTCTGTGTGCGGCCGCGTCCGTCGTACCGTCGAAGCGGAATCCGCGGCCCACTGCTTGCCACCAGCGCCGCCGACCGGCTGACTCGACCGGTGCGTCTTCGACCAGCCCGTGCTCAGCCAGATGGCGCAGGTGCCAGCTCGTCACCGATGGCGAGGCCCCCACGTCGGGTGCCAGCGAGGTCGCTGTGGCGGGACCGGCTTCACGAAGGCGCTGCAGGATCGCCAAGCGCACCGGGTGCGCTAGTGCCCGCATCCCCTTGGCGTCCAGCTCGACATCGCCCCACTCGTTCGCCATCCTGAACTCCTTTGAAAGATCTCTATCGAGAGAACTCTCTCACAAAGCTCGGCGGCAGGACTCCTCCGCTCCCGACCGGTAGCGGGCACGTGGCTGTCGCTGGCTGGCACAGGGTGCCGCCGTCCCGTAGGGAAGCTGAAACCCTCCGGCAATGAGGCTGCCCGAGTCACGCGGCCCTGTTCCGTGGAGCGAACCCCTGCCGAGAACGCCGCGGGTCAGACACTGTGCGCGCGAACGGTTGTCCCATAGGACCCGCTCGCTGAAGTTTCCCGCGCAGGGACCTTGTACGGGACACGCGCAGCGGATCGGATCGAACTCTCGCCCCGGTATCCCAGTATCGGGCTTGCGTAGAAGGCAGGTGCGGAGTTGCAGCGGCGCAAGGTCTGCCAACCCGCAACTTGCATGATCTTGTGTGAGTCCGCATACTTATGCAGGACGGTGGGAGGCATGCAGTGGTGGTTCGGGTCGCGGTGGCAGGTGCTACCGGTTACGCAGGTGGCGAGCTGTTGAGACTGCTGTGCGGGCATCCGCAGGTGAGCATCGGCGCGCTCACCGGCGACCGCTCGGTCGGCGAGCCGCTGGGTGAGCACCAGCCGCAGCTGCCGGCGCTCGCGGATCGTGTGGTCGAGCCCACCGATGCCCAGCACCTCGGCGGCCACGACGTCGTCATCCTCGCCCTCCCGCACGGTGAGTCTGCAAGGATCGCGGACGACCTCCCTGACCAGACCCTGGTGCTCGACTGCGGCGCCGACTTCCGGTTGGCCGATGCCGACGAGTGGGCGACGTTCTATGGAACCGAGCATGCGGGCACCTGGCCGTACGGGCTGCCCGAGCTACCGGGGCAGCGGCACCGGCTGAGTGAGACGCGGCGGATCGCGGTGCCCGGGTGTTACCCGACCGTTTCGACGCTCGCGTTGCTGCCGGCGGTGCTGTGCGGGCTCGTCGATCTCGAGCACATCGTGGTGGTCGCGGTGTCCGGAACGTCAGGTGCGGGCAAAACCGTGCGGACTCGGTTACTCGGCTCCGAGGTGCTGGGGTCGGCGAGTGCGTACTCCGTCGGAGGCTTGCACCGCCACACCCCCGAGATCGAGCAGAGCCTCGCGGCGGCGGCGGGGCGGCCGGTTTCGGTGTCGTTCACCCCCGTGCTCGTGCCGATGTCGCGCGGGATCCTGGCCACCGTCAGCGCGCCGCTGACTCGGGGGTGCGACGCGTCCGAGGCTCATCGGCGCTACAGCGAGTTCTATGCCGGCGAGCCCTTTGTACGGGTACTGCCGCCCGATCAGTGGCCCGCGACCCAGTGGACATTGGGCGCGAACACCGTCCACCTGCAGGTGGCGGTCGATGTTCGGACGCAACGGCTCGTGGTGGTCGGCGCCATCGACAACCTGGTCAAGGGCACCGCCGGGGGTGCGGTCCAGTCGATGAACGTTGCCCTGGGCCTGCCCGAGACGTCGGGGTTGCCGACGGTCGGGATCGCGCCATGAGCGTCACACATCCCGGCGGATTTCGCGCGGCCGCCGCAACCGCGGGTCTCAAGCCGAGTGGCAGGCCCGACGTCGCCCTGGTCGTCAACGACGGTCCGCGGTACGAGGCGGCCGCTGTCTTCACCACCAACAGGTGCAAGGCCAATCCCGTGCTCTGGAGCGAGCGGGCGGTTGCCGACGGACTGGCGCGAGCGGTCGTTCTGAACTCCGGGGGCGCCAACTGCTACACCGGGCCGCTGGGCTTCCAGGTGACCCACGCCACTGCGGAGCTGGTTGGTCGGCTGATGGGGATGGGATCGGCCGACGTGGTCGTCTGTTCCACGGGCCTGATCGGCGAGCAGCTCGACCAGCCGCGGCTGCTGAGCGGCGTCGAGGCGGCAGCCGGTGCCCTGACAGCCACCGGAGGAGCCGACGCGGCGGTCGCGATCATGACGACCGACACTCGCCCCAAACAGTCGGTCAGGAGTTTCGAGGGGTGGTCCCTCGGCGGCATGGCCAAGGGCGCCGGAATGCTGGCCCCAGGACTTGCGACCATGCTCGTGGTGCTGACTACGGACGCGGACGTCGATGCCAAGATCTGCGACCAGGCGCTTCGGGACGCGGCCCGGGTGACCTTCGACCGGCTCGACTCCGACGGGTGCATGTCGACGAACGACACGGTCCTGTTGCTGTCCAGCGGTGCCTCCTCGTTCCGCCCGAGCTACGCCGACTTCGCCGAGGCGGTACGCGATGTCTGCTCCGACCTCGCCCTCCAGCTGCTCGCGGATGCCGAGGGAGCCGAGCACGACATCGCGATCACGGTCGTCAATGCGGCGACCGAGGACGACGCCGTCGCCGTAGGACGATCGGTCGCGCGCAGCGCGCTGTTCAAGACAGCCGTGTACGGCAGGGATCCCAACTGGGGTCGCATCCTGGCCTCGGTCGGCACCACGACCGCTGCCTTCGACCCGAACGATCTCGATGTGGCCGTCAACGGCGTGTGGATCTGCCGGGCCGGCGGCCCCGGCGAGCCGCGCGGGCTGGTGGACCTGACCGACCGGGAGGTCACGGTCACCATCGACCTCAAGAGCGGCGTCGACTCGGCGACGGTCTGGACCAACGACCTGACGCACGCGTACGTGCATGAGAACTCGGCGTACTCGACATGAGGCTCCGGGACCGGCAGGTCGCGTTGGACAAGGTGGCCACCCTCATCGAGGCTCTGCCTTGGCTCGAGCGCTTTCACGGCCGCATCGTGGTGATCAAGTACGGGGGCAACGCGATGACTGACGACCACCTCAAACAGGCGTTCGCTCAGGACATCGTGTTCCTGCGGTACGCGGGCCTGCGACCGGTCGTCGTTCACGGTGGGGGCCCGCAGATCAGCTCGATGCTCGCCCGGCTGGGAATCGAGAGTGAGTTCAAGGGTGGGCTGCGGGTAACCAGCCCGGAAGCCATGGACGTCGTACGCATGGTGCTCGTCGGTCAGGTCGGTCGGGAGCTGGTCGGGCTGCTCAACCAGCACGGGCCGCTGGCGGTGGGATTGTCGGGGGAAGACGCGGGGCTGTTCACGGCTATCCGGACCGGCACGGTGGTGAACGGCGAGCAGATCGACCTCGGGCTCGTGGGTGACGTCGTACGGGTTCGCCCCGAAAGCGTTCTCGACCTGATCGGCGCCGGCCGAATCCCGGTGGTGTCCAGCGTGGCGCCGGATGAGAGCGGGCAGGTGCACAACGTCAACTCCGACACGGGGGCGTCGGCGCTGGCGATCGCCCTGGGGGCTGAGAAGCTGGTGGTGCTCACCGACGTGGAGGGCTTGCACTCCGACTGGCCGGCGTCCGACGCAGTGGTGAGTGAGATCACCACTGCGGACCTCGGGACCCTGCTGCCATCCCTGTCGTCGGGGATGGCCCCCAAGATGCAGGCCTGCCTGCGCGCTGTCCGAGGCGGGGTGGCCCGGGCGCACGTGCTGGACGGCCGGGTTCCGCACTCGCTCCTGCTGGAGATCTTCACCGACCATGGCATCGGGACGATGGTGGTGCCGGACGCGGCAGTTGCGCCATGACCACGACCCTGGACCGCTACTCGTCGTCGTTGATGAACACGTACGGGCCACCCAAGCGGGTGCTCGTGCGTGGCGAGGGCTGCTACGTGTGGGACGAACAGGGCAGGCGCTACCTCGACCTGGTGGCCGGCATCGCAGTCAATGTGCTCGGCCATGCCCACCCCGCAGTGATTGCGGCGGTCACCGAGCAGTTGTCGACGCTCGGGCACGTCTCCAACCTGTTCGCGAGCCCGGCTCAGGTCGCGTTGGCGGATCGGCTCCTTGCCATCCTCGGTTCGGGTTCAGGTGACCGTGACGGCGACGGTGCAGACGGGGGTCGGGTCTTCTTCACCAACTCGGGTACGGAGGCCAACGAGGCGGCGTTCAAGATGAGCCGGCGCACCGGCCGCACCACCATCGTGTCCGCCGAGGGAGCCTTCCATGGCCGCACGATGGGCGCGCTGGCGCTGACTGCCAAGAGTGCATATAGGGAGCCGTTCCGGCCGCTTCCCGGTGATGTCCGCTTCGTCCGGTACGGCGACGCGGCGGCGCTCGCGGCAGCCGTCGATGACGAGACCGCGGCGATCGTGCTCGAACCGATCCAAGGCGAGGCGGGCGTGATCGTGCCGCCGGCCGACTACTTGTCGAACGCCCGCGACATCGCCGACCGGCACGGCACGCTGCTGTGGTTGGACGAGATCCAGACGGGCATCGGCCGTACGGGCAGGTGGTTCGCCCACCAGCACGCGGGCGTGCGTCCGGACATCGTCACGCTGGCCAAGGGGTTGGCGGGCGGCATCCCGATCGGTGCCTGCATCGGGCTGGGCGACGCGGGCCGGTTACTGGGGCCGGGTCAGCACGGCTCGACGTTCGGCGGCAACCCGGTCGCGGCCGCGGCGGGTCTCGCAGTGTTGGACACCATCGAGTCCGAGGGCCTGCTGGAGCATGCAGCCGTCATCGGGCACCAGTTGCGTAGCGCTCTCACCGGCTCGCATCCAGCCATCGAGCGGGTCAACGGCGTCGGTCTGCTGCTGGGCATCCAGCTGTGTGGGCCGCTGAGCGGCCGAGCGGCTCGACTCGCGCTCGACGCGGGATACATCGTCAACGACGTGACGCCGACCCGGCTCCGGTTGGCCCCACCACTGATCCTCAGTCAGGACCAGGCAGATACCGCGGTCCACGCAATACCCGGCATCCTTGACCAGGCCACCCGGGCGGAAGAGGAGGACTCATGACCAGGCACTTCTTGCGCGACGACGACCTGAGCCCGGGCGAGCAGGCGTCCGTCCTCGACCTGGCGGACCGGTTCCAGGACGCCCCGTTCCACCGGCAGCCACTCACCGGGCCACGCTCGGTGGCAGTGATCTTCGACAAACCCTCGACCCGGACCCGGATCTCGTTCGCGGTGGGGATAGCCGAGCTGGGCGGTTACCCGCTGGTGATCGACGCGCAGACCTCCCAACTGGGCCGAGGGGAGCCGATCGAGGACACCGCCCGAGTACTCGACCGTCAGGTGGCGGCGATCGTGTGGCGAACGTTCGGTCACGACCGGATAGCGGAGATGGCATCCGCCTCCCAGGTGCCCGTCATCAATGCATTGACCGATCGGTTCCACCCCTGCCAGGTGCTGGCTGACCTGCAGACCGTGCGGCAGCACAAGAAGCGGCTCGCGGGTCTGACGCTGGCCTACCTCGGCGACGGAGCGAACAACATGGCGCACTCGTACCTGCTCGGTGGGTCACTGGCCGGCATGCACATCCGGATCGGTGCTCCGTTCGCGTACCAGCCGGATCCGCAGATCGTGGCCGACGCTGCACACATCGCAGCGGCCACCGGCGGATCCGTTGCGTACCACAACACAGCCGAGGAGGCGGTGGACGGAGCCGACGTGGTCGCCACCGACACCTGGGTCTCGATGGGGCAGGAGGGTGAGGCGGGCGACCGCTCCGGACCTTTCGTGGCGTACGCAGTGACCACCAGAACGATGTCGTACGCCGCCCCCGATGCTGTCGTGCTCCACTGCCTGCCCGCCTACCGCGGGAAGGAGATCGACGCCGAAGTCATCGACGGCCCGCAGAGCATCGTCTGGGACGAGGCAGAGAATCGCCGCCACGCGCAGAAGGCGCTGCTCACGTGGTTGCTCGAGGACGGCGGAGACAGCTGATGACTCGCACCATGTCGCTGCCGGCCACCAAGGCGGCCCGGCAGGCCAAGATCGTCGACCTGCTGGGCCGGTACGCAGTGCGGTCCCAGACGGAGCTGGCCGAGCTGCTGGCCGGCTCGGGGGTGGTGGTGACGCAGGCGACGCTCTCTCGGGACCTGGTCGAGCTCGACGCGGTCCGGGTGCGACACCCCGGCGGGAGCCTCATCTACGCGGTGCCTGGAGAGGGTGGTGATCGAACCCCTCGAGCCGCGGTCGAGACGGCCGCCGCCGAGGCACGGCTGGCGCGGCTGTGCCAGGAGCTGCTGGTGAGCGCGGAGGCGTCGGCAAACCTGGTGGTGCTGCGTACACCGCCGGGCGCCGCCCAGTTCCTGGCGTCAGCGCTCGATCACACCGAGCTCACCGAGGTGCTCGGCACCATCGCGGGTGACGACACCGTTGTGCTCATCAGCCGTGAACCCAGCGGGGGCGAGTCGCTCGCACGTCGCCTGCTCGCACTGGCCCGACCGTCCGACGAGAGCGCCCAACCACGACCCGTTTCCGAGGAGTCACCGTGACCGAACGTGTCGTACTCGCCTACTCCGGGGGTCTTGACACCTCCGTCGCCATCGGCTGGCTGGCCGACCAGACCGGCGCCGAGGTCATCGCTGTCGCGATCGACCTCGGGCAGGGTGGGGAGGATCTGGAGCAGGTTCGGCAGCGAGCGCTCGACTGTGGCGCGGCTGAGGCCGTCGTGGTGGATGCCAAGGACGAGTTCGCTGAGGAGTTCTGTCTGCCTGCACTCAAGGCCAATGCCCTCTACATGGAGCGCTACCCGCTGGTCTCGGCGCTGTCCCGGCCGCTGATCGTGAAGCACCTGGTGGCAACCGCCCAGAAGTACGACGCGAGCGTCGTCAGTCACGGCTGCACAGGCAAGGGGAACGACCAGGTGAGGTTCGAGGTCGGGGTCGGCGCGCTGGCACCCGACCTGAGCGTGGTCGCGCCGGTGCGCGACTACGCATGGACCCGTGAGAAGGCGATCGCGTACGCGGAGGAGCGCAGCCTGCCGATCGACGCCACCAAGTCGTCGCCTTACTCCATCGACCAGAACCTGTGGGGCCGGGCTGTGGAGACCGGCTTGTTGGAAGACATCTGGAACGCGCCGGTGCCTGATCTGTACTCCTACACGCAGGATCCGCAGACCCCTCGCGAGCCCGACCAGGTCATCATCGGTTTCGACCGGGGGGTGCCCGTCTCGATCGACGGTCGGCCGGTGACCGTGCTGGAGTGCGTGCAGCAGCTCAACGCGCGCGGCGGCGCGCAGGGCATCGGGCGGCTGGATCTCGTGGAGGACCGGCTGGTCGGGATCAAGAGCCGCGAGGTGTACGAGGCGCCGGGAGCCCTCGTGCTGATCACGGCCCACCAGGAGCTGGAGAACGTCACCCTGGAGCGGGACCTGGCGAGGTTCAAGCGTGGGGTGGAGCAGCGGTGGGGTGAGCTCACCTATGACGGGCTGTGGTTCTCGCCGCTCAAGCAGGCGTTAGACACGTTCCTCGACCACACGCAGCAGTCCGTCACCGGCGAGATCAGGCTGACCCTGCACGGTGGCCGGGCGGTGCCGACGGGTCGTCGCAGCCCGGCCAGCCTGTACGACTTCAACCTGGCCACCTATGACGCCGGAGACTCGTTCGACCAGTCGCTCTCCAAGGGTTTTGTCGAGCTGTGGGGGCTGCCGAGCAGGATCGCCGCGGCGCGGGACCAGCGGCTCATCGACTCAGTCTGACTTCGGAGGCGAGCGAGAGGTGAGCGAGGAGGTCACTCGGTTGTGGGGCGGCAGGTTCGAGTCCCGTCCGTCCGCGGAGCTCGCTGCGCTGTCCCGCTCGACGCACTTCGACTGGCGGCTGGCGTCGTACGACCTGGCCGGATCGGACGCTCATGCGCGGGTGCTCCATCGCGCCGGGCTGCTCACCGACGAGCAGCTCAGCCGCCTGACGGCGGGCATCGCCGGGCTGGTGAAGGAGGTGGAGTCCGGCACCTTTCTCCCAAGCCCGGATGACGAGGACGTCCACACGGCCCTCGAGCGAGGGCTTGTCGAGCGACTGGGCGCGGAGCTGGGCGGACGCCTGAGGGCTGGCCGCTCGCGCAACGACCAGGTTGCCACCATGCTTCGCGCATACCTGCGCGACCATGCGCGCGCCATCGCGGGGTTGCTGGTGTCCCTGGTCGGCGCGTTGTCCGCGCAGGCACGGACCCATCTCGGCGCGGCGATGCCGGGACGCACCCACCTGCAGCACGCGCAGCCCGTCTTGTTGTCCCACCACCTGCTGGCGCATGCCTGGCCGCTGGTACGCGACGTCGAGCGGCTCGGGGACTGGGACGCTCGCGTCGCGCCAGACTCGCCATACGGCTCCGGAGCACTCGCCGGTTCGTCTCTGGGACTCGACCCGCAGCGGGTTGCCATCGAGCTCGGCTTCACCGACTCGAGCCCGAACTCCATCGACGGCACCGCAGCCCGCGACTTCGCCGCCGAGTTCGCCTTCGTGGCCGCCATGATCGGCGTCGACCTGTCCCGGCAGGCTGAGGAGATCATCCTGTGGTCCACCGAGGAGTTCGCCTTCGTGACGCTCGGCGACGCGTACTCGACGGGCTCGAGCATCATGCCGCAGAAGAAGAACCCGGACGTCGCCGAGCTCGCCCGCGGCAAGGCTGGGCGTCTGATCGGGGACCTCACGGGTCTGATGTCCACCCTCAAGGGTCTGCCGCTGGCGTACAACCGTGATCTCCAAGAGGACAAGGAGCCGGTGTTCGACGCCATCGACACCCTGGAGGTGCTGCTGCCGGCCTTCACCGGCATGGTGGCCACGCTGCGCTTCGACACCGTCCGGATGGCTGAGCTGGCGCCCCAGGGTTTCTCGCTGGCCACCGATGTGGCCGAGTGGCTGGTGCGGGAAGGACTGGCGTTCAGCGAGGCCCACCAGGTGACGGGGGCGCTTGTCCGTGCTTGTGAAGCGCGCGGAGCCGAGCTGTGGGAGCTGTCCGACTCAGACCTTGCCGAGCTGTCCCCGCACCTCAAGCCCGAGGTACGTGAGGTGCTGACCGTCGGCGGCTCGATAGCCTCGAGGTCGGCCCGCGGTGGCACCGCCCCCGACCGTGTGACCGAGCAGCTCGCCGAGCTCCAATCCCGCCTCAATTCGGCGAGAAGCCGGTTGATCGGCAATTCTTCCGGCGTGGCGCGGCGTTAGTGGCGTCTCGGCACGTCTTTCACACCCTGCCTCGTCACCGAGGTACGTGTGCATGACCTCTCGACGGCGACTTTGCGTGCCAAGCTCGTACCTCGGCGAACGGGTGGGCGACCCGGCGTGTCCCGCCGAATAACTGGCGTCTCGGCGACCTTGCGGGAGGGGTCATGCACCGAGTCATGCTCGCGGACTCCGCTTGTACGCCGATACCGTGTCGTCCCCGGTCACCCAGAAGCGCCATAGCACCTCGGTGGCGACGCTGACTCCCACGCGCGGTCCCCGCGACACCTTGTCGGAGGCCATCGGCTCGGCAGGTCGCAGCCGCAGCCTGTCGTCGACGAGAAGGTCGACCCCGTTGTGTGACTTGTCGATCCCGAGCGCTTGAGTCAGGCACGCAGGTCCGCGAGCCAGCGACGCATGTGCCGCCTTGGAGCCTCGACGCGAACGTGCCAGGTCGACTCCTTCGATCACTCGGCCAGCCCGCAGCAACACTGCAGAGGCTCGTCCGACCCGCCCGCAGACGACATTGGCGCACCAGTGCATGCCGTAGCTGAAGTACACGTACAGGCATCCGGCCTCGCCGAACATGATGGCGTTGCGCTGCGTGCTGCCGCGGAAGGCGTGCGAAGCCGGGTCCTGATCACCGGCGTACGCCTCGACCTCGGTCAGCTCGATGGTGACAGCTCCCGAGTCGGTGACGTGGCTGAGTGTCCATCCGAGCAGGTCCGGCGCCACCTGTGGTGCCGGTCGATGAAGTGATTCTCGAACGCCCTGGCTCAGAGACACGTCACGCCGGTCGTGACTGCCGGGCGGTCGCGTCGCGCAGCGCGGCGTACGACGCCACGAGCGTGCGGCGTTCCTCGGCAAGGAGGGGGTCGGCTCGATCGCAGCCCCCATCCACCCATCGGTCGGACAGGTCCATCGCCTTGACCCGTAGAGCCGAAGCTCGTCTCGTGAGTTCGGCAGGAGCGTCGTACACATACGAATACAGAGCGTTCAGGGTTTCGGTCAGCTCTTCGCCGGTGATCGCCTCGTCGTGTTGGTGCTCGCGATGCACGCGCCACCAGGCGACCTCCAGGTGTGAGGCTCGCATGGGGTCGAGTTCGAGTGATCCCGAGGCCGCCACCAATGTGTAGAACCGCTGCATGTGCTCTCTGGCAGCGGCCGGGTCGTTGACGGGGTACGGTGCCCAGGCCTGGTTGGCGCGCAGGACGTGCCACGCACCCATGATCGTGCGGCGCCGGCTCATGCCGAAGCCCGTGCTGATCATGCCAACGGCCGCGGTGAGGAACTGGGGCCATTCGCGGCGGTAGTACGCCACCCATGCGTCACACTCGCGTCGACCGAGCGCCACCGGGTCGAACGTCCAGGGCGAGGGCTTGGTGGCGCGCTCGGTCATCAGGGCCGGCTCTCTGGTCGGGGCGAAATTTTGCGTCACCGTACCTCAGGGCGGATGGGGGGCGGAGTTGAGGGAAGTTGAGCAGAGTTGAGTGGAATCGACAGAATGTGCCGGGACCCACATGAGAGCAGGACATCCAGATGATCGGTGAACAGACGGTTGAGGCCGTGGTGCGGCGCATGCAGAGTCGCTTGGACGGGCTTCCGCCGGAGCTGGCCCATCGCAGGATCTTCCTCGAGACCTACCTCCGGACGACGCAGGCGGTCGGGGCTGCTATCAACGACGCGCGGTTCGAGGATCCGGCTTGGGTGGAGGCGTGGGACGTTGTGTTCGCCGACCTGTACCTCCAAGCCCTCGATGCCGACATCGGGCAGCGGTACGCAGATGTCCCTCGGCCCTGGGAGCTGGCCTTTGCCGCACCAGCGGACCTGCCAGCGCTGCGACATGTACTCCTCGGGATCAACGCCCACGTCAACTATGACCTGCCACAGGCGATGCTGGCCGTGATCAGTGACGAAGACTTTCGTGACCCGGTGCTGATAGACCGGCGCCGTCGCGATCACGAACGCATCGACGGGGTCCTCTCGTCCCGCGTGACCGCCGAGGACGAGGCGCTCGGTGACGTCCGGACCCTGCTCGACCGGGTACTGACACCGCTGAACCGCCTCGGGTCCAGACGATTCCTGCGAGAAGCCCGTCAGAAGGTCTGGCACAACGTCCAACAGCTGCAGGTAGCCCGGCTCGAAGGCACTGACCCATATCAGCACCGGCTGGCTGAGCTAGAGCTGCTCAGCGCGGCCAAGATCTCGGATCTGCTGGCCCCCGGCCAGGTTGTCCTACGCCTCGCGGTCGGAGGCTTCGGGGTCATGCTGCCCCCGGTCAGACGACGGTGACCTCGGTCGTGTCATCTCGCGAATATCCTGATCTCGATGCGGGGAGTTCCAATGTCTGACCACCAGGACGCCTGGGCGCAGCTGGCCGCGTACCGTGCCAGCATCGACAACATCGACGCGGCCCTGGTGCATCTGCTGGCGGAGCGCTTCAAGTGCACCCAGCTGGTCGGCGAGCTCAAGGCCGCGCACAACATGCCGCCTGCCGATCCGGTCCGGGAGCAGCAGCAGATCGCGCGGTTGCGCCGGCTGGCTGTCGACGCGAAGTTCGACCCGGTGTTCGCCGAGAAGTTCCTCAACTTCATCGTGCGCGAGGTCGTACGCAACCACGAGGCCCTCCAGGGTGGGGAAACAACCGAGTTGCGTACCGGGGGTGAGGATGCGGCAGGCTGAGGCTCGAGATCTTCGACCCGAAAGCGAGCACTGGTGTCCACTCCGCACATCCTCGACGAGCTCGACTGGCGCGGCTTGATCGCCGAATCGACGGATATCGATGCGCTTCGGGCTGATCTGTTGGCTGGTGCGGTCACGCTGTACTGCGGGTTCGACCCTACGGCTCCGAGCCTCCACATGGGGAACCTGCTGCAACTTGTCACGCTGCGCCGGTTCCAAGACGCTGGACATCGGCCGATCGGCCTGGTGGGAGGCGCGACAGGCCTGATCGGTGACCCGAAAGAGGCGGGAGAGCGCGCGCTCAACCCGGCTGAGACCGTCCAGGAGTGGAGCCAAGGTATCCGCGAGCAGGTCGGGAGGTTCTGGAGCTTCGAGGGTGCCAACGCTGCCCTGGTCGTGAACAATTACGACTGGACCCGCGACCTGTCGACGATCGACTTCCTGCGCGACATCGGGAAGCACTTCCCGATCAACCGGATGCTGGACCGCGAGGCGGTGCGGGCGCGACTCGAGTCGGGCATCAGCTACACGGAGTTCAGCTATGTCTTGCTGCAGTCGATGGACTACCTACAGCTGTTTCGCAGGTTCGGTTGCAGGCTCCAGACCGGCGGCAGCGACCAGTGGGGCAACATCACTGCAGGGGTTGACCTCATTCGCCGGGTAGTGGGTGACCGGGTGCACGCGCTTGCTACCCCGCTGGTGACAATGGCCGACGGCTCGAAGTTCGGTAAGACCGAGGCTGGGACCGTCTGGCTGAATCCCGCCATGACCTCGCCGTACGCCTTCCACCAGTTCTGGCTGAACAGCGACGATCGGGAGGTGATCAAGTTCCTGGGCTACTTCACCTTCCGATCTCGGGAGGAGATCGCCGAGCTGGCTGCCTCTGTGGCGGCTCGGCCGGAGTCGCGCGTCGCTCAGCGGGCATTGGCTGACGACGTGACCGCGCTGGTGCACGGACCAGCTGAGACCGCCCGGGCGGTTGCCGCCGGGAGCGCACTGTTCGGGGCTGGTGACCTGCGCGAGCTGGACCGGGACACGCTGGACTCGGCGCTGCGGGCCGCGCCCCACACCACGCTCAAGTTTGGTGAGGAGCTGCCGTCGGTCATCGACCTGCTTGTCGAGTCCGGACTGGCGGCGAGCAAGGGGGCAGCGCGACGCACGGTGACCGAGGGCGGAGCCTACCTCAACAACATGCGCATCAACGACGCCGAGGCGGTCCCAGGTGAGACGGATCTGCTCCACGGCAGGTGGCTGGTGTTGCGACGTGGCAGACGGAGCGTCGCCGGCATCGAGATGGTCCGGCAGTGACTCCCGGTTGGCCGGAGAAACGCCCCTGACCAGGGCTCTTGCGCTTGACTGGCGGTCCGCCGGGCACCGCCTTGACTGGGCAGCCGGGCCTCCGTACCCTTCTCGTCCATCGGCTGGACGGGGGTCGCCGGAACGGCTCCCATGGATTTGACCGTAGACTCACAACCCGGTAAGTTTGGTTAGGTTGCCCCCGAGTTCCGGCCGAGAGGCCAGTACAACGGTGTGCGCTCGATACTTGAGAACTCAACAGCGTGCCAAAAGTCGACGAAGACAGCAACGCCCCGTCGGCAGAGTCGGCGACCTCGGTCGTCGAGTCTGTGACGGTTCCTTTGATAAGTGACAACTTGTCAGGACTCTGTTGATGGATACCCGCTTTCGAGCGGTTCCGATAGATTTCAACGGAGAGTTTGATCCTGGCTCAGGACGAACGCTGGCGGCGTGCTTAACACATGCAAGTCGAGCGGTAAGGCTCCTTCGGGAGTACACGAGCGGCGAACGGGTGAGTAACACGTGAGCAATCTGCCCTTCACATTGGGATAACC
>JBDUDR010000068.1:0-13908 GCA_040002845.1 Nocardioidaceae bacterium
CTGCGAGCCGAACCACCGACACACGCCTCGTCGGGCTGGGGCGGAGCCCCGTTAGGGTTACCGCGTGACGGTTGCCGACCCGGATGAGTCCAACGGTGCGCCAGATGGCGCCTCGGGTTTGGACGCACCCCTGCTCCGTGCGTATCGCGGCGAGTCGGTGCCCTACACGCCGGTGTGGTTCATGCGCCAGGCCGGACGGTCGTTGCCCGAGTATCTGGCGGTACGTGGGGACAGCTCGATGCTCGATGCCTGCACCCGACCCGAGCTCGTCGTCGAGCTGACGTTGCAGCCCGTGCGTCGCTACGGCGTGGATGCGGCGATCTTGTTCTCCGACATCGTGCTGCCGCTACGTGCCGTGGGGTCCGGCGTCGACATCGTCTCGGGGGTGGGCCCGGTGATCGACCAGCCGGTCCGGTCGCTGGCGGACGTCGACCGGCTGCGCGATCTAGAGCCCGCGGACGTGGCGTACGTCAGCGAATCAGTTGAGATGTTGACCCGCGAACTCGGCCCCGTGCCACTGATCGGCTTCGCGGGCGCCCCCTTCACCCTGGCCTCGTACCTGGTCGAGGGCGGTCCCTCTCGCGATCATGCGAAGGCCAAGGCGATGATGCGTGGGTCGCCTCGGCTGTGGCACACCTTGATGGCGCGGTTGGCGAAGAACTCGGCGTCGTACCTGCGTGTGCAGGCGGAGGCTGGAGCCAAGGCACTTCAGCTGTTCGACTCATGGGCCGGGGCGCTGGACCCGGCCGACTACCAGGAGTTTGCCCTGCCACATTCGAGGGCAGTGCTGCACCAACTGGACGATCTCGGCGTTCCGCGAATTCATTTCGGGGTCAACACGGGCGAGCTGCTGTCATTGATGGCCTCCGCCGGCGCGGACGTGATGGGAGTCGACTGGCGTGTCCCGCTCGACGTCGCGGCGGAACGTCTGGGCGGGGAGCTGCCCGTTCAGGGGAACCTGGATCCGACCGCGGTGTTCGCACCGATCGAGGTGCTGGAGGCCAAGGCGGCCGATGTGTTGCGGCGTGGCCAGGGCGCACCAGGTCACGTCTTCAACCTTGGTCACGGCGTACTTCCCAGCTCCGATCCGGGAAAGCTGGCGCACCTGGTCGATTACGTCCACCGGGCGAGTCGCAGCGATGGCTAGGGCCAGCTCAACTTTCTGCGGTGGTCGGGCCGGGTGGGGTCGGGGCATCGGTACGCCGGCGTCGGTTGATGCCGCGGGCTGCCAACCAACCTGGGATCCCCAGAAGCAGGACCACACCGAGGAAGGGCAGCAAGGCCCCCGCAACCGTGGCGAGACCCACCAGCACGGTCACCAGCGCGTCCCATCCCGAGCGCAGGCCGCCGGCGAATCCGCTCGTGTCCGGCTTCGGCGCGGGCGCGGCGGTTGGCGACAGGATGGTGAGACTGATAGTGGACATGGCGGCCTGGTCCGACAGGTAGCCCAGACGTGCTTCTAGCGCCTCCAGATCCGACTGACGTGTCGACAGCTCGCTCTCCAGCTTGATCACATCACCCAGGTCCTGCGCCCGGCCGAGCAGCACCTGGATCCGGCCGATGGTGGCCTTCGCGCTGGCCACCCGAGACTGCACGTCGACGACCTCTGCCGTCACGTCCTGTCGGGAGGTGCTCTCGTCCTCGAGGTCTCCGAGCGCCCTCAGCTGCCTCAGCGTCGAATCGAAGGATGCGGATGGCACTCGGAACACCAGGCTCGACGTACGTGCCTTGCCTTTCCGGTCGGCCTGGGTGTTCTCACTCGCGACGAAACCGCCCGCCCCAGTCGCTACCCCTTCGGCCCGAATCATGGCCTGACCGACATCGGAGGAGCGGATGGTCAAGCTCGCATGAGAGATCACCTGTTGCGGGATGCTCGTTCCGTGCAGGATCCCGCCGGACCGGACCACCCGTTCCCCTGCGGCGCCGCCGGCAATCCGGTCGAAGCTCGGGGCGGTCTGCCCGCGGGGCGACATCGCGGCGCTCCCCGCGGCGTCTGTCGTCGTCGAGTCCTCCGAGTGGTTGGCGCAGGCGGAAACGCTGAGTACCGAAATTACGATCGCGGCGACGGCTGTGACGGCGAGACGAGGCTTCATGGTGATCTCCAGGCGGGTCGAGTTGCATTGGGACGGGCGCCGACATCGGTTGGTTCCACCGAACTGTGAGCGGACACACATCAACCCGGCTGCATCTGACCGGCTGGCCGCCGCGCTACGACTGAACCGGTCGGACGCTGCGTCCGTAATAGGGGGTGGCCTCTGGGAGGTTGCCATGTCTCGTAAGACCACAATTGTGCGGCTCGCCGGAGCCGCCGCCATCACGCTGGTTGTCGCTGCCTGCGGGAGTAGCGACTCGAGTGGCAGTACCACGCCGAGTTCGCCGGACTCATCGACACAGGGTCCATCGGGGGCGGTCCTGGGCGTCGCCAGCACCTCGCTCGGGGACGTGCTGGTCGACGGCCAGGGCCTCACGGTCTACATGCTCACCGCCGACTCGCCCAAGCACTCCTCCTGCTCGTCCGACTGCCTGGAGTACTGGCCGCTCGTCGCCGCGCCAAGTAGCGGAGCTCCGTCGGTGTCAGGCATCAGCGCCACGCTGGGTGTCACGAAATCGACTAGCGGCGAGTCCATGCTGACCGCGAACGGGTGGCCGCTGTACACGTTCGCCAACGACGAAGCTCCTGGTGACGTGGAGGGTGAGGGCGTACAGACCTTCGGCGGAACCTGGTACGCGCTGTCTCCGGCTGGGCAGCCAATCAAGGCAGCACCGTCGAGCACCGACAGCGGCGGCGGGGGCGGCTACTGAGGCAGTTCGTCCACAGGTCGCTCTTCGTAGACAGGCGGCTCTCTTTACCGACCGGAATGGCGGCCGCGGAGGCCCGCAACAGCGATCGCGAGGCCGACGAGGGCGACCACTGGGCCGAGGACGGCCCACACGGTGGCGCCCGACATCGCGCTGCCCCCGATGTAGCCGAGACCCTGCAGGGTCCAGATCACACCAAGAAGGGCAATTAGCACGCCCACTGCAACGAGCACCGGTTTGGTCATGCTGGTTCCTGTCTGTGGAGCCTTGCGAGCACGGCCCTCCGCCGTGCTGCCATGCGGCGGAGGCAGGCTCAGTGCCAGGCTTGGCGTGTGCCCTCGCCAGACCTATCGTCGCGCGTCGGTGATTTGGCTCGCACCGCGCCTCAGGTGGTTGTGATCGGAGGTGGGATCTCCGGACTCACCGCCGCCCTGCGCCTGACCGAGGTGCTCGGGCCTGGGCAGGTGACCCTGCTGGAGGCGGCCGACAGGATCGGCGGCAAGCTCCGCGTGAGCGAGGTGGCCGGGGTGCCTGTCGACGAGGGCGCGGATTCGATGCTGAACCGACACCCCGAGGCAGTGAGACTCGCGGCCGAGGTCGGGCTCTCCGCCGACCTGGTACATCCCGCGGCAACGGCGGCGGGACTGTGGACCCGCGGACAGATTCGTCAGCTCCCGCCATCGGTGCTCGGCATTCCGACAGACCTGGCCGCATTGCGCCGTAGCGGTGTGCTGTCGGTACCGGGCTTGGCCCGGGTGCGGTTGGAGCGACTGCTTCCGGGTGTGGATCTGGCGCACGACGTGTCAGTCGGCCACCTGGTGACGAGAAGGTTCGGTCACGAGGTCACCGACCGGCTTGTGGAGCCACTCCTCGGCGGTGTGTACGCCGGTCACGCCCATGAGCTGTCCGCCCGGGCCTGCCTAGCCTCTCTGGTCCCGCTGCTGGCGGATCATCGCTCGCTGATGACGGCCGCCCAGGCATTGGCCGGCGCCGGGGCTGAGCAGGTCGCTGGGGAGAAGCCGCCGTTGTTCACCGGGATCGCGGGCGGGGTCGGACGGCTCGCCGAAGCCCTGGCGCGACGGTTGGGCGACCAGATACGAACAGAGTCGACGGTACGCGAGCTGTCCCGGATCCCGGACGGCCGATGGCGACTCGCGATCGGGCCCAGCCGGTCGGTGGAGCTCATCGAGGCGGATGGGCTGGTGCTGGCACTCCCAGCCGTGGCGGCCGGTCGGCTCCTCGTGGACGTCGCTCCCCAGGCGTCTCACCAGCTCTCCCGGATCGAGTACGCGTCGGTTGCGCTGGTCACGTTGGCAGTGCCGTCGTCGGCCTTCCCCGAACCGCCGACCGGCTCCGGATTCCTGGTACCACCTGTCGAGGGCCGGTTGGTCAAGGCGGCCACGTACATGTCGAACAAGTGGGGCTGGGTCGCCGGCCGCACGGGGGACACCGTGATCGTTCGCTGCTCGGTAGGACGGCACCGGGAGGAGGCGGCTCTCCAGCGCAGCGACACGGAGCTGGTCGAAGCGGTGATGGCGGACCTGGCGGCTGCCACCGGTCTCAGCGGCCCGCTCGAGGACGCTCGAGTGACGCGCTGGGGAGGTGCGCTTCCGCAGTACGCGGTCGGCCATCAGGCTCGCGTTCGCCGGATCCAGGACGAGGTCGCCACCATGCCTGGACTGGCCGTGTGCGGTGCAGCGTACGACGGCCTCGGGATCGCCGCCTGCGTGGACTCGGCCGAAAAGGCAGCCACCCGAATCGTCACTGAGCTGGCAGGCCCGACACAATGAGGTCATGACCGACCCGACCTCCGCAGCGACATCGGATCCGACTGCCGACGCCGGCCGCCAGCCCAACCTCGGCAAGCAGGCGAAGGACATCAACACTGCGATCCGCTACACGATGTGGTCTGTGTTCCGGCTTCGCGAACCCTTGGGCGACCAGCCTCGCACCGACCTCGGTGCCGGCCTCGCGAAGTTCGTCGACGAACTGACCGGCAACGACGTGACGGTTCGCGGCCTTTACGACGTTTCGGGTCTTCGAGCGGACGCGGACCTGATGCTGTGGTGTCACGCGGACAGCGCAGATGCGCTGCAGGATGCCTATCACGGTGTCCGCCGCACCGATCTGGGCAAGCGGTTCGACCCGGTCTGGTCTCAACTGGCCCTGCACCGGCCCGCCGAGTTCAACAAGAGTCACGTCCCAGCCTTTCTCGCCGACGAGCGGCCGCGTGACTACCTCTGCGTCTATCCCTTCGTACGGTCGTATGACTGGTATCTGCTCCCGGACGCCGAGCGTCGCGCGATGCTCGCCGAGCATGGGCAGATGGCTCGCGACTATCCGGACGTACGGGCCAACACGGTCGCATCATTCGCTCTCGGCGACTACGAATGGATCCTCGCCTTCGAGGCAGACGAGCTGCATCGAATTGTGGACCTGATGCGGCACCTGCGCGGCAGCAGAGCTCGCTTGCACGTGCGCGACGAGGTGCCGTTCTACACAGGTCGCCGCCGCACGCCCGAACAGATCGTGGCCACCCTGCCGTAAGTGCCGGTGCGGCTCAGTCCGCAGCGCTGACGGGGTCGGCGGTGACGGGTCCGGGTTCCAGGGTCAGACTGACCGAGTTGATGCAGTAACGCTGGTCGGTTGGGGTCTGGTAACCCTCGCCTTCGAAGACATGGCCCAGATGTGACCCGCAGGTCGCGCAGCGGACCTCGACCCGCTTCGTCCCCATCGAGCGGTCCTCGACGTACTCGACACGGTCCTCCGCCAGCGGGGCGAAGAACGAGGGCCAGCCACAGTGGGAGTCGAACTTCTCCGTCGAGCGGAACAGCTCAGCCTGACATGCGCGGCACCGGTAGACACCCTCGGTCTTGGTGTCGACGTACTCACCGGTGAACGGTCGTTCGGTTGCGGCCTCGCGCAGCACGGCGTACGACTGGCTGTCGAGCTGTTCGCGCCACACCTGGTCGGACTTGGTCACCTTGTAGGTCATACAGTCAGCCTACGAACAAGGCGGAGCACACGGAAGGCGAGTCCGTTGGGCGCGACGTTGCGGTTGCCTTACGGCTTGACGTGGACCACGTCGTAGTCCGCCGAGGTACGCCTTTGCCACCTCCGCTCTGCACAGTGTCGTGCGCAACCCGTACCTCGGCGGATCAATCGAGTCGGCCGATCCGTGAGCGCTGATCAGCCCCACCGATCCGCGCCAACACCTCGTGCAACGCGTCCACCGAGTGGCCGGAGACGAAGGCGTCGATGTGGGGGAGGGCCGCGGCCATTCCGCCAGTCAAGGGTTCGAAACCTTCGGCTGCCTTGCGCGGGTTCACCCAGACGATTCGATGGGCCAGCCGGGACAGCCGGGCCATCTGCTCACCGAGTGGACCGGGGTCGGCGCGTTCCCAGCCGTCAGAGACGATCACGACGACAGCACCCCGAGCCATCCCGCGCCGGCCATACTCGTCGAGGAAGGACTTCAGCGCGTCCCCGATCCGGGTGCCGCCAGACCAGTCGGGGGCGGCCAGCCCGGCGCGGGCCAGCGCCACATCGGGATGACCGGTGGACAGCTCGTTGGTCAGGCGGGTCAGGCGGGTGGCGAACACGAATGCCTCGGCCCGGGCGCCACGTACCGCGCCCGACAGCAGATGAAGGTAGGTCCGCGAGTACGCCTCCATCGACCCCGAGACGTCCGCGATCAGCACCACCTTGCGGGGGCGCTCAGCGCGGCGCCGGTAGGTCCGGTGCACCGCATCGCCGCCGGTCCGATGGGCGGCGCGCAACGTCCGGCGCAGGTCCAGCCGCCGGCCCGTCGGGCGGGGCACGGTACGCCTCGCCGGGCGGAGTGGCGCCACCAGCTTCATCTGGGCCACCAGCTCTCGCAGCCGAGCCAGCTCCTCGGGCGTGCAGGCGGCGAAGTCTTTGCTGCGTAGTCGCTCCTCGGTGCTCGCGGCGCCAAACAGCGACTCGGGCACGCCTCCCTCGGGGGCGAGCTGCGGCGGAATGGCCGACCCGGGCAGGGTGGCTTCACCTAGCACGACGCCACTGGAGTGCCGGCGGTCGGTTCCGGGTCTTGTCGGAGTTGGCACCGGCACGACGGTCGGCGGTGCGGCGAAGTCACGCCGAAACTCGGCGGGGTCAACCATGCCCCCGAAGACGTACCTGAACGCGGCGTCGAACGCCTCGAGCTGCTCCGGACCATCGACCAAGGTGACCCGCGCCAGCCAGTACAGCTCGCTGACCGTTACCGGTCGGGCCAGAGTCACGACGGCTGCGAACCGGGCGGACCGTTCGGTGGTTACCGGCACATCGCTGGTGCGCAGCAGGCGTCCAAAGGTAGCCGTGAGCGTCGCCAGGTCCGACATCGTCAGACCCCGGCGACCCAGTCAACCCCGCGGTCGGCCACGACCTCGAGATCCTCGCGATATTTCAGCACAGAGCCGAGTGTGCGGCCCGTCGCGGCGCCGTCCAGCTCGCGTACACCCAGCAAGGACAGCGCGTGCACCCAGTCGATCGCCTCGGCCACCCCGGGCGGCTTCTGCAGGTCCAGCGATCGAAGCCGCTGGACCGACGCGGCCGCCTGCGCCGCCAGATCGCGGGTCCCGGCGGGCACTCGTCGTCGGATGATGGCCACCACTCGTTCGATCTCCGGATAGTCGATCCAGTGGTACAGGCAGCGGCGCTTGAGCGCATCGTGCAGGTCACGGGTGCGGTTTGACGTCAAGATGGCCAGCGGCGGCAGCACAGCCGAGATGGTGCCGATCTCAGGAATGGTCAGCGACGACTCCGCCAGCAGCTCGAACAGAAACGCCTCGAACTCCTCGTCGGCCCGGTCGACCTCGTCGATCAGCAGCACGGCGGGAAGCGGGCCCACGTGTTCGACTGCCTGGAGGAGAGGTCGCTCCACGAGGTACGGCCGGGCGAACAGGTCGTCTTCGGCCAGCGGGCCGCCTTGTGCCTCGGCGAGTCGGATGGCCAGCAGCTGCCGAGGATAGTTCCACTCGTACAGCGCCTCGGCGGAGTCGATGCCCTCATAGCACTGCAACCGGATCAGCGGCGTACCAAGCAGTTCGGCCAGCGACTTGGCGGCCTGGGTCTTGCCGACCCCGGCTTCGCCCTCGAGCAGGATCGGCTGCGGGAGGCGCACCGAGCAGTACAACGCAGTGGCCAGCCCATCGTCGGCGAGATAGCCGACCTCGCCGAGCCGCTGCCGCATGGTGGCGACGTCCGGGATCAGGTCGGGGATCATGCCGAAAGGTAGCTTGCCGGGTCTGCGCCGAAAGCGCGCAGGCACCCAGTGCCGCAGAACCAGTAGCGGACACCCTCGTGGTCCAGGTGCAGCGAGGCATCCACAGCCGCTACCGACATGCCGCAGACCGGGTCGATCGCCGTCTCGGAGTCTGAAGCCGTCGTGGCCCGCGCCTCGACCGGTCGACCGGATGGCCGACGCCGCTCGGCCACGATCTCGGCCAGGATCGAGACGGCGACCTCTTCGGGCGTGCGAGCTCCGATGTCTAGACCGGCAGGCGTGTGAACTCGCCCGGTGCCGGCCGCGGTTGCCGGCAGGCTGGCGAGCACGGCCTCACCACGTTTGCGGCTCGCGACCAGCCCGATGTACGGCACCTGGGCGGACAACGCCGCGCTGACGACGGGCTCCTCATCGCGACCGTGCGATGCGATGACGACGGCCGCCACCGGGGTTGACCGGAGTGCGCTCTCGTCCCAGGCGGTGACGTGATATCCCAGCAAGTCACCGACGGAGGTGAGGGCACGTCCGATCGGACTGTCCCCGTGCACCAGCACCAGAGGTGCCGGGACAACCGGCTCGAGGAAGATCTCGATGGTCCCTCCCGACAGGCAGGGGTTGTGCACGGTCAACGCGCCTTCGGCCACCGCCTCCGATCCCTCCACAGGCTCGGGGCTGATGCGCAGCAGCAACGGTTCACCCGAGTCGAGCAGCCGCAGGCTCTGGGCTCGGACCGTCGACTCGGCGCAGGTGCCGCCCACGAACCCCTCCATCGTGCCGTCTGCGAACACGATGGCCTCGTCGCCTGGCTTGGCCGAGGTCGGCCGCTGTGCTCGCACCACCCTCGCGTGCACGAACGGGACCCGTTCGGCGCGCAGGGCCACGGCGCGGTCGGCGACGCCGGGACTGCTCACGTGACCGCTATATCGGTCCGGACCGGTCGACCCTGCATTGCCATCCACACGTTGGCCGGGGTGAGCGGCATGTCCGCGTGGCGTACGCCATATGGCTCGAGTGCGTCGATCACGGCGTTGACCACCGCGGCCGGCGAGCCGACGGTGGCTGACTCGCCGACGCCCTTGGCGCCGAGTGGGTGATGCGGCGAGGGAGTCACCGTCTCGCCGAGCTCCCAGCTCGGACATTCGAGCGCGGTCGGGAGCAGATAGTCCATGAAGGAGCCACCCACGCAGTTGCCGTCCTCGTCGAAGGCGATCACCTGCATCAGGGCCATTCCGATGCCGTCGGCGAGCCCACCATGCACCTGACCTTCGACGATCATGGGGTTGATCCGGGGGCCACAGTCGTCGACCGCGATGAACCGACGCACCTTGACGACGCCGGTGCCGGGGTCGACGTCAACCACGCAGATGTAGCAGCCGAACGGGTATGTCAGGTTGGGCGGGTCGTAGACCACCGAGGCATCGAGATGCCCTTCCACTCCCTCCGGCAGCTCCAGGTTGCCGTGGGCCAGCATCGCGATGTCTTGGATGGTCTTGCCCTGCTCCGGGTCGCCCTTGACGAACCAGCGTCCGTGTTCCCATTCGAGGTCGTCGGGGCTCACCTCGAGGGCCGCGGCTGCGATGATGCGCGCCTTGTCGCGGACGCGTTGGGACACCACCGCGGCGGCGGCTCCCGACACCGGCGTCGACCGTGAGCCGTATGTGCCCAGCCCGAACGGTGTGTTGTCGGTGTCGCCGTGTATCACGTCGACATCCTCCGGCGGCAGCCCGAGCTCGTGTGCCACGATCTGGGCGAACGTCGTCTCATGCCCCTGACCCTGCGTCTGCACGGAGATCCGCAGCTGGGCCTTGCCGGTCGGGTGGATGCGCAGCTCGGCGCCGTCGGCCATGCCGAGACCGAGGATGTCCATGTGCTTGCGCGGGCCGGCGCCGACTCCTTCGGTGAAGAAGCTGATCCCGACTCCCATCAACTCACCGCGTTCGCGCTTCTCGGCCTGCTCGCGGCGCAGCTCGTCGTACCCGGCGAGGTCCATCGCCAGCCTCATGGCACGCGGGTAGTCGCCGGAGTCGTACTCCCAGCCAGTCATCGAGGTGTAGGGGAACTGTTCGGGCTTGAGCAGGTTGTTCAGCCGCAGCTCGGCGGGGTCCACGCCGAGCTCGTCGGCCAGCAGGTCGACCATCCGCTCTACCAGGTAGGCGGCCTCGGTGATCCGGAACGAACAGGCGTACGCGACACCGCCTGGAGCCTTGTTGGTATAGACGCCGGTCACCTTGCAGTGCGCGGCCTGCAGGTCGTAGCTGCCGGTGAATATGTGGAAGAACCCGGCAGGGAACTTGGTGGGCTGGGCGGTGCCGTTGAAGGCTCCGTGGTCGGCCAGCACGTCGACACGCAGGCCGACGATCTTGCCCTCCTGGGTCGCCGCTATCGATCCCTTCATGTGGTAGTCGCGGGCGAATGAGGTGGCCATCAGGTTCTCGCTGCGATCCTCCACCCACTTGACCGGCTTACCCGTCACGATCGACCCAACCACGGCCAACACGTACCCGGGATAGATCCCGACCTTGTTCCCGAAGCCGCCGCCGATGTCTGGCGAGATGATCCGGATCTTGTGCTCGGGGATGCCCGCCACCAGCGCATAGACAGTTCGATGGGCGTGTGGTGCCTGGTTGGTGGAGTAGACAGTGAGCTTGCCTGTCACCGGGTCCATGCTGGCGATCGTTCCGCAGGTCTCCATCGGGGCCGGGTGCACCCGCGGGTAGAGCACGTCCTCGGTCACTACGACGTCGGCGTTGGCAAACACTTCGTCGGTACGCTTCGCGTCGCCCGACTCCCAGTCGAAGATGTGGTTGTCGGTCTTGCCCTCGATGTCGTCCCGGATGACCGCGGTATCGGGGTCAAGTGCCTTCTTCGCGTCGGTTACGGCTGGCAGCGCCTCGTAGTCCACATCGATGAGCTCGAGCGCGTCACGCGCTGCGTACTTCGTCTCCGCGACGACGAATGCGACCTCCTGGCCCTGGAACCGGACCTTGTCGGTGGCGAGCACCGCTTGCACGTCGGCAGACAGGGTTGGCATCCAGGCCAGGTTGAGGGTCTCCAGGATCGCGCCCGTGATGACCGCCTTGACCTGCGGATGCGCTTCCGCGGCGGACGTGTCGATCGACGTGATCCGGGCATGCGCCATCGGGCTGCGCAGGATCGCGCCGTGCAGCATCCCTGGCAGCTGGTAGTCGTCGAGGTAGTTGCCCTGCCCGCGCAGGAAGCGCGCGTCCTCCTTGCGGATCATGCGACCAAACCCCATCGGGTTCCCTCCGGGGCTGGTGGCATCGTCTGGTCTGGCGGCCGTCGCCTCTTCGTCGGTGGCGGTCATGAGTTGACCTCCTCGACTACCGGCTCCTGCGGGGCGGCTTGTGACTGAGCGGCCCGGCGAACGGCGCGGATGATGTTCTCGTACCCGGTGCACCGGCAGATCTGGCCTGAGATGGCCTCTCGGATTGTTGCCTCATCGGGGTCGGGGTCGTGATCGAGCAGCCAGCGAGCTGTCATCATCATCCCCGGTGTGCAGAAACCGCACTGGAGGCCGTGCTCCTGCATGAATCCCTCTTGAACCGGGTCGAGCTTGCCGTCGACGGCGAGTCCTTCCACCGTGTCGACCTGGTGGCCGTCGGCCATCGCCGCGAGCACCGTGCAGCTCTTGACGGGCGTCTTGTCGAGCCACAGCACACAGGTGCCGCACTGTGACGTGTCGCAGCCCCAATGAGTGCCGGTCAGCCCGAGCTGGTCGCGGATGAAGTGCACCAAGAGCAGGCGGGGCTCGATCTCACCACTTACCTGCTCCCCGTTGACTGTCATAGAGATTTGCATGCTCACTCACTTCCCGAGGCTCGGGCGACGCATCTGCGCAGGGCTCGCTGTGTGAGCTCGCCGGCGAGATGTCGTTTGTACTCGACAGGACCTCGCTGGTCGGCGCGCGGCGCGCAGGCTGCGGCCGCGAGCCGGGCGGCCTCCGCGAGGGTTTCGTCGCTGGGTTCCTTGCCGAGCAGGAACTGCTCGGCCTCGGGTGCGCACTGATGCGGGGCACCGACGGCGGCGATACCGATCCCCACATCAGCGATCGCGCCATCCGCGAGCACCACGAAGGAGCCGGCCGCGGCGATCGCCCAGTCGCCCGCCCGGCGCTCGACCTTTTCGTACGCGCTGCCCGCGCCGGCCCGGATGGGAATCTTGATCGCGGTGAGAATCTCGGCGGGGCCAAGCAGCGTCTCGTACGGCCCCTGGACGAACTCGCGGGCCTCGACGGTGCGCTCGCCCTGCGAGGACCGCAGCGTCAACGTGGCCTTGAGGGCCGCGGCAACCGCCGACAGGTCTTCTGCCGGGTCGGCTTGGCACAGCGAGCCGCCGACGGTGCCTCGGTTACGAACGATGGGGTCCGCGATGACACGTTCGGCATCGTGGAAAATCGCATAGTGCTCGCCGACCACTGCCGACGCCAGCACATCGGCATGGCGGGTCATCGCTCCCAGCACGAGGTGGTTGTCCTCCACTCGAATGCCCGCAAGCTCGGAGAGGTCGTTGATGTCGATGACCGCCTCGGGTTGAGCCAGCCTTAGTCGCATCATCGGCAGCAGGCTGTGCCCTCCCGCAATGACCCGGGCCTCCGGTCCTAGGCGTTCCATGAGCTCCAAAGCGTGGGCGATGCTGGTTGCCCGTTCGTACTCAACCGGTGAGGGTGTCTGCATTGCGTGAGATCCTCCTCGGTGTCGTTCACCAAGGTGCCGCCGGCACAGCGGCGCCGCCCTTCAGTCTGCCTCCCGGGGCAGGTCAGGGCAACGGGCGACCCCCCATTTCGTTGTGGTTGCAACTATTCCTGGTTGTCTGTGCCTCTACGGTTGGTGCATGCCTTCGCCTGCCGTTGACATCGAAGCCGCCGGACGCACGCTGCGTGTGTCCAATCCCGACCGGGTGATGTATCCCGCGACAGACAAGACTCCCGCTGTGACCAAGCTCGACGTGGTCACGTACTACCTGAGCGTCGCAGACGGGATCATGACCGCCGTGCGCCACCGTCCCACCACCTTGGAGCGTTGGCCGAAGGGGGTCGTCGAGGGAGTCAAGCTCGCGACTCGGGCCGACAACCGCGGTGACGCCTTCTACCAGAAGCGGGTTCCCAAGGGCGCTCCGCCGTACGTCGAGACGGCACAGATCGCGTTTCCGTCCGGCCGCTTCGCCGACGAGGTCTGCCCGACCGAGCCGGCCGTGGTGGCCTGGGCGGCGCAGCTGGGCACCATCACCTTCCACCCATGGCCGGTGCGTCGCGACGACGTCGATCATCCTGACGAGATGCGCATCGACCTCGACCCGCAGCCTGGCACGGACTTCGCTGACGCGGTCCGCGTCGCGACCGAGGCTCGAGGGCTGCTCGAAGACCTGGCGTACGTGGGCTTTCCCAAGACCTCGGGGAAGAGCGGGCTGCACATCTATCTGCGCGTCGAGCCTCGCTGGACGTTCACAGATGTCCGTCATGCTGCCATTGCGTTCGGCCGTGAGCTGGAGCGAAGGATGCCGGGCCAGGTGACCACCAAGTGGTGGAAGGAAGAGCGTGGCGAGAGGATATTCGTCGACTTCAACCAGAACAGCCGTGACCGCACTATTGCGAGCGCCTACAGCTTGCGTCCCCTCCCGTGGGCACCGGTATCGACTCCCCTGCGATGGGAAGAGCTCGACGCCGTCGATCCTCGCGATCTGACCATCGCCACGGTCCCCGCGAGGTACGCCGAGATCGGGGACCCGCACGCGGAGATCGACTCGGTCGCCCACTCACTCGAACCACTGCTGGACATGTACGCGCGCGACGACGTCGCTGGCCTGGGAGACATGCCCTACCCGCCGGAGTACCCGAAGATGCCTGG
>JBDUDR010000069.1:0-13877 GCA_040002845.1 Nocardioidaceae bacterium
CCGGGGCCCCAGAGCCGCCTTCGGTCTCGGGCGAGTCGTCCATATTTCTCCTTGTTCCGAGCGGGTAGACACCCCATGGCGCTCTGGTCCAGTTCACAGTACAAGCAGCGCCCATGCATCGCGCAATATCCGCTACTGCCGGGGACCGTGCGCTCTAATGCGGTGTCGGCCACCGACGGTCCGCCCCCGTCCGGGGTGCCTCAGGCGGGCGATCAACGGGAGTGACTGACGAGCGGGGCACCTCGGGACGGGTCCTCCGCAGGGTCCTGGGTGGGCGTGACTCGGCGCCGTCTGGTCTGCGCCAGCGCCTGACCCTACTCAGCGCAGCTTCGCCCGCAGAGGATGAAAGACAGCTGGTCGGTGACCGCAGAGCCCGCCAACGACCTCGCAACTGCCGGCGAGACCGCCAGCACGATCAGCGCCCCGGTGCCCATGGGACCTCCGTCGCTGCTAACCGCAGGGATCGCGATCACCCGCGCGTCGTATGCAACCGTCGAGGTTGAACCGGCGGCTCGCGGATCGGCAGCGAGCACGTCGACGAGGTCGCCGACCTGCAGGAGCCCGACCGACGCTGCATCGGCGATGCGAACGGGACTCGCCACCAGGCCCGGACCGTAGGCCGTCAGCAGAGTCCGGCTCACCAGTTGCACGTCGGTGATGGTCTGACCTGCTCGGACCGGGCCAGCAAGCATGCGACCGATGACTGACCCCGAGGCCGCGAGCGCACCGTCGGGAACGGCAGCAGGCGGAAGCGCCACCCTCATCAGGTCCTTGGCCCGGACGCGTGTGCCGCCGGCGAGGTCGTGGCTGGCTGTGAGGACGAATGTGCTTGCCGGTTGCGCCGGCGAGAGAGCGTGCAACCCGAAGGCAACCGCGGCCGCGGTGAGCGCGGCGGCGACGAACCTCCGATGTCGTGAAGCCGTCCGAGCCAGATCGTGCCAGGCGGCGGGAGACAGCAGCACGGTTCACTCCGGCAGGGTGAACGGCGGTCGCAGACCCTCGAGTGCACGTGAGCAGGGACACGATCGCTCCAGCGGGAGGGCGGCGGCCGCGGACACCACGATGTCGCGCAGCCTGTCGACGTGTTGGGCGAACAGCTCGAAAACCTCGTCCTGGGTGACTCCCGAGCCTTCGCCGATGCCGGCGTCGAGATCGGTGACGAGAGCGATGCAGGTGTAACACAGGGCCATCTCTCTGGCGAGCACGGCCTCTGGATGACCCGTCATGTTGACCAGGGACCAACCCTGGGCCGCGAACCATTGCGACTCGGCACGCGTCGAGAAGCGGGGTCCCTCCACCACAACCATGGCGCCGCCGTCGACCGCGTGGACCCCCGAACGTGTCGCGGCGATCATCGCGGTTGCGCGGCCGACCGGGCAGTATGGGTCGGCAAAGGGGATGTGGCAGGCGCCTTCGTGGAAGAATGTCTGCGCCCGGCCGGTCGTGCGATCGACGAGCTGGTCGGGAATGACGAGGGTGCCGGGTCCGAGCTCGGCGCGCAGCGAGCCCACCGCACAGGGGGCGAGCACCTGACGGACTCCAAGTGCGCGCAGCGTCCAGAGGTTGGCTCGGTAGTTGATGCGATGTGGTGGATGCCGGTGGTCTCGACCATGCCGGGGGATGAATGCCACGGACCGGTCGCCGATCCTCGCGATCACCGCTGGATCTGACGGCTTGCCGTAGGGCGTCGAGACGGTTACCTCGTGCGAGTCCTCCAGAAGCGCGTAGAGCCCCGACCCGCCGATGACGCCGATCTCGGCGCGGTCGTGAGCGGGGTTACCGGGAGCCATCCGCCGAGAGTAGTCGCGCTCCGGCGATCATGGCTGACTTCGTCCACAGCGCCGGTGCCGACGCGACCGGCCTGACTCAGGCGGCGTTGCCCGCCGATGAGCTCGAGGCTTTGGCGGCCCGCTCGGACGACTTCGACGTGTCCGAGGATGATGTGCCATTGCCGCCCGCTTTGCCAGACTTGCCGGCGTCGGAGCCGGCCTTGTCGCTTGCGGTGTCCTTGGAGGACTCCGACGAGCCGTTCGCCGTCGACGTACCAGCGTTTGCGGACGCACGGGAGTCGGTGCGGTAGAAGCCCGAGCCCTTGAAGACGATGCCGACCGCGTTGAACACCTTGCGAAGACGTCCCTCACAGGCCGGGCACTCGGTCAACGAGGCGTCGGTGAAGCTCTGCTGCACCTCGAAGTCCTCGGCGCAGTCCATGCATGCGTATTGGTACGTCGGCACCGGTGGTCTCCTCGTGTTGCCTTCGTCCGATCGTTGGCACTCGACCGTGACGACTGCTAATTGTGCTCTACGAGACCAAACGTTGTCGAGCGGCTCGCGCATTCCCGGGAGTGCCGATCCACCGCGAGGTGTGCTCCGCGCGCGATGCGCGGTCGGTCATGTCTCTTCAAGAAACGAGGCACTTTGAGGGTGTGAATCGTCGTCGTCGTTGTCTTCTGCTCTCTTGGGCTGCTGTACGAGCGCATGTGTGTTGGCAACCATCGCGTTCCAGATCAGCATGAACTCATTGCCGGCCACGGTCGGAGCGGTGTCCGAGGTCATGGCTGTGGCGCCTTTCTGGGTTGCTGGGTCGCTTCGATCTCGGCGAATGCCCGCAGGAAGGCCCCCGGGCGCTCTATGTGGGGGACGTGACCCGTCTCTTCGACGACGTGCAGAGGCCAGCCGAACCTGTCGCTCGCCGACTCACCCACTTGAAGGGACACGAATCTGTCGTGTCTGCCCCACAACAGTGCCGTCGGGCAGCTGATGTTTCGTAGTTCGACCTCGGGAATCTGTTTCGTCTCGGTCTTGATCAGCCGTCGCATGGTGCGTTTGACATGCGGCACAGCTCCACGTTCGCGCACGTAGTCATCCCACGCCCCGTACCACTCCGGGTCTCGTCGGCGGGCCCGATCAAAATCGTGGAACCCCCAGCTGTTGAAGCGCTCGCTGTTGCGCTCGGTGGGGCGGAGACTGAATCGGATCGCTATCACCATGAGTCCGAGCGGAACACGGTACGGCCCGATCGCAGGAGCGGCGTAGATCACCAGCCGTCCCAACAGATCGGAATGCTCGGCGGCGAAGCGGCTGTCCATGCTCCCCAACAACGAGTGCGCGATCACCGTGGGCTTGTCCATACCGGTGACCTGAAAGAGCTGGGCGAACCAGTCGGCGAAGAACTCCGCGTCCAGCCGTGGGGCCGGCGCCGACTCCCCGAGGCCAGGCAGGTCGGGAACCACAACGCGATGGGATTCGGCGAGGCGAGAGATCACCGGTGCCCAGTAGACCCCGCCGCTCTCTATACCCCCGTGCAGAAGCACCAGTGGGGATCCCTGGCCACCCTCCAATACCGTCGTGGTCACCCCAGCGAGATGCACCTGCCGTTCGGTGACCGGAACCCCTTCCAGGAGCCGTTCGCGCGCCCGTTGGCGGACCTGCTCCTGCTGCTTGGCGCGACCTTGCTTCTTCACGGCTGGCTCCTGACCTGCGACACGGACTCCGCGGCCCGCCCTCGGTCACGACGCTATGGAGAAGAAGGCGTTCATCGCATCGGGCTAACTGTCCACTTTTCACCGCGGCGGCCGCGTGGGTGATTGTGTGTAGGCGCGCTGCTCAGACGAGGCCATGCTCATAGGCGTACGCGGTGGCCGCCGACCGCGACGACAGCCCGAGCTTGGTCAGGATGTTGCTGACATGGCGGGCGACTGTCTTCTCGCTGATGACCAGCTCGGCCGCGATCGCCCGGTTGGTCCTGCCGGTCGCGACGAGACCGAGCACCTGAAGTTCTCGCTGTGTCAACCCTGCGGTTGCTGAGCGCTCGGAATCCCGCGTCAGGGCTTCCACCAGCACCAGGTCGGGCGCAGCCCCCAGTCGCTTGAACACCTCACGGGCTGCGGCTAGCTCCAGTTCGGCCGTGTCATCGTCCCCGATCTGCCGGCAGGCCACTCCCACCAGGACGCGGACCCGGGCCGCCTCGTACGGGACGTCGAGCTCACGCCACGCCGTCCCCGCCTGACGAAGTGCCACCAACGCGGCCCGAGCATCGCCTTCCGCCAGCAGGACAGCAGCGTTGCTGTGCGAGGACAAGGCGTGCAGGAAGGGTGCTCCGAAGGTGCCGGCGATCTGCGCCAGCTCATCGGTAGCGCTGCGGGCCACACCGATATCGCCGGCCGCCAAGGCGATCTCCGTGTGGGCGGCCAGCAGGACGGACCTGGTGGCGCGGTCTTGCTCCTCGTCCAGTCGACGGCGGATCGCCGCCCACGCCAGCTCGACCTTGCCCTGGGCGAGTCGAAGCTGTGCCAGCCCAGGTTGCGGCTCGCGTCCCCATTGACTCGCCCCACGGTATGCCCGCTCGGCTGCGGCGAACTCGCCGCGCAGCCGGTGCAGCTCGGCCTGGACGTAGAGCGCGGCTCCGGCCGCCGGGTGCCCGGGGGGCCGGGCCAGCCACTCGCCGGCCCGCCGCGCCTCGCCCAGAGCATCAGGCCAGGCACCATGCAGCTGCATGATCTCCGCACGATGCACCAGGCACTGACCGCGGTAGGGAACCATTCCCGCCTGCGACTCGCACCAACGACTCAACGCCGCTGTCCATGTGTGCGCCCGACGCAGGTCAAAGATCTCCTGGCACGCCTCGATGACGCTGCAGTAGACATCCCCGGTTACAGCTGGCGAGACCTCACCTGACGTCACCGCGACCATGACCTCGTCGAGGAGTGCGACCCCCTCGATCACCTTGCCCAGCCCGATCAGTGCTCTGCCCTCGCCATGTCGTGCCAGGGTGACCAGGTCCAGATCACCGAACCGCCCCGCAATTGCTGACGCCTGGGCGAAGGTGTCGCGCGACGATGCCAGTTCACCTTGGAAGATGGCCAACTTGGCGACCAGATAGAGGAGATATCCCTGCTCTACACAGTCCAACTCATCGTCATCGAGCAGCCGGCGGCCTCTCGCGAGCCAGCCGTGGCAGCGGGCAAGTTCGCCGGCGCCCATGAGCCCGAACGCCACCCAGAACGCACAGCGTGCGGCCCGCGCAGTCTCGTTCAGCCGGAGGTGTTCCTGATGCGCACGTGTCCAGACGTCGGCACTGTCGTTGTCCTTGCCTACCAAGTAGGCCGCCACCGCGAGTCGCTCGAGGTCATCGACCTCCAGCGGCGACACCTCGTCGGCGGAGGAAAACTGGGCGAACGCCTCCCCCCACGACTGCCGGGCAAAGGAAAGTCTGCCCCGCTCTAGAGGACCGGCCGTCACGACGCACCTCCCTGGTGAGGAATCACGGTACACATCTCGGGCCGCGTCCATGAGTCGTCGGAACGGCGATCACTGCGCGGGGCAGGGACCACGCCGGGCGGCAGATTACCGACCCTTGCGCTGGCTCGACCGCCGTAGAGTTGGCGCGTGCCTCGCTGGATGCGCATCCTCTCGTACGTCGCTGCTGCGATCGTGCTGGTCCTGCTGGCGACCGGTCTCTATGCGATCTGGACAGTCCATCGCTCGTTTCCACAGACCCGCGGCGACATCACCGTTCCTGGACTGCGCGGCGACGTGACCGTACTGCGGGACGACAAGGGCGTGCCACAGATCTATGCGGACAACGCAGAGGACCTGTTCTTCGCCCAGGGATATGTTCAGGCGCAGGACCGGTTCTTCGAGATGGACTTCCGCCGTCACGTCACGTCAGGACGCCTCAGCGAGTGGTTCGGCAACGACACTCTTGAGACCGACGAGTTCGTGCGTACGCTCGGCTGGAGGCGCGTCGCGGAGCGGGAGTTGGCCTTGCTGGACCCCGACACCCGGCGCTATCTCGACGCGTTCTCCAACGGTGTCAACGCCTACCTGGCCAACCACTCGGGCGCGCAGCTGTCCCTGGAGTATGCCGTGCTTGGTCTCGACGGAGTCGACACGACCCCCGAGCACTGGACGCCCGCGGACTCTGTGTCCTGGCTCAAGGCGATGGCCTGGGATCTTCGCGGCAACATGGAGGACGAGATCGACCGGGTGATGGCCAGCACCAGCCTCAGCCTGCGCCAGGTCGCCCAGCTGTATCCCCCCTACCAGTACGAAACGCACCAGCCGATCGTCGACCAAGGTGCGGTCGTCGACGGAGTGTATGAGCAGGATGCGACCGGAAACGCCACCCGGCTGCCGCGGCGTGCGATGTTCCCGCCGCAGGTGGTCGCCGAGTTGCGGTCACTCGACAAGGTCGTCCATGACATGCCGCCGCTGATGGGCACCGGCGACGGCATCGGCTCGAACGCCTGGGCTGTCTCGGGCTCACGCACGAGCACCGGAATGCCGCTCCTCGCCAACGACCCGCACCTGGCACCGACGATGCCAGGAATCTGGTACCAGATGGGTCTGCACTGCACGACCGTCTCCCCGGCCTGTCCGTTCGACCTCACCGGCTTCACGTTCTCCGGCGTGCCCGGCGTGGTGATCGGCCACAACGACAAGATCGCCTGGGGTTTCACCAACCTCGGTCCTGACGTGAGTGATCTCTATCTGGAGAAGGTCTCCGGACACACGTATCTGTACGACGGACGGCACCTGCCGATGAAGACTCGCGAGGAGACGTTCCAGGTGGCTGGACATGACCCGGTGACGATCACCGTGCGGTCCACCCGTCACGGCCCGATCATCTCCGATGTGTCGGACGATCTCGCTGACGTTGGCGAGCAGGCGCCGGTGACCGGTCACGCGCCGCACCGGGGTTCGGGCTATGCGGTCTCGTTGCGCTGGACGGCTTTGCGGCCTGGCAAGACCGCCGATGCCATCTTCGAGCTGGACCGGGCCCGAAACTGGAACCAGTTCCACGCGGCGGCTGCCGACTTCGCCGTGCCGGCACAGAACCTGGTGTACGCAGACACCGCCGGCCACATCGGGTACCAGGCGCCCGGACGCATTCCGATCCGGCGCACCGGACACGGCGACTGGCCGGTCCCGGGATGGGACCCGGCGTACGACTGGGCGGGCTATGTCCCGTATGAGGCGCTGCCGAACGTCCTGAACCCGAAGGACGGGTACGTCGTTACGGCCAACCAGGCACCTGTCGACGGGTCGAAGTACCCCTATTACCTGGGCGACTCGTGGGACTACGGCTATCGCAGCCAGCGCATCATCGACATGATCAACGCGGACGACGACATCACGGTCGACGACATGGCGACGATGCAGCTCGACACCCACAACGCCAACGCCGCGACGCTGGTGCCGTACCTGCTCAAGATCGACGTGCCCACCCATTTCGCGCGACAAGGGCAACGGGTGCTGACCGGATGGGACTTCACCCAGCCGGCGGACTCGGTGGCGGCGGCGTACTTCAACGTTGTGTGGAAGAACCTGCTTGCCTTGACGTTCCATGACCAGATGCCGGAGTCGGTATGGCCGGACGGCGGCGACCGGTGGTTCGCGGTGGTGGCGGGACTGCTGAAGAACCCCGAATCACCGTGGTGGGACGACGTGAACACCGACGTTCGCGAGACCCGCGACGACATCCTGTCGGAGGCGATGGTCAATGCTCGTGACGAGCTGACCATGCTGCAGGCCAAGGATCCCAACATCTGGAACTGGGGGCGGCTGCACCGGCTGGAGCTGGAGAACCAGTCGCTAGGCACCTCGGGCATCGGTCCGATCGAGTGGCTGTTCAACCGCGGGCCGTACGACCTGGCCGGCGGGACCGCCGTGGTTGACGCGATCGGATGGGATGCCAGCGAGGGGTATGACGTCAACTATGTGCCGTCGATGCGGATGGTCGTGTCACTGGCGAACTTCGACGACTCCCGCTGGGTGAACCTGACAGGCGCCTCAGGGCACGCGTTCAGCAGCCACTACTCCGACCAGACCGGGCTGTGGGCGACTGGCCAGACCTGGCCGTGGGTCTTCAGTCGCGACGGGGTGGACTCCGCAACCGACGACACCCTGACCCTGCATCCGCTGAACGCGGGCTAGCCCCGGCCGGGGTGCCGGCTACTCAATGGAAGACGTAGGGGTCTGGCGTCCGACATGACCCTCCAGGGGGCCGCAGGTGCGAGGATCACCCCATGGGGAGGTACTACTTGTCGGGGCGCTGTCTGGACTGCGAGCTCCAGATCGGTGCCCTGACAGTCTGTCCGCGCTGCGGCCTTGACCAGACAAGCCCGGATGCGAATCGGCTGCGGTGGCTGCTGAGCGAGTCCGACCTCGCCCTGCAGGCGGCTCGTGGACAAGTCGCCGTGAGCCCCGACTCCGCAGTCACCGAGTCGTCACCGGCCGGTGCAGGGACAAGGGCCACCACACCACCGAGTGGACACGAGCCAGCTGGCCCGGCGCCGGCGCCCTACCCGGCGCTGCCACCGATGCCGGCCCGGCCGAAACGCGCATCAGGATGGCCGGCCTTGTCGACGCCGACCATCCTGCTCGGCCTCGGGGCCATCTGCGTACTGGTGGCGGCAGTGGTGTTCGTGTCGGTCGCCTGGTCCGACCTGTCGCTTGCCGCGAAGGCAGCGATCCTGCTGACGATCACGGCAGGAATAGCGACGATCGCTGCGTGGAGCCTACGGCGCGGACTGCGTGGCTCCGGAGAGTCCCTGACCCTGTTGACGGTCGTGCTGGTAGTGGTCGACTTCGTCGCCGCTGTCGAAGGCGGACTGCTCGGACTGGGTGGAGTCTCCGACACCGCGACCGCGTGGGTGTCGGCTGGAATCCTCGTGGCGGTTGGCCTCTCCTGGGCATTTGCTGCGGTCCGGACCCGAACCCGTCAGCTCACGGGTGTTCAACTGCTCGCCTCGCTCGGCACGGTCTGGCTCGTGCTCCTCGTGTTCCACGAGCAGTGGGCGCGTGAGGAGTATGTCGGCTTCGCCCTGGTGGTCGTGCTGCTGGCGGCAGCCTTCCTTGCGGCTCGCATCGCGTTGTGGACCTTCGCGGTGTGGGTGACGGTGCTGGCCGTCTGCACTCTGGCCTTCGCGTACTCCGAATCGCTCCGGCGCGTTCTCATCGAAGACGACCTGACCGGCCTGTGGAGCTCCGGACGCGCGGTGGGATGGGCGATCTGCCTCGCCGTCGCGGCGTGCGCTGCGGCGCAAACGAGACTGTCGATGAGGTGGCGGCGGCTGGCTGCTGCGGTCGCTGTCGTCGGGGCGACTCTGCTCGTCCTCCGTCCGTTGGAAGGGTCGAGCGTCAACGCCGTGTTGGCGTGCCTCGCTGCAACCTGCGCCCTTCTTGCTGCCTTGACCCGGGTGTTCCGGACGCCGTGGCGGTTCGGCGCCGTCGCTGCTGCCCTGCCGACCGGCTTCCTGGCAGCGCTGCTGTTGGGCCTCTCCGTGCTCGACGCGCTCGGCACCGTGCTGGTGCCTGCATTCGATCCGTGGGCGATGGCTCCCAGCGACCATCCCGACGCCGACGTTGAAGGCTTCTTTGAGCTTGGTTCGGCTTGGCTCGTGGGGGTCGCGGCCGTCGTGGTCATGGCCGCGGTCTGCACGGTGCTGGCACGACGACTCCCGCGCTTCATCCCCACTTTTGCGATGGTGACGGCCGCCGCCGGTGTCGTGGCACTGCGCTACTCGATGCCGTTGTGGGCGGTCGTGGTCGTCATGGGCGCGCTCGCGCTGGTGACCGGGGTTGTGGCTGTGCTGCTGCGCTCGGAGTTGTTGGGCTTGGCGAGTGCTGCATACGCGTGCCTTGCCCTGGTCGCGTCGCTGGGCTCTGAGGTCACGACCGCAGTCACCGCCGGTTGCCTGGCTCTTGTCCTCGCGGGTTTGGCGTGGTTGGTCGCTGACATGCTGCCGTCGGCTGCGGCGGCCTTCGGGTCGGTGCTGCTGGTGGGCCTGGCGACCGCGGCTGGCCTCGAGCGGGTCGACCGCACCGAGGGCGTGACGGCATATGCGCTGGTCGGCCTCGGCGCGGTCGTGGTCCTCGCGGCCCAGCTTCGAGTCGGTGGTAGAGCACATCGTGCGCGACCCGGCCTCGAGCTGGGAGCGATCGCGGTCGGTTGCGTAGGGCTATTGCTGGCCGAACGTTTCAGCGTGGCAGTTCAGCTCCCGATCTGCCTCACGATCGCAGGTGCCAGCTTGGTGGCCGCGTCGTTGGTCAGCTGGGATCGGCGCCCGGCATCCATCGCAGGTGGGCTGCTGCTCGCGACGGCCAGCTGGGTTCGACTTGCCGTCGAGGGGGTGAGCGCGGTCGAGGCCTACACGTTGCCCACCGCGCTCGTGCTGCTGATACTCGGAGTCGTCCGGATGCGGAGAACGCCTGGAGCGTCGAGCATCACGAGCCTCGCGCCGGGACTGTCGCTGGCGTTACTGCCGAGCCTGTGGGCCGCCCTGCCCGAGCCGACGTCCTTGCGAGCGCTGCTTCTCGGCATCGCGTCGCTGCTCGTGCTGCTGGCTGGCGCCGCCATGCGATGGATCGCCCCCCTGCTGATGGGCGCGGGCGTCATCCTCGTGCTCGCCGTTATCAACCGTATGCAGCGGCCGTGCCACGTTGGGTGCTCTTCGCGATGCTCGGCGCGGCCCTGCTCTTCCTCGGGATCACCTGGGAGAGGCGACTGCGCAACGCCCGCACCCTCATCGCCGCCGTCGAACGCCTCGCCTGAGCAGCGCAGTTCTCGATTTGCCCGGACTGCGGTGAGGTCGAGCCAGTTCTCCCACCCGAAGCGCGAACTGCCGCGGACCCGGGCTGGACCGCCCAGCGATCCGTGTGAGGACCGCTTGTGCCCAGCCGTCGGTTGTCTACTCGCGCGTCGGCTAGGTTCCCGTCCCGCGGAGGATCGAGGTCCGGTCGTCTCCGGAGGTGGACTGGCACCCGACGGCCCATAAACCGCCAGTAGAGCTCGCCGTGACACCCCAAGCTGTGGCGGACACGCTCAGCGGCGGGGCTCACAACCTGCGTCGTCAGTGTCCCGGCGCCAGAGTCCGCGGTCCAGTGGACCAGCAGCGGCTGATGGAGGCCGCTCGAGGTCGAGTAGTAGTAGTAATAGCCAACCGCCCAGACACTGCTCGACGACAAGGCCGCCGTCACCGATTGGAGTTGACCTTGCGATTCGGCTTCACCCGCCGGAGTGGCCAGCGACGACCACGCCCCTGCGTGTTCACGAAGAATCAGGTGCTGGCCGACAGCCGGCAGCGTGTAGCGCGTCGTCCATGAGCCGTTCTTCCATTGCGAGACGGTCGCCTGAGCGCCTGAGTATCCGGCAACGCACACCTCCGTCGGCGAGACCACGTCGATGCCGCGGAGCGCGACCGAGGCGGGCGCGCCCATCTTGACCGCATCCGGCTCTCCACGTGATCACGCCGCTGGGGCGGGGCTGGTCCGGAGTGTCTGAGTCCTCGTCCATGGTGTTGGGATCTGGTTCCGCGGTAGCGACACCGGGTGACCGTCGTGATGGGCATGCTCGTCGACCGACGCGACGAGCTCGGCCGCGCACGGACCCCGACCCTCAACCGGCTCCATCGCGTTTTGTTGGAGCTTTTCCCAGGCGGGGCAAAGCAGTTCCTGTCCTCCCATCAGGCCGCCGTTGATCGCGACCATCAAACCCCGCGACATCGTCGGCAAGACCCGGCGCCGCATCGCGGTCGAGCTGATCGTCGAGCTCGAGGCCATCGACAAGAAGAGCAAGACCGCGAAGAAGAAAGACCTCAAAGAACTGGTGGGGCCCCCGCGGCTCGCCCCTGATGGACCTGCATGGCATCGGCCCCTCTGGCGCCGCCCTCCACTTGTGCATCGAGGTTTCGGCATAGAGCGGACGTTCCCCCGTTGGTCGTACGGTGCTCCATCTACCAGGCAATACCCCCCGGTGGCAAGTGAGGCTTCTAGTTGCCGATCAGTTGCTTGAACGCGGGTTCGTCGCGGATCGGATCCAGGTCGGAGTCGGCCTTCGCGGAATGGCGAAACTCCTCCGACATCTCGACGGCGTGCCGGAGGTGATCGAGCGCGTCACTTGTCCGGCCGGAGAGGCTCTCGCAGCAGGCGAGGTTGAAGGACAACATGGGGTACTGCGGAGTGGTTGCGACCAGGGCGCCAAGACGGTCGGCGACCTCGACGTACTCGCCCGCCGCATAGAGGGGGGCAAGCGGAGCCCAGAGTTCCCAGCCACGGGGCTCGTACGCCTCTCCCGGCGTGCCTTCCAGCGCAATGATGGTCGTCCCTTCCTCCTTGGCGGTGGCCATCCGCTTCGTGCGGGGAGGGGCGAAAACGAGAGTTCCGGCCGGCGCGTCGACCCGGTCACCGTCAAGCTCGAACAACGCGTGGCCGCGCAGCACGAGAAAGAGCTCCTGGTCCGCGGTGGGGTCGCCCTCGTCGTGCTCGTTGATGACGAGGTCTCCCGCTGCACGGGCAGTCCAAGCAGTCACTCCGAACGCCGTGATGCCCAGGTGGTGTCGGATCGGCCGATAGTGACAGCCTGCGTCGGCAAATTCCTCGATCTCGTCCAGATGCGCAACCGCGTAAGCAGCCATGGGCCCGCCCTTCCCGTTCGCTGCGGCCCGGCGAGCCAACACTCGCCAGGCCTTCCGCTCGGTCGAGGTGTCTAGTCTGACAGACAGACGGGGGACGACTCACTCGGCTGGGCCAGTGTTCGCGATGATCGGCCATGCCGAGAGTTCGGAGGAAGTCGTGTCATTACCTGTCCGGGCCGGCGGCTGAGAATCCCCGGGCGAAAGGATCGAACCAAAGCACCGCTCATCGGCGAGCGAGCGTTGGCGGCAGCTGTCGGTCGCGCGCCCTGGTGGGCGCAGTCGACGCTGATGCGGCCAGATCGTTCAGACGCCGGCGACGTACGCGGTGAGGAAGTGGACGCCGTGTCGGTCGAGATTGCCGCGGGCGCGGTCGTAGTGCTCGGTGGTGCGGGGGTCGGCGTGGCGGGCAAGGATCTGGGCATCGCGAAGTGGGACGCCCGCATCGAGGGCATTGGTGATCGCCGCGTGACGCAGCGAGTGCGGGCTGATGTGCCGTGGGATGCCAGCGGCCTTCGCGATCCGCGCGACCATGCTGTAGGCGTCAAGTCGATCGATCGGTTTGCCCGATATCGGGCGCAGCACCAGCGGCCCAGTGGCGGGCTTGTTGCCCTTGCCGACCAGGTGGAGCACCCGGTGTCCGCGCAGGGTGTCGGCGTAGTCCTCGATCCGTACAGCCGCCTCGGAGGCTCGCGGGGCGTTGATCCCGAGCAGGTAGGACAGAGCACCGTGGTGAACGCTGAGGGTCTGGGCGATCTGGAGGAACCGGATCAGCGCAAGCCGATCAAGGCCCTGGGTGCGGGACTCGTCGCGATGGATCTTGAGCAGTCGCGCGTAGACCGCCGGGTCGGATGCGATGAGCCCGTCGATGTGGGCGAATCGGAAGAACCCGCGCACGGCGTGCATCATCGTGGTGATCGAGGAGTCCCTCAGCCCGGAGTCGCCGAGCTGGCGGATGTAGAGCTCGACATGGGCTCGCTGGATCCCAACCAGCGGGTCCAGCCCGTTGGACTCACACCAGGCAAACCAGCGCCGCAGCTGGTAGGCGTAAAGGCCGTGGGTATGGCCGGAGTAGCGGGCCAGGTAAGACACCGCCGCCAGCTGGGCGGTGGACATCGTGGTCGGTTGGAAGGGCATAAGGGTGGTCGGACCGGACATGGAGTCACCTCACGCGGCGACCTGATGGTGGGCTCAGACCCCGCTCGCCGCCAACGCGGCCAGGCAGCTGGACCGCATCGACGCTAGTGCCGCTCCGTTTGTTCCGTCCGCGTCCGCAAGCGGCGGAATGTCGCGCCGCTGCAGCGATGCGCGCCGGTGGGCGTCCACCTTGCTACGTTGCCGCCATGACTAGGTGTACCGCTGGGCGGGGGCGGGCGTGAAGGCGGTCGTCTACGACCAGTACGGGTCCCCCGATGTGCTGCATATCGAGGACGTCCCGGTGCCGTCGCCAGCCGCTGGGCA
>JBDUDR010000070.1:0-13676 GCA_040002845.1 Nocardioidaceae bacterium
CCGGTCTTCACCGTGGCCGAGAACGTCATGCTCGGTCGCGAGCAGACCCGCGGGGTGGGCGTGCTCAACCGGGCGAAAGCCGCCGATCTCGTGCGTGATTTGTCGAAGCGCTACGGGCTCGCAGTCGATCCGAATGCCTTGATCGAGGATCTGCCGGTGGGCGTGCAGCAGCGTGTCGAGATCATCAAGGCACTCGCCAACGATGCCAAGATCTTGATCCTGGATGAGCCGACAGCCGTTCTGACGCCGCAGGAGATCGACGAGCTGATGGGCATCATGCGGTCGCTGCGGGACAACGGCACCTCCATCGTGTTCATCACCCACAAGCTCAAGGAGGTCAAGGAGATCGCCGACCGGATCACCGTGATCAGGCGCGGCAAGGTCGTCGGGACCACGACACGCGATGCCAGCGAAACCGAGCTGGCCGAGATGATGGTCGGGCGCAACGTCCAGCTCACCGTCGACAAGTCGGCCGCCAAGCCAGGTGAAGTCGTCCTTGGAGTCGAGCACATCACGGTCGTCGACGAACGAGGTGTCACCGTGGTCGAGGATGTGTCGTTCGAGGTACGAGCCGGCGAGATCTTCGCCATCGCGGGCGTGCAGGGCAACGGCCAGACGGAGCTGATCAAGTCGTTGCTCGGGTTGGTGCGGCCGGCCGCGGGGGTGATCTCGCTGGTCGGGAAGGACATCTCCCGACACGGCCCCCGTGAGAGCCTCGAGGACGGCATCGGCTACATCCCCGAGGACCGTAGCCACGACGGTTTCGTCGGATCGTTCACGGTGGCCGAGAACCTCGTGCTGGATCTCTATCGCGACGAGCCGTTCTCATCCGGCTTTGCGTTGTCGTTGACGCAGGTGGGCACCAACGCGGGGCAACGCATCCAGGAGTTCGATATCCGTACGCAGTCGTCTGTCACCCCGGTGAGCTCCCTGTCTGGAGGCAACCAGCAGAAGGTGGTGGTGGCTCGCGAGCTGTCCAGACCGCTGAAGCTGCTGATCGCGTCGCAGCCGACCCGGGGTCTCGACGTGGGGTCTATCGAGTTCGTACACAAACGGATCGTGCAACAACGGGACAAGGGGACCGCCGTGGTCATCGTGTCCACCGAGCTCGACGAGGTCTTCGGGCTGGCGGACCGGATCGCCGTCATGTTCGCCGGCCGCATCGTCGGAGTTGTCGACCCCGGCATCTCACGCGAGGACATCGGAATGTTGATGGCCGGTGCTCAGGTGGGTGCACATGGCGGCGGAAGCGCAGCCGCCTCGTCCCGTAAGGACGATCCGTCGACAATGCCCGACCGGGGAGCCGGCCATGAATGAGCAGGCGAAGACCGAGCAGCCGGCCCCATCAGATGGACCCGGCGAACCTCCGGTTGCCAGGAATGCCGTCGCCAACCTGTCGGCGTACCTGCCGACAGTCACGCTCACCATCGCCTCGATCGTGCTCGCGCTGCTGGTCGGCGCGGTGCTCATCATCGTCAGCAACGATGACGCCCTGTCCAAGTTCTCCTACTTCTTCTCTGCGCCGCTCGACGGCATCAAGGCCGGGTTGAACGCGGTCGGCGACGCCTACTGGGCGTTGCTGAAGGGATCTGTCGGGTCTGGCGCGGCCCTGAGCGGAACCTTGGAGAAGGCCGCTCCGCTGATCTGCGGCGGCCTGGGTGTCTCCCTCGCGTTCCGGGCCGGGCTCTTCAACATCGGCGCCCAGGGGCAGCTGATCGCCGGCGCAACCGCCGCCGCCTACGTGGGGTTCACCTGGAACCTTCCGGTAGTCGTGCACCTGCTGGTGGCGCTGATCGCGGCGCTGGTCGCCGGTGGCGTCTGGGGTGGGATCGTCGGTCTGCTGAAGGCGCAGACCGGCGCACACGAGGTGATCCTCACGATCATGCTCAACTACGTCGCGGTGCAGATCTTGCGTTGGCTGCTCGGCCTCAATGCATTCCAGGCTCCAGGCTCTGACAACCCCACCAGTCCGGTGGTCGACTCAGACGCTCGGTTTCCCCAGCTGTTCGGCGTACATCTCGGGTTCTATGTTGCGGTGCTCGCTGCCGTCGGCGTCTGGTGGTTGCTCTCCCGCACTACGCTGGGCTTCGAGATGCGTGCGGTGGGCGCCAACCCGGACGCGGCCCGGACAGCGGGCATGAGTGTGGCGAAGGCGTACGTGCTGGCGATGGTGATCGCGGGTCTGCTGGCGGGTCTCGCTGGTGCGCAACAGATCGTGGGCCACCAAGACCCGCTCACCGACGGCATCGCCGGGTCGATCGGATTCGACTCGATCACGGTGGCGTTGTTGGGACGAGCCACGCCGAGTGGCACCGTGCTGGCCGCCTTGTTGTTCGGCGCCTTGCAGTCCGGCGGGATCCAGATGCAGGCCGCGACCGGCACTCCGCTCAGTTTGAGCACGGTGCTGCAGGCTCTCATCGTGTTGTTCATCGCCGCTCCGGCGCTGGTCAGGGCAATAGTCAGGATCCGGAGCCAGGACGGTGGCGGCACCGTACTCGCGAAGGGCTGGAACGCATGAGCACCGTGGAGGCGACCGCTGCGGACGCGCCAGCCGTCGTCGTACGCAACCCGGTTGAGACACGGCGGCGCATCAGGGTGGGTGTGATCGTCGGGATCTCGGCGCTGCTGATGCTCTGGATGTGGGTGACCACCAAGAGCGGCGACGTCAGCTTTGCCCCGACGAGTCCGTTCGACGAGCACCAACTGTCACCGATCACGTTCCCTGCGCAGCAGACCGCCCTGATCTCGCTGCTGATCATGGTCGGGTTGGGGCTCGCATGCGTCTTCACCCGCGGTGCGGTGGCCGCCACCCTCGGTTTCGTGGTCGGGGTGGCCTTCCTGCTGGGCTTCCTGTGCTGGGCGTACGCCGGGCAGCCGTTGCCGATCACCAACCCGCTCCAGGGAACGCTGAGTTATGCCACTCCACTGATCTTTGGGGCGATGGCTGGCGCTCTCGGCGAACGTGCGGGCGTCATCAACATCGCGATCGAGGGACAGTTCCTGGCCGGGGCCTTCGCCGCGTCGGTGTCCGCGACCGTGTTCGGCAACTACATGGGTTTGATCGGCGGTGCGGCCGCGGGCGTCGTGATCGCTGCGCTGCTGGCGTTGTTCGCGATCCGCTATCTGGTCAACCAGATCGTGCTCGGCGTGGTTCTGGTGGTGTTCGCCGGTGGCATCACCAGCTTCCTGCTCGATCAGATACCCCAGGACAAGCAGCTGACGCTGAACAACCCCGTGGTGCTGCAGCCGAAGGCCATCCCCGGGCTTTCGAACATCCCGGTCGTGGGTCCGGCGCTGTTCACCCAGACCGTGCTGGTCTACATCATGTACGCCTCGGTGGTGCTCGTGACCTTCCTGCTGTTCGAGACCAAGTGGGGGTTGCGGGTGCGCGCGGTCGGGGAGCATCCCACGGCAGCCGACACGGTCGGAATCAAGGTGAAGTGGGTCAGGTGGCAGGCCGTCCTGCTGGGCGGGGTGTTCGCGGGCCTCGGCGGCGCCTTCTTCACGGTCGGCACAAATGGTGCCTTCGACAAGGACGTCTCAGCGGGCAACGGCTTCATCGCGCTGGCGGCGCTCATCATGGGGCGATGGCACCCGATCGGCGCGACCCTGGCCGCCCTCTTCTTCGGATTCGTATTTCAGATGCAGAATCAGCTGCAGCTGCTGCAGCGGATCCCCAGCGAGCTGCTCGGGATGACCCCGTACATCGCCACCGTGATCGCGGTTGCCGGCTTCGTCGGGCGGGTGCGTCCGCCGGCTGCCGACGGCGAGCCGTACGTCAAGGGTTAAACCCATGCCAGTCCCCGATCGCGTGATCGACTGGACCAGCCTCCGAGCCGACGCTGCCGAGGTGATGACGCGCGCCTACACGCCGTACTCGCAGTTTCGGGTGGGCGCGGCGGCCGTGGTGGACGACGGTCGTGTCGTGGTCGGGTGCAATGTCGAGAACGCCGCCTACGGTGTCGTGCTGTGTGCTGAGTGCGGTCTGGTGTCGTCGCTGTTTGCGACGGGGGGCGGCAGGTTGGTGGCCTTCACCTGCTGCAACGCCGATCGCGCGCTGCTGATGCCGTGTGGACGCTGCCGCCAGCTCCTGTGGGAGCACGGCGGCCCGGACCTGCTGGTGGACACGCCGTCTGGTGTACGCCCGATGAGCGAGCTGTTGCCCGACGCGTTCGGGCCCGATGACCTGTTCAGGATCGGCGACCGGGATCGGCGGCCGGCTGGTGACTGAGACCTTCGACGCGGTCGAGGTCATCGCGACCAAGCGCGACAGACGCGAGCTGACCGACGACCAGATCGACTGGGTGATCGACGCGTACACCCGTGGCGTGGTGGCGGAGGAGCAGATGAGCGCGCTGGCGATGGCGATCGTGCTCAACGGCATGACCCGGCGGGAGGTGGGGCGCTGGACGAACGCGATGATCGCTTCGGGCGAGCGGATGGACTTCTCGTCGTTGTCGCGGCGTACCTCTGACAAACATTCGACCGGCGGGGTGGGTGACAAGATCACCCTGCCGCTGGCGCCGTTGGTGGCGGCCTGCGGGGTGGCGGTGCCGCAGCTGTCGGGCCGCGGTCTCGGCCACACCGGCGGCACGCTGGACAAGCTCGAGTCGATCCCAGGCTGGCGGGCAGATCTGTCGACCCGCGAGATGCTCGATCAGCTGGAGGACGTCGGCGCCGTCATCTGCGCGGCGGGCGATGGTCTGGCTCCGGCCGACAAGAAGCTGTACGCCCTTCGCGACGTGACCGCGACCGTGGAGTCGATCCCGCTCATCGCCAGCTCGATCATGAGCAAGAAGATCGCCGAGGGCACCGGCGCGCTCGTCCTCGACGTCAAGGTGGGCACCGGCGCGTTCATGAAGAACGTCGACCAGGCTCGGCAGCTTGCGCGCACAATGGTCGACCTGGGCTCCGATGCCGGCGTCACGACGGTCGCTCTGCTGACCGACATGTCGACCCCGCTGGGACTGACGGCGGGCAATGCCCTGGAGGTGCGCGAGTCGGTCGACGTGCTAGCCGGCGGAGGACCATCCGACGTCGTCGAGCTCACCCTGGCACTGGCCCGGGAGATGCTGTCAGCTGCTGGGCGTACCGACATCGACCCGGCAGACAAGCTCGCTGACGGTTCGGCGATGGACGTGTGGAGGGCGATGATCTCGGCGCAAGGCGGAGACCCCGATGCAGAGCTGCCCCGCGCCTCGGACTCCCACGTGGTGGAGGCGCCGGTCACGGGAGCGCTCACTCGACTGGATGCGTTGTCGGTGGGCGTGGCGGCATGGCGGCTCGGGGCCGGCCGGGCGCGTCGTGACGAACCTGTGCAGGCTGGCGCGGGAGTACAGATGCACGCCAAGCCGGGGGATCATGTGGTGCGTGGCCAGGCCCTGCTGACCCTGCACACGGACACGCCGGACCGGGTCGGGCGAGCCTTGGAGGCACTCGAGGGTGCATTCGACGTCCGCTCCCTCGACGCCGGGTCGCCAGACGAGCCCCCGCCGGCTGGCGTGCCCCCAGGGTCGGCGATCGTCCTCGACCGCGTCGCCTAACCGCCGATCCGACACTTATTCGGCGCGATCCGACACTTATTCGGCGCGATCCGACACTTGTTCCCGCAATCTGAAACCGCGGCTGTCCCTCGCCGCCGGCAGAGCATTTCCCATGCAGATCTGTCACCGCGTGGACTCCTGATCGAAGCGCCAATTGCGCCGGCCCCACCGGCGTGTCCCGCCGACAACCTGGCGTCTCGGCGGGAGAAGGTCAGGATCTGGGGCCGCCTGCTATGTACAGGACCTGCCCCGAGACAAATGATGAGGCGTCGCTGACGAAGAACGCCACGGCGTTGGCGATATCAGCTGGTACGCCGACCCGACCCACCGGAATCGTCTCGACAGCAGCGGCCTGAAACTCTTCAAAGGTCATCCCGACTCGTTCGGCGGTCGCCGCCGTCATGTCGGTGGCGATGAAACCCGGAGCGATCGCATTCACCGTGACACCGAACCGGCCCAGCTCGATCGCGAGCGTCTTGGTGAAGCCCTGGACACCCGCCTTCGCGGTCGAGTAGTTGGCCTGGCCCCGATTCCCGAGCGCGGAGGTGCTCGATAGGTTCACGATTCGCCCCCAGCCGGCCTGGGTCATGTAACCCTGCGTGGCCCGGCTCATCAGGAAATGCCCGCGCAGGTGGACGGCAAGCACTGTGTCCCACTCGTCGTCGCTCATCTTGAACAGCAAGTTGTCGCGCGTGATCCCGGCGTTGTTGATCAACACCATCGGTGCGCCGAGCTCCTCGACAACCCGGCGTACGGCCGCCTCCACCGAGTCGCGGACCGCGACATCGACTTCGACAGCCAGCGCCTTGCCGCCGGCGTCTTCGATGGAGTCCACCGTCGTCGCGCATGCCGCCTCATCGAGATCCAGCACGCCAACAGCGAACCCGTCGACCGCGAGTCGCCGAGCGACAGCAGCCCCGATTCCGCGGGCCGCGCCGGTGACGATGGCGGTACGAGTCTCTGGCACGACGTACTCCTGTGGCTCGAGTGGGCGCTGGCGTCAGGGCAACCTAGCCGAGGTTACCGGGTGCCATGACCGCGATCAGGATGCGTGGACGAGAGCCGGTCTGGTGACAAGATGACCGCATGCCAACACCCGAGTCCATCGCCGCCGCGCCGAAGGTCTTGCTGCACGACCACCTCGATGGTGGGCTGCGACCTCAAACCGTCCTCGAGCTGGCGGCGGACGTCGGACATCAGCTGCCATCCGGCGACGCCACCAAGCTGGCGACCTGGTTCGCCGAGGCCTCTCACAGCGGCTCGCTGGTCCGCTACCTGGAGACTTTCGAGCACACGGTCGCGGTCATGCAGACCCCCGACGCGATCGCGCGGGTGGCAGCGGAATGTGTGGAAGATCTCGCCGCCGACGGGGTCGTCTATGCCGAGGTGCGATACGCCCCGGAGCAGCATCTGGGGGCCGGGTTGAGCCTGTCCGAGGTGGTCGAGGCAGTTCGCGACGGCTTCGTACTCGGGGAGGAACGCTCGTCAGCGTCCGGTCGACCAATCGTCGTACGGCAACTCCTAACGGCGATGCGCCATCAGGCTCGGTCCATGGAGATCGCCGAACTGGCAGTGCACTACCGCGACCAGGGAGTGGTCGGCTTCGACATCGCCGGGGCGGAGGCCGGTTACCCGCCGACCAGGCATCTGGACGCGTTCGAATATCTGCAGCGCGAGAACGCCCGCTTCACGATCCATGCAGGGGAGGCGTTCGGGTTGCCGTCGATCTGGCAGGCGATCCAGTGGTGCGGCGCGGACCGGCTCGGACACGGCGTGCGCATCGTGGACGACATCACCAGCCGTGAGGATGGGTCCGCGGCCCTAGGGTGGCTCGCATCGTATGTGCGCGACACCCGGCTGCCCTTGGAGATGTGCCCATCGTCCAACGTCCAGACCGGCGCCGCCGACTCCATCGGTACGCATCCGATCGGGTTGCTCACCAAACTGCGCTTCCGAGTGACGGTCAACACTGACAACCGGCTCATGAGCGGCACAACCATGAGCAGGGAGATGTCCTTGCTGTGCGATGCGTTCGGGTACGACCTCGCAGAGCTCCGGTGGTTCACGATCAACGCCATGAAGAGCTCGTTCCTGCCGTTCGACCAGCGGCTGGCCATCATCGACGACGTGATCAAGCCCGGGTACGCCGCCCTCACCCTGAATGCACCGACGCCGATCGAGTGACCAGCGAGGAGCCAACCTCTGCCGCGACACGCCGACCAAACCGCCGACAAGCTGGCGTCTCGGCGAGATGGTGACCGATGGGGAGGCGGCGGGGCCTGGCCAGCGCGGGCGTTGCCTACCCAGCGTCGGGTGGCAGGGCGACGGTCCAGCTCTCGGAGACGGGGAGGAACCCGAGACGTTCGTACACCTGACGCGCATGTGCGTTGGCATGGGTGACCACCAGGCCGAGTGCAGGCGCTCCACCCTCTGCAAGCGCCCGCAGCCCGCCGCCGATCAGGGCCGAACCCACGCCACCAAACGGAGTAGCGGGATCACGGAACACGTCAAGGATCCACGGACCACCGTCCGGGACCGGCCCGTCGCGGTTCACGACCAGACAAGCCCCCAATACTGCATCTCCTGGGTCGAGCGCGACAGTCGACGCAGGCAGCAACGGCCCGAGCACCTCGCCGGCCGCCGCTTTCCGCATGGAGCGCTCCGCGGCGGCGATGTCAGCCCAATCGTGATCTGGGTGTCCCGGTGGGTACGCACTCCAGGCGGCAGAGCCGATCTCGTACGAGCGGGCGACCAGCGACTCCGCATCAAGCTGCACGACCGCGAACCCGTCGGGCACCAGCTCAGGTATGTCGGTGAGGCGATGTGTCATCTGATGTGCGTGCCGTAGCTCGATCGCCCCGCGAGCCAGCAGCGACTGCACCAGCGCAGGATCTCCGCTGGAGCAGGCCCAGCCGGCCCACGACCTCACGGCGAGGTCGGCGGCGACATCGACGTCGACGTCCGGCGGGACCCACACGCCGTCCGCCCAGGGTTGGCCATCGGTTCGCTCGTACCTGCTGTAGACCAACATCCGATGACCGCTCGGGTCTGCGAGGACCGTCCGGTTGGGCCAGCCGGCCAGCGGGTCGGCTGCGGAGCCGATGGGGTTGTCTGCCAATGCCGGGTCAGTCGGTTGCGGACAGTCGTGGCCGCAGCCAGCGGCGCGCATGGTGAATGTGCGACTTGGCAGTGCCGAGCGGCACGTCGAGCAGCCGGGCTATCTCGGCATAGTCGACGGCGGCGACATCACGCAACACCACAGCTCGGGCCAGCTCTGGACGCTCCGCTCCAAGATCCTCCAAGGCGTCGAGAAGATCCAGGCGGGTGCCCGCAATGACGCTTGTCGTACGCGGATCGGCGTGCGTTGGCATCTCCACGACTGAGTGCTCGGCGAAGCGACGTCGCATCGAGCGGTAGGTGTCGCGGGCGCTGTTGCTGGCGACCGCGTACATCCAGGTCTGGAAGCTGCTGCGACCCTCGAAGGTGTCGATCCGGGTTGCGATCCGCAGCAAGGCGTCCTGACAGGCCTCCTCGGCGTCCTCGCGATGGGGAAGCATCCGCGCGCTCAACCGCATCACCGCGGGACGAATCTGGGCCAGCAACGACTCCAATGCCGCGGCGTCGCCGGCGGCGGCCAGCCGCGCGAGTTCTTCGATGTCGGCAGGCTCAACGGTGTCGTCGGCTTGCTCAGACGTGCTCTTGTCGCGCACACATCCTCCCCGACCGAGAACGCTCTGGTACGGCAGACTACCGGCATGTCGTTGCCGTCGCGCCTCGGACGCTTGCGACGGGTATCGCGCCTGGGAGCGGGCGGATTCGCATCGGTCTGGCTCTACCGGGACGACGTGCTCGACTCGTTGGTGGCCGTGAAGGGGCTGGCGGACAACTGGAGTCAGCATCTCGACGTTCGCGAGCGCTTCTTGGACGAGGCGCGCATCCTTCGCCGGGCCGATTCGGACCATGTCGTCCGCGTGTACGACCTGGGCGAGACCAAGGACGGCACACCCTATTTCGTGATGTCGTACGCCGACCAGGGAACGCTCGAAGACCTGCTGGCCGAGGGCCGACTGTCCTGGCGTCGAGCCGTCGACCTGGTCGGGCAGGCCGGCCAGGGACTGTCGGTGCTGCACCGGATCGGAGTCATCCACCGGGACGTCAAGCCACCGAATCTGTTGCTGCGGACAAGCGATGATGGTCAGGCAAGATTGCTGGTGGCCGATCTCGGAGTGGCCAAAGCAATGGCGCAGGCCAGCGGCCTCACCCAGATGGTCGGAACTGCTGCGTACATGGCTCCCGAACAGGCGATGCCCGGCACCGGGGTCGACGTGCGTGCCGATGTGCACGCTCTCGGAGCCGTTGCCTACCGCATGGTCACTGGCCAGTTGGTGCGCGAAGGCGGGCTGGAGGTCGTGAGCAACCCTCGGCTGCCGCCCCCTCCCAGCAGCCTGGTCAGCGGATTGCCGCGCGGGTTCGACGAGGTCATCCAGCGCGCGATCAACATCGATCGGGACGCCCGCTGGGCGGACGTGGACACCTTCGTGGCAGCGCTGGACGACGTCGCAAGAGGCAGCCGCCGCCCACGTGCGCGCAAGCCCCTGCCCAAATCCCCCGCGTTGGACAGCGATGTCACACGACGCGACGCGGCGTCTTCGTCGACCCACCCGGAGCACGTGCAGGTCTTCGACGGACGGGTGTGGCCGACGCCAAAGTTTTGGTCTCGTCAACGATCCCTGCTGACGGTGGCGCTGGTGGCCTTCATGGCGGTGATAGGGACTGCCCTGTGGCGCATCGGAGTGCTGGACCCGAGCGCTCCACCGGGTTCGAGCGCTGTCGATGAGAACGAACTGGTCCTCGAACTTCCCGATCTCTGGTTTGAGTCCGCCCGCGCCACCGATTCGGTGGACTATCGGCGTGTCGTCAGCGGATTCGCGACCGGGCTGCTGCTCCGGTTGCAGGACACCCCGCTCGCCGATACACCGCGAGTGGCCGCGGCGAACGAGCTGGACAGGGTCTCGGTTGGCGCGGGGTTCGCGTTGGTGTCGAGCCAGGCGTTGCCTCGCTCCCAGCTGGCCGGCTGGGAGTCGGGCTGGGCGATTCGCTACCAGTACGTCCTCAACGATGAGACTCGCGAGCAGGAGGAATGGTTCGTCGGGGACTTGAGCAAGACGGCCGGGTCGGTCTCGGCAGCCGGGCCGACCAGCCGGTTATCGGAGGCGTTGTCCCTGCTACCGAGGGCGCTGGCTGCCCTCCCGCAGTGACGGGTCAGATCCCGATCGGGTGCCAGACCGTCTTGGTCTCCAAGAACTTCAGCAGTCGTGAGGTGCCTGGATCGCCGCTCCAGTTGTCGTCACTGGGGCGGTGCACCCGCTTCACGTTGTCAGCCGCCGACTCTTCCAGCGAACGCGCGAGCTCCGGGTCCTGGACCCCGGTCAGGTCAACGCCGTTGACGTCCATGTGCGAGGCGAGCCAAGGGGTCACCTCGGCGACCCGGCCGGTCAACAGGTTCACCACCCCAGCGGGGAGATCGGAGGTCGCGAGCACCTCCGACAAGGTGATGGCAGGCAGTGGCCGGTCCTCCGCAGCCAGCGTGAGGCAGGTGTTGCCCGACACGATGACGGGGGCGATCACGCTCACCAGGCCGAGCAGCGACGAGCCCTGCGGGGCCACGATCGCTACCACACCGGTGGGTTCTGGAACAGAGAAGTCGAAGTACGGTCCCGCCACGGGGTTGCTCGTCCCCACGACCTGAGCGATCTTGTCCGCCCACCCGGCGTACCAGACCAGCCGGTCGATGGTCGCGTCGACGGTGGCCCCGGCGCGGCGGGCCGTGCTGCCCTCGCTGCGGGACACCTCGGCGACGAACTGGTCACGACGACCCTCGAGCATCTCGGCGACGCGGTAGACGATCTGACCCCTGTTGTAGGGCGTACGAGAGGACCAGCCCGGAAATGCCTTCCTGGCTGCGAGCACGGCGTCCCGGGCATCCTTGCGCGAAGCCAGTGACGCATTCGCCAGGAACCGGCCACGTGAGTCGGTGACCTCGTAGGATCTTCCGCTCTCTGACCGGGGGAAAGCGCCGCCGATGTAGAGCTTGTAGGTCTTGCGGATGTCCAGACGGCCGCCGCTGGAGTCAGACATCGAGGTACGCCTCCAGGCCGTGGCGGCCGCCCTCTCGACCGTAACCGGACTCCTTGTAGCCACCGAACGGTGAAGTCGGGTCGAACCGGTTGAACGTGTTGGCCCAGACCACACCGGCGCGGAGCTGGTTGGCCATCCACAAGATCCTCGACCCCTTGTCGGTCCAGACCCCGGCCGACAAGCCGAACGGCGTGTTGTTGGCCTTCTCGACGGCCTCCGCCGGAGTCCGGAAGGTCAGGACCGACAGCACCGGCCCGAAGATCTCCTCGCGGGCGATCCGGTGGGCCTGGGACACCCCGGTGAAGATGGTCGGGGCGAACCAGAAGCCACGCGGAGGGAGGTCACACGGGACAGACCAGCGCTCGGCTCCCTCGGTCTCGCCGACCTCACTGAGCTCGCGGATCTTGGCGAGCTGCTCGGCTGAGTTGATCGCACCGACGTCGGTGTTCTTGTCCAGCGGATCGCCGACGCGCAGCGTCGCCATCCGCCTTTTCAGCCGTTCGAGCAGCTCGTCCTGCACGCTCTCCTGGATCAGCAACCGGGACCCGGCACAGCACACGTGCCCCTGGTTGAAGAAGATGCCGTTGACGATCCCCTCGACAGCCTGGTCGACAGGGGCGTCGTCGAAGACGATGTTGGCGGCTTTGCCGCCCAGCTCGAGCGTGACCTTCTTGTGGGTGCCCGCGATCGATCGCGCGATCGCCTTGCCGACCTCGGTCGATCCGGTGAAGGCGACCTTGTCGACGTCGGGATGCGCGACGAGTGCCTGGCCGGTCGCGCCCGCTCCGGTGATGATGTTCACCACCCCGGCCGGTAGGTCCGCCTGCTGACAGATCTCGGCGAACAGCAGCGCAGTCAGTGGGGTCGTCTCAGCCGGTTTGAGCACCACGGTGTTTCCGCAGGCCAGTGCGGGCGCGATCTTCCAGGCCAGCATGAGCAGCGGGAAGTTCCACGGGATGATCTGGCCGGCCACCCCGAGGGGCGCGGGGCGGGCGCCGCGGGACCCGCGGAGCCCTGCGTACTGCAGCTTGTCGGCCCAACCCGCGTAGTAGAAGAAATGGGCGGCGACGAGCGGTATGTCGGTGTCGCGGGACTCCCTGATCGGCTTGCCGTTGTCGAGAGACTCCAAGACAGCGAGCTCGCGGGATCGTTCCTGGATGATCCTGGCGATGCGGTAGAGGTACTTGGCTCGTTCGCTACCCGCCATCGTGGACCAGACGCGGTCATAGGCCCGGCGGGCGGCTTGCACCGCCTTGTCGACGTCGTCCGCGCTTGCCTCGGTGATCTGGGCGAGCACTTCCTCGGTCGATGGCGAGATCGTCTTGAACGGCTTGCCACCCTGGCCGGCGACGAACTCCCCGCCGATGAACAGGTCGTAGGACGACGCGATATCGACCACGGCACGAGACTCGGGTGCGGGGGCGTACTCGAACGTCATGGTTCTGACCTCAGTCCAGGGTGAAGTAGTCGGGCCCGGAGTAGCGACCGGTGGCCAGCTTGGTCCGCTGCATGAGCAGGTCGTTGAGAAGGCTGGATGCGCCGAGCCGGAACCACTGGGGTGTCAACCAGTCGGGGCCGGCCACCTCGTTGACCATCACGAGATATTTGATCGCGTCCTTGGAGGTACGGATCCCGCCCGCTGGTTTGACCCCCACCATGCGCCCGGTCTCGGCCCGGAAGTCGCGTACCGCCTCCAACATCACCAGGGTCACCGGCAGGGTCGCGGCGGGGGAGATCTTCCCGGTGCTGGTCTTGATGAAGTCGGCGCCGGCGAGCATCGCCAGCCACGAGGCACGACGGACGTTGTCGTAGGTCGCGAGCTCGCCGGTGAACGTGCGATCGCGCGACGGCGTCTCCGTGATATAGCCCAGCTCCGTCGTTAGGTTTCCGTCCCTCAATGCGAGATTGCCCCAGCCAATCACGCGATCGCGCCAGACCAACGGGAGCGCATAGTAACCCAACTTCCGTTTCGGCACGGGCGTGTAGGCCTCGAAT
>JBDUDR010000071.1:0-13549 GCA_040002845.1 Nocardioidaceae bacterium
AGCACGGCACGCGCCGCGGCGCCCTGATCGGTCTGGCGGCGACCGGTGGCGTGATCACCTCCGCCGGGCTGGTCCTGGCCGGCACCTTCTCAGTGCTCGGCACGCTGCCGTTTGGTCGCGTTCGCCGAGATCGGCTTCGCCGTCGCGCTCGGTGTCCTGCTCGACACGATGGTGGTGCGGTCGGTGCTGGTGACCGCGCTCAACCTCGACATCGGCAGGTTCATCTGGTGGCCGAGCAAGCTGGGGCACAAGTCCGACATCGATCCGGGCGAGTTCGCTGAGGACCGGGAAGCTCTGGTCGGCTAGCTACCCGTCCCGTCGTCGAGGGCTTGCGGGCAGCGATCAGTGGAGTCGCTGCCCCGCGCGCCAGACCTGCGTGACCAGGGGGACGCCCGGGCGATAGGCCAGATGCACGTACGAGGGAGCGTCCAGGACTGCGAAGTCGGCAGCGGCTCCTGGGCTCAACCGGCCGATCTCGGGACGACGCAACGCGGCCGCGCCACCGGCGGTGGCCGACCACACGGCCTCGGCAGGGCTCATGTGCATCTCGCGTACTCCGAGCGCGATGCACATCGGCATCGACGAGGTGAAACACGAACCCGGGTTGCAGTCGGTCGCCAGTGCAACCGTCACACCTGCATCCAGCAGTCGGCGACCGTCGGGGTACGGCGACCGGGTGGAGAACTCCACGCCGGGCAGCAAGGTGGCAACCACGGCGGACTGCACGAGCGCATCGACATCGGCATCTGACAGATATGTGCAGTGGTCAGCGGCCGCCGCGCCGAGCTCGCACGCCAGCTGCACCCCCGGCCCGGGGCCGAGCTGGTTCGCGTGGATCCGCAGCCCCAAGCCTGCAGCCGCACCGGCCAGCAACACCGCACGCGCCTGATCGACGTCGAACGCACCCCGCTCGCAGAACGCGTCTATCCACCTGGCGTAGGGCAGACATGACTCGAGCATCGGCCCGGTGACCAGCTCGACGTAGGCATTCACGTCGTCGGCGTACTCAGGCGCTGTCACGTGCGCACCGAGAAATGTCGTGTCCGTGGTCAGCTGACTGGCCAGCGCGAGCGCACGCGCCTCGTCGTGCACGGTGAGGCCGTACCCGCTTTTGATCTCCACCGTCGTCGTGCCCTGGCGCAACATCTCGTGGACCAACCGGGCCGCGTTCGCAGCCAGTGCCTCGTCGGTGGCGGCCCGGGTCGCTTGCACTGTCGTCGAAATGCCGCCGGCGGAGTACGCACGACCCTGCATGCGGGCCGAGAACTCCTCCGCCCGGTCGCCGGCGAACATCAGGTGAGCGTGTGAGTCGACGAACCCCGGGATGACCGCTGCTCCTGCCATGTCCACCCGATCATCGGCGTCCGGCGCGAGCGCCCGCCCACCTGCCCACCGGACAAGGCCACCCTCCACCAACATCGCCGCGTTGCGTACGAGCCCGATGGGCGATCCGTCACCGAGCTCGGGGTCGTTGGTGACCAGCTCACCGATCCCGTCCACCAGGATCGCCGTCACGGCTCGACCACCCGGTGGATCGAACGCTCCAGATCCCGGGCCACGCGGGGGAAAGCCACGTGCTCGCGATCCTCGACGATGTGAACTCCCCCGCTCACCACGTCCGTCACATCGGCACCGGTCGCGGCAAACACCGCGGTTTCGACCCCTGAGCCCGTCCCGGCGGTCCGTACCGACTCCACATCGAGCGCAACGAGATCGGCCCGAGCCCCGACGCCGATCACACCCGCGTCGCCGAACCCCAGTGACCGCTGGCCCGCAGCCGTCGCAGCCTCCAGCAGCGAGGCAGCCTGCCAGTGACCTCGTTCGCGGGTGGACAGCCGCTCGTGGAGCTCCACGGCCCGCATCTCCTCGAACAGGTCGATCACCGCATGACTGTCCGATCCAAGCGTGAGGGGACTGCCGGCCTCATGCAGGGCGCGCGACGGGCCGATCCCGTCGGCGAGGTCGCGCTCTGTCGTCGGGCAGAGGTCGGCATTGGTCCGCGACTGGCCGAGCAGCGCGACATCCGACTCGGTCAGATGGGTGGCGTGCACAGCTGAGCAGCGGTCCGACAGGGCGCCGGCATCGGCGAGCAGCTGCGTCGGGGTCACCCCGTGTGCCTCCAGGCACGCTGTGTTCTCGGCGACCTGCTCAGACACGTGCACGTGCAGGGGCACCCGATGGTCGTCCGACCATTTCGCGACGGTCGGGATCTGGTCCCGCGGGACAGCCCGGACGGAGTGGACTGCGGCCCCGATCACCACGTCGCGAGCGGACGCGTACTCGCCGGCGAGACCCTCGACCCGGGCCGCCCAGCGCTCGCTCGACCCGTCGCTGAACCGGATCTGGACACCATCCGGCGGCTGGTTGAACCCCGACGCGAGATAGCAGGTGTCCAACAGCGCGATGCGGATGCCGACCTCGCGGGCCGCTGCGATCAGCGCCTCACCCATCGAGTTGGGAGCGGAGTAAGGGACGCCGCTCGGGTCGTGATGCACGTAGTGGAACTCGCCAACTGCTGTGATCCCGGCGAGGGCCATCTCGGCGTACGTGGCCCTGGCCAGGCAGAAGTACGTTCCTGGATCGAGACGTCCGGCGACGGCGTACATCTGGTCGCGCCAGGTCCAAAACGTTCCTCGTTCGCGCTGGGTACGACCTCGCAGGGCACGATGGAACGCGTGGCTGTGGCAGTTGGCCAGGCCGGGGAGGACGAGTCCGCGCAGGACGCGGGCACCCGGTGGGGTGGGGCCGGCGCCGGTGGTCACCCCGATGATCCGGTCACCGTCCATCTCCACCAGCACGTCCTCGGTCACCTCGGGACCACCCAGCCAGGCGCGTTCGCACCAGTAGGCACTGTGTCGGGATGGCGCGGTCGAGGGTCCGGTCACTCGGACACCACGGATTCCTCTCCGAGCTCCATCAGGACCGAAGCGAGCGCTTGCACACCCGTCAAGCAGTCGTCCATGTCCGCATGCTCTGCCGGAGCGTGCGAGATGCCCGTGCGGTTGCGTACGAACAGCATCGCGGTCGGTACGCCGCTGGCCGACAAGATACCGGCGTCATGACCGGCGCCGGTGGCGATCACGGGAGCTTCGTCGAGCAGCCGGGCTAGCCGACGAGCGAGCGGGATGTCGAAACGTACTGCGGATGACACGGACTCCGGGCGGACCTTCACGCTGGTGCTGTCACGGGTCGCCCGCTCGGCGCTCTGCCGCTCCACGGCTTCGACCATCGCCGTCAGGGAGTCCTCATCCACAGCCCGCGCATCCAGCCAGGCGCGAACCCGGGACGGGACGGCGTTGGTCCCATTGGGCTCGACCTCGACTCGACCGAACGTCGCCCTGGCACCTCCCGCCCGGGCTTGCTTGTTGGCCGCCAGGGCGGTCATTGCATACGTCAGCATCGGGTCATGCCGGTCCTCCATCCGGGTGGTGCCGGCATGGTTGGCCTCACCGGCGAACTCGTACCGCCAGCGGCCGTGCGGCCAGATCGAGCTGGCGACGGCGACGGGTCGCTCGCGATAGACCAGGTCCTTGCCCTGCTCAACATGCAGCTCGACGAAGGTAGCCACCTGATCGAGCCAGTCCGCGCGGCCCGGGTGCGGCTCCACGCCGGCCGCGGCCATCGCGTCGAGCAGGAGCACCCCGTCGCCGTCCCGCAGGTCATGAGCGCGTGCAGGGTCAGTGGCTCCGGTGGCCAGCCGGGAACCCAGGCAGGCCAGACCAAACCTGGAGCCCTCCTCCTCGGCGAAGGCCGCGACGGCGATCGGGCGGCGGGGGACGTACGCTCGGGCCCGCAGCTCATCGACTGCCGCGAACCCGGAGACGACTCCGAGAGGTCCGTCGAAGGCACCGCCGTCGGGTACGGAGTCGAGGTGGCTACCGGTGAGGATCGCGTTGGATCGGGTCACCCCGTGCGGCACCCACCAGGCCAGCAGATTGCCGTTGCCGTCCGACTCCACTGTCAGCTCGCGGCGGGTCGCCTGTTCGACGAACCACTGCGCACATTCGCGTTCGGCGGGTCCGAAGCCGGGTCGGTTATATCCGCCGCTGCTGGCGTCCCGGCCAATCGCGGCGAGGTCGTTCCACATCTGCTCGAACGTCATCGCGTCTCCCGCTCGAACGTCATGGCGTCTCCTGCTGACCGCATCCCAGCTGACATCATCTCGGCATGGAGTTTCAGGCCGTCGTCAGCGCCAGACGCATGGTGCGCAACTACACAGACCACCCTGTCGATCCAACCACCGTCGAGCGCATCCTGCACAACGCTCTGCATTCCCCGAGCGCCGGCTTCAGCCAGGGTTGGGCCTTCCTACTGCTCGACGCTCGTGCGGACATCGACAGGTTCTGGGCCGCGGCCACTCCTGAGGGCGCGGGTGAGGATCCCTGGTCCGAGGGCATGCGCCGGGCGCCTGTGATCGTCGCACCCCTGTCCTGCAAACGGGTTTACCTCGACCGGTACGCCGCTCCCGACAAGGGCTGGTCGGACCGTGACGAGTCGCGCTGGCCGGTTCCGTACTGGCACATCGACACCGGCATGGCGTCCTTGCTGATGCTGCTCACCGCAGTCGACGAAGGACTCGGGGCGTGCTTCTTCGGGATCCCACCGGAATGCACGGACGCCTTTCGTACCGCCTTCGGGGTGCCCGCTGACTACACGCCGATCGGGGCCATCACCATCGGTCACCGGGCACCTGACCGCCGGTCACCTTCGCTGCGCCGGGGCCGGCGAGGTCTCGACGAGGTGCTGCACAGGGGCGCGTGGACATCGGGGTAGTACATTCCGTGCCTGGCATGGGTCGCGACTCGGGTCCGGCTCGAGAACCGCGAGGGAGATGGGGATGAGCATTCACGACGACCAAGCAACGGTGGCTGCGCTGGACACTGAGTACCAGGCTGCCGTCGAGAGCGACGACGTCGAGACGATGGATCGGATCCTGGCAGACGACTTCGCGCTCGTCACAGGCTCTGGGAAGGTTTTCAACAAGGCCGACCTGCTCGAGGAGGCGCGCGGCGGCCGGATGGTCTATGAGGTGCAACGCGACGGCGAGCAGACCGTCCGAGTGTGGGGTGACACGGCCGTGATCACGGCTCTGCTGTCCTCGAAGGGGACCAACGACGGCGAGCCGTTCGAGTACCAGCTCTGGTTCAGCGACGTGTACCTTCGCACCCCGAGCGGTTGGCGGTACGTCTTCGCCCAGGCGTCCCTTCCGCTGCCCGCGTCACCCTGAGTCCCGGTCGGACGAAATCCAGGGGCTAGACGGGAACCCGGGTCGGAGGACGACCCCAGCCGCGTGGCCCAGGCGTTACCGTCGCTTCGACCTGCGCGGCCAGGGCGTACAGCAGGTGGTCCTGACCCGGCTTGGCGCCGAGCATCGTCCCGATCGGCAGGCCCGTCTCGGACCAGCCGGTCGGCAGTGACACGGCCGGCATCCCGGTGACATTCCAGGCCGAGGTGAACGGCGTGAACGCCTTCTGGGCCTCGAAGTCGGCCGCGGGGTCGTCATCGTTGCGGATTCCGCCGATGGGTGCGGGCAGCTGCGCGAGGGTCGGCGTGAGAACGATGTCGTACGGCGCCAGTGCGGCTAGCGTCTCGGCACCAGCCTGCTGCATCGCGACCATCGCGTTGCCGAATTCAGTCGCCGATGTCGCCTGTCCCCGGTCGCGCAGCCACCTCGTCAGCGGTCTCAGCAGGTGTTCGCGTGCGGGATCGAGCGGCCACAGGGCGGCGCTGACGGCCCAGACCGTCTCGAACGCGCCGATAACGTCGTCGCCCATCGGCGGATCGACGTCGACGACCTCGTGACCGAGTCCCGACAGCGTTAGGCTGACATCCTCGTAGGCAGCCAGGACCTCGGGATCCACGACGGCGTCGGCGATGACCGGCTTGGCGAACCGGGCGATGCGCAGCCGGCCCGGTTCGCGATCGCACCAGTCGAGCAGGGAACCGTCAGGCGTCTCTGCGGCCCACAGTGCGTCGGTCACCGTGTGGCCCGCCATCACATCGAGGAAGGCAGCGCTGTCACGGACCGTCGACGCCAGCGGTCCCGAGGTCGAGAGCCCGGTGATGTCGCCGTAAACGGGGGCTCGGCTGATCCGCCCGCGGCTCGGCTTGAAGCCGACCAGGCCACAGACGCTGGCTGGGATCCGGATCGATCCTCCGCCGTCCGATCCGTGTGCGACCGGCAACAGGTCGGCAGCAACTGCGGCTGCGGCCCCACCCGACGAGCCGCCGGCTCCGCGCGCGAGGTCGTACGGCGTCCGGGCAGGTGGCGCGACGTCGGGCTCCGTGTAGCAGGGGAGGCCGAGCTCCGGCGTGTTCGTCTTGCCGAGGCTGACCAGCCCGGCGGCAGCGATCCTGTTGACTACCTCGTCAGAGAACGCCGGCACGAAGTCACTGGTGGCCGGGGAACCGAACTTCGTGACCAGGCCCTCGGTCATCGCGAGGTCCTTGATGCCTGTTGGTACGCCGTCCAGGTCCGACAGCGGCTCGCTTCTGCGGATCCGTTCGGTCGCCGCGGCGGCCGTGGCGCGCGCCGTCTCGGCGGTCACCGTGACGAACGCGCCAACGCTGTCACCGTAGGCTTCGATCCGCTCCAGGTAGCGCTCCACGGCCTCGGTCGGGGTGGTGTCCCCACGTCGGAACGCGGCAGCAAGCTCGAGGGCGCCTCGGGTGGACGGCGATGTCGCCTCATCAGGCATGGCGCCGCATCAGTCCCGCATCGGGATGGCCACGTCGCGCTCACGGGCCACCGACGCCGCCGCGTCGTAACCCGCATCGACATGCCTGATCACACCCATGCCGGGATCGTTGGTCAGCACCCGCTCCGCCTTGCGACCGGCAAGCTCACTGCCATCGACGACACAGACCTGACCAGCGTGGATTGATCGCCCGATGCCGACTCCGCCGCCGTGATGGATGGACACCCACGTCGCTCCGGATGCCACGTTTACCATCGCGTTCAGCAGTGGCCAGTCCGCGATCGCGTCCGAGCCGTCCAGCATCGCCTCGGTCTCGCGGTACGGCGACGCGACCGAGCCACAGTCGAGATGGTCACGTCCGATCGCCAGTGGTGCGGACACCGCACCAGACGCCACCAGGTCGTTGAACCGGACGCCGGCGAGATGCCGTTCGCCGTACCCCAGCCAGCAGATCCGCGCCGGCAGCCCTTGGAAGTGGACCTTCTCGCGAGCCTTGGAGATCCATCGACTCAGCGGCTCGTTCTCGGGGAACAGGTCGAGCACCGCCTCATCGGTCACCTCGATGTCCTTCGGGTCACCGGACAGGGCAGCCCACCTGAACGGTCCCTTGCCTTCGCAGAACAGCGGACGGATGTACGCCGGCACGAAACCCGGATAGTCGAAAGCACGCCCGAACCCGCCCAGCTTCGCCTCGGCGCGCAGCGAGTTGCCATAGTCGAACACCTCGGCCCCGCCGTCCATGAAACCCACCATCGCCTCGACGTGCCGGGCCATCGACTCGCGGGCTCGCTCGGTGAAGCCGTCCGGGTCCTTTGCCCGCTCGGCGGCCCAGTCCTCGAACTCCACGCCCACCGGCAGATACATCAGCGGATCATGAGCCGATGTCTGGTCGGTGACGATGTCGACGGGGGCACCCGTCGCCAGCAGTTGCGGGACCATCTGCGCGGCATTCCCGAGCACGCCGATCGACAGCGGTCGCCGGGCGTCTCGCGCCTCGACAGCAAGAGCCACCGCGTGGTCCAAGGAGTCCGCTTGCAGGTCGAGGTACGCATGATCGATCCGCCGGGTGATGCGCGACTGGTCTACCTCGATGCAGATGCACACTCCCTCGTTCATGGTCACGGCCAGCGGCTGTGCGCCGCCCATCCCGCCGAGCCCGGCCGTGACCGTGATGGTTCCGGCGAGCGAGCCGTCGTACTTCTTCGCGGCGATCGCGGCGAACGTCTCGTAGGTCCCCTGCAAGATGCCCTGGGTGCCGATGTAGATCCACGACCCAGCGGTCATCTGGCCATACATCGTGAGGCCCATCGCTTCCAGCCGCCGAAACTCCTTCCAGGTGGCCCAGTCGCCGACCAGGTTCGAGTTGGCGATCAGCACGCGAGGCGCCCACTCGTGGGTACGCATGACGCCGACCGGCCGGCCCGACTGGACGAGCAGGGTCTCGTCCTCGCGAAGGTCGGTCAGCGTACGCACGATGGCGTCGAAGGAAGGCCAGTCGCGCGCGGCCTTCCCGGTGCCGCCGTACACGACCAGCTCCTCGGGATGTTCCGCCACCTCCGGATCGAGGTTGTTCTGCAGCATCCGTAGTGGCGCCTCGGTCTGCCAGCTGCGGGCGGTCAAGGTAGTGCCTCGCGCGGCTCGAATGACACGGCTCATCTCATGTCTCCCTCAGGCTGATAGGTCATGCCAGCGGCCCGATTGCCGACTCCGCAGCAGCCACCACGGCCCCGGACCCGACGAGCTCGACGGCGGAGGCGATCTCGGGAGCCAGGAATCGATCCGGTCCGGGTCCAGGCACCCGCTCCCGCAGGGCTGCGAGCACCGCGGCGCTGGCCGGAGCGGGCAACAACGGACTACGCAGCTCCAGGCCCCGTGCGGCGGTCAGCAACTCGACAGCCAGCACCCGGGTCAACCCGTCCACGCTGCGCCGCAGCTTCCGCGCCGCCGACCAGCCCATCGACACGTGGTCCTCCTGCATGGCGCTTGACGGGATCGAGTCGACACTCGCCGGCGCTGCGAGCCGCTTGAGCTCGGACACGATCGCCGCCTGCGCGTACTGCGCGATCATGTGCCCCGAGTCCACGCCAGGGTCGTCGGCCAGGAAGGGCGGCAGGCCGCCGCTGCGTGCCCTGTCCAGGAAGCGATCGGTGCGCCGCTCGCTGATGCTCGCCACGTCCGCGGCCGCAATGGCGAGAAAGTCCAGGACATACCCGACCGGAGCGCCGTGGAAGTTGCCGTTGGACTCGACCCGGCCGTCGGGCAGCACCACGGGGTTGTCGATCGCGGCCTGCAGCTCACGACCGGCGACCACGCTTGCGTGCTCGACCGTGTCGCGCGCCGCGCCGTGCACCTGAGGCGAACAACGCAACGAGTACGCGTCCTGCACCCGGTTGCAGTCCGGCCCGCGGTGGGACGCAACGACTCCGGAGTCGGCCAGGATCCGTCGAAGGTTGGCCGCCGAGCTCGCCTGGCCGGGGTGCGGGCGCAGCGCCTGCAGGTCCGCAGCGAACACCCGGTCGGTGGCAAGCAGCGCCTCGACGCTCATCGCGGCAACCACATCGGCAGTACGCAGCAGGCTGTTCAGATCGGTGATCGCCAGCACGAGCATGCCGAGCATGCCGTCGGTCCCGTTGATCAGCGCGAGTCCCTCCTTGGCCGCCAGCTCGATCGGAGCGACGCCGATCTCCGCCAGCACCTCAGCAGCCGGTCGCAGGTCCCCGCCCTGGTCGCGCACGTCACCCTCGCCCATCAGCACCAGCGCACAGTGCGCGAGAGGAGCCAGGTCACCGGAGCAGCCGAGGCTGCCGTACTCGCCGATGACCGGCGTTACCCCTCGGGTCAGCAGTGCCGCGATCATCTCGGGGATCTCCAGCCGCACTCCGGTCCGGCCGGTCGCCAACGTCGACAGCCGCAGCAACATGGTCGCCCGAACAACCTCCCGCTCCACCTCGGGACCGGTGGTCGCCGCGTGCGAACGGATCAGGCTGCGTTGCAGCTGCGCGCGCATCTCGGGCGGTATGTGGCGAGTCGCCAACGCGCCGAACCCGGTGGATACGCCATACGTCGGGGTGCTCGCGGCCGCCAGCTTCTCCACCACTGCGCGGGAGGTCTCGATGGCCGCGAGCGACTCATCGCTGAGGACGACCCCGGCTCCGTCTCTGGCGACGGCGATCACGTCGGCAAATGAAACCGGACCCACGCCAACGGTGATCGCACTTGTCATGCCCCTATTCCAGCACCAATCAGGCCGCTCCGCCTTGCCTCGACCCATGAGTACGGGAGAGCGCACTCAACCAGGCTCGCCGACATTCACCAGCCGGAACGTCAGGTGGGCACGCTCGAGCCGAGCAAGCAGCGCATCACCCATCGCCTGCACAGTCGTCACCTGACCGCTGCAGGCCGGCAGGTCGTCGAACGCCAGGCAGAGCGCGGACTCACCCAGCATCTTGGCCGTCTCGTCGTACCCGGGGTCTGCGCCGGCAACCTCCGTGAGGACTCGAAGGCCCTCCCCTGCAGCGGCGAAGCGCACCCGGAACCAGGACTTCGCGCGGCGGTCGGCCGCCGGGCCCTCACCAGCTGACCGCAGCCGAAGCAGGGCGTCCCGCGCCGGTGGGATCTGTGACAGCGCAAACAACCCGGTGGCGCCGGCCACCGTACCCGCGACCAGGTGCGGGCCCCCGACGACTGCGTAGTGGCCGTACGCGAAATCCGGTCCATACCGGTCCAGAGCCCGGGCCGACCGCCTGACCACGACCGGGTCGATGGTCGGGAGCGGCAGCGCCCACCGAGCCGACTCCGGCTCCCGCTTGATGCGAGCTGGCAGCGCCCGTACGCGCCGCCCGGTCGGCCGTGACTCGGAAGCCCGCCGCCGGCCGGCAACGGCTCTGGACTGGCGCGCACGTCCGAACGCCCGCACGGCGGAGTGGTAGGTCCCCGCCGAGAATCCAGCGTTCACGCGTACGAACCCCTCCACCGTCAGCGGCACACCTTCCGGCAGATGACGCAGGGTGAACCACACGCCCAGGTCGTGGGGCACGGAGTCGAAGCCACAGCAGTGCACCAGCCGTGCTCCGCTGCGCACCGCCTCGTCGTGATGGGCGAGCCACATGCGGTCGACGAACTCCGGTTCGCCGGTGATGTCCAGGTAGTCGGTGCCGGTGGCCGCGCAGGCGGCTACCACCGCCTCTCCGTACTCCGTGAACGGCCCCACCGTCGACGCGAGCACCCGGGTCGACTCAGCGGCCGCGCGTACGGACGCGTTGTCAGTCACGTCGACGTGCAGGGCACCAACCTGCTGGGACCCGCCGGACAGGGCGGTCAACCGCTCGGCCAGGGCGCTGACTCGGGTGATCTCTCGACCGGCGACCGCCCACCGCAACCCCGGAGGCGCGTTCCTGGCCAGATACTCGGCGGTCAGGCCGCCGGTGAAGCCGGTTGCGCCGAGCAGCACGATGTCATGGCTGTCCACACGCTTAGGGTAGGCGAGCGGTGACTCGGCGCCGCCACACCAAAGGAGGACGAGATGGCACGCGATCGGGTGGTGGCAGTGGTGCTGGCAGGTGGTCAGGGCAGCCGGATGGATGTGCTCACCCGCGAACGCGCCAAGCCGGCAATGCCGTTCGGCGGGGTCTACCAGCTGGTGGACTTTCCGCTTTCCAACCTGCACCACAGCCGGATAGAGGACGTCTGGCTCTCGGTCCAGTACCAGTCGAATTCCATCGCCGATCAGGTGGCGAACGGTCGGCCCTGGGACCTCGACCGTACGCGTGGTGGTCTCCGGTTGCTGCCGCCTCAGCAGGGAGTCGGAGCCGTCGAGGATGGTCTGGCGACCGGCAACGCCGATGTTCTGTTCAGGCAGCGCGACATCATCTGGGAAGCCGACCCGGATCTGCTGGTGGTGCTCAGCGCCGATCACGTGTACCGCTTCGACCTCAACGATGCGATCGACACGCACCGCGCCAAGGGTGCCGACTGCACGGTGGTCACGAGCGTCGTACCACGGGAGCAGGCAGGCAACCACGCGACCGTCACAGCAAACCGGCTGCACCGGGTCACCGCGTTCGACCACAAGCCTGCGCGACCCCGAACAGGTGTGGTGGCCACCGAGATCTTCGTCTACCGCCCGTCAGCACTCATCGACACCCTCGAGCAGCTGCACCGGGAGCTCGACGGCAAGACCGAGGACGAGGCCGACGACGGCTCGGGGCTCGGTGATTTCGGCCACCACTTGCTGCCACGGATGGTCGAGCAGGGATCTGTGTACGAGCACCGCATGCCCGGCTACTGGAAGGACGTCGGCCGTCCGGAGTCGTACTTCGCGGCCCATCGGGACCTGCTCATGGGCGAGGTGGGACTGCTCGACGAGCCTGGCTGGCCGATCCTGACCCGGGACCTGCAACGTGCGCCTACCCGCATCCGGCACGGAGCCCGGGTTGCGGAAAGCATGATCTCGCCGGGTTGCCGGATCGAGGGCACGGTGCGACGCAGCGTCCTCGGACCAGGCGTCGTAGTCGAGCCGCACGCCGTCGTGAGCGACAGCATCGTGCTGGCCGACAGCAAGGTCGGCTCGAACGCGCGAGTGATGTGGTCGATCATCGACAGCTGCGTCCGGATCGAGGCCGGTGCGCGCCTGGGTGGGCGACCGGCTGGCGACCTTCCCACCGACGACGAGCTGACCCTGGTCGGCAGGGACGCGACCATCGGGCAGGCTGTCACGCTCGGCAAGGGTGCGCGTCTTGAGCCAGGCACGGTCGCTTGACCACGTCACCCACTCGGCCACCTGGTTGAACCCGTTACGAGAACGAAGCATTCGCTGGCGTAAGGCTCACAGTGCAGGGCCAAAGGCCATAGTCTCGGCCTGGCCGCTGCGAGGAGCGGGGGGATTCCCGGGAGGATGCGTGAACAAGCGATCGAAGCGGGGGGCCGTTGCCATGCTCGCGACGACTGCGTTGGCGATGGCAGGTGGGGTCGGAGCGACACGTCTCCCGATGGCAGCACCTGGACCGCGTCGGCCGCGGGCACGTTCGACGCGTCCAACCGGGCCAAGTACAACGAGGTCACTCCGACTGCGGGAATGACGGGTGTCAACTTCGTGAGGTTCCAGATTCTGGGCAACCAGACTCCGGACTTCCTGACCAACTGCCCGGATGGCAACTTCAGCGGCTGCTCGTTCGCTGACCTGACCGAGCTGGAGGTGTTCGGGCAACCCTCTCTCTAACCCTGGCACCGTCGCTTGACGGTTGACAGCACAGCTGGTCCCGGTCCGGTCGCGTTCAATCGCACCGGACCGGGGCCGTTGCGGGAGCCGGTACTGAGTCGTTCCTCATGTTGCGGCTTGCGAGAGGTTCCTCCTGTTGCGGCTCGCGACGTTCCTTCTGTAACGTCCGCACAGGAGTGCGCTATTGCGCACGGGTGCACGGACGCAAGATGCCTGGCGTCAAGTCAGCGCGCATGCCCTGTCATTCACCAGGACCCGAACTCGCCAGACCTTCGACTTAAGTGTTCCGGCGCCAACGTCGACTTCATACGCCCGTGGCTGCGACCGCCGACGATCTGGATCCGGTTCGGCGAGTCCGCCCTGCATCGACAAGTTGAATTGCTGCTTCAGCTGCTCGATCGAGCAATTCACAGCCTGTCGATGTCGCCCACTCGCGAGATACCGCTTGGGTCCGCCACACCGTGCGCGACAGTGCTCACTCATGCGGACGTCAGCGAGCAGCGCGGTCCACGGCACACCTCGGATCCGATGCCAGCTGACCAGAACACCGAGTGGCGCCGGCGTGGCACTAGGGTCACATGAGGATTAGCCAGCAAGAGGAGCGCCTCACATGCAGATCTTCGCCATCGTCGTG
>JBDUDR010000072.1:0-13511 GCA_040002845.1 Nocardioidaceae bacterium
CCATTCGGCCGAGGTACGGGATCCGTACCACTCGCAGTCGTCGAAGTACGACTTCGACACCCAACTAGTCCGTCCCAAGGTCATGAACACGTACGTCGGCGATCGGTAGCCGCACCAAACGCGTACCTCGGCGATCGGTAGCCGCACCAAACGCGTACCTCGGGGACGAGCGGTGGCGGATGATCGGGCCGGGATGACTAGTCGGGCCGAAGAACTTCGCGCAGGGCGGCCTCGGCATCGGCGTCGACGTCGCTGGAAAGCAGCCGGCTTCGGGTCCACCGGAACGAGCGACGACGGATCTCGTCGTTGCCCGTGCTAGCTGCGTACCAGCAGCGCGGAGCGCGTCGAACGCCCATACGGTCAAGCTCGCTGCGTCCGCACAGGAGTGGGCTATCGCGCACGAGTCAGCGGACACGAGCAGCTTCTCGTGTGGCACAGTCAGGTCGGGGTGAAGGTGAGAGCTCAGGACAACAGAGGCCCAGCTCGATGGAAGGCACGTGACTTGTGAGAACGATCGAACACTGGATCGGCAACGGCCCCACGAGCGGCGGCTCGGCTCGTACGGGCAAGGTCTGGAACCCCGCGACCGGGCAGCAGCAAGCCGAGGTGCTGCTCGCGGAGACCTCCGACGTCGACGAGGCAGTCGTGTCGGCGAAGGCCGCGTTTGAAGGCTGGTCGCAGACATCTCTTGACCAGCGTACGAAGGTGATGTTCGCCTTCCGCGAGCTCGTAGACGCTCATTCCGGCGAGCTGGCTGAGATCATCTCCGACGAGCACGGCAAGGTGGTCTCCGACGCCCGCGGTGAGGTGCAACGTGGGCTTCAGGTCGTCGAGTTCGCGTGCGCGATCCCCCATTTGCTGAAGGGGGAGTTCTCCGACCAGGTGTCAACCGGCGTCGACACGTTCTCGTTCCGCGAGCCGCTCGGAGTCGTGGCCGGGATCACGCCGTTCAACTTTCCGATCATGGTGCCCATGTGGATGCACCCTGTCGCGATCGCCTGCGGCAACACGTTCGTACTCAAGCCGAGCGAGCGTGACCCGTCCGCGTCGATGCTGGTCGCCAATCTGTACGCGCAGGCGGGACTGCCGTCGGGTGTCTTCAATGTCGTTCATGGCGACAGCGTCGCGGTCGACGCCATCCTTGATCACAACGATGTCCAGGCGGTCTCCTTCGTCGGATCCTCACCCATCGCCCGCTACGTCCACCAGCGCGCGAGCGCCACGGGCAAGCGGGTCCAGGCTCTGGGCGGCGCGAAGAACCACGCGATCATCCTCCCGGACGCAAATCTGGACTTCGCAGCCAACCATCTGGTTGCCGCCGCGTTCGGCTCGGCGGGCGAGCGCTGCATGGCGGTCTCCGCTGCCGTGACGGTCGGGGATGTCGGGGACCGCCTGGTGAATGCGGTGGCGGCGAAGGCTAACGAGGTGAAGGTCGGGTCCGGTCGTGATGCCAGCTCCGAGATGGGTCCTGTCGTCACCCCCGAGGCACGAGACCGCATCACCGGCTACATCGACTCCGGGGAGAGGGCCGGCGCCAAGGTTGCCGTCGATGGACGCGGCCTGAAGGTCGCGGGCTTCGAGGAGGGGTTCTTCGTCGGGCCGACGGTGCTCGACCTGGTGACCACGGACATGGACGTCTACACCGACGAGATCTTCGGACCGGTCCTTTCCGTCCTGCGAGTCGACACTGTCGACAAGGCCATCGACTTGATCAACGCCAACCCGTACGGCAACGGCACGGCCATCTTCACCTCGAGCGGCGAGGCCGCCCGCCGATTCCAGCGCGGCGTCCATGTCGGCATGATCGGGATCAACGTGCCGATCCCCGTCCCGATGGCCTACTACTCCTTCGGCGGCTGGAAAGACTCACTGTTCGGCGACAAGCACATCCACGGCCCCGAGGGCGTCTCCTTCTACACCCGTGCCAAGGTCGTGACCAGCCGCTGGCCGCACGTCGAGCACAGCAACCTCGCCAGCTACCACTTCCCGACAGCCGAGTGACGGCTGCGGCCTGTCTTGCGCGGCTGGCAGGGGAGGGTACATGACGTACGCGGATGAGCCGACACACCCTGGTGAAAACAGCTTGGGATCACGGTGGGTCATCCGATTCGTCGCGCCGGCCGCAGTCCTCGAAGCTGACCTCCACCGACTCAGACTCCTTGCTGCGCTGGGCCGTCGCATAGCCGGAGTACGCCCGCTGGTCCGCACTCGTCAGGTCGACCTTCTCGGTGAACGGCGTCAGAAGCGCCCGTGGATACAGACGGTGAGTGCGTACGACGTTGATCTCGACGCAGAAGACGACGCTGACCGCACCGAGGAATATCCAGGCGATGAGACCGAGCACCAGGGCGAACACACCGTTGGTCGCGCTGGCGTTCTTGACGACGTGTCCGACGTACGCCGTGCCCAGCAGCTGCAGGAGCTGCCAGCAGACTGCTGCGGTGACGGCACCGGGAGCGCTGTCTCGCAAGCTGAGCCGCTCGGCCGTCGCGACCCGGAAGGCAAGGACGAAAACCGCCGCGTTGAGGGCGACCGAGAGCAGAGTGATCACAAGCTTGATGCCGATACCCAGCTCCACACCGAATGCTCCCGCGCTGCCGCCCAGGGCGGACATGATCGTCGTCCCGAGGATGGCCAGCCCGCTTCCCTGCAGCCCCCCTGGCCGGCTCAGCTGGTCTCCGATCACCGGGAACTGGCCGAGGGCGGAATCCAGGATCCGTTGCTGGAGCCCGGGGTCCCCCTGGAGCGCGAAGCCGAGCACCGACGAAAGCAGGAGCAGCAGCGGGAACAACGACAAGAACCCGTAGTACGTCATCAGGGCAGCCAGGTAGTTGCCCTGGTCATCGGCGTACTTATAGGCGACCGCGATCGGGAAGCCCGCCCATGGACGACGCTGCTGGAACCTGTCGAGTCGGTCTGTCAGCGCCATTTCCGCCCCTCACGTCGACGGCGGCTGCGACCCGCTACGGCGTATGGCAGGTCCGGTGCTGGTCGCCGGGCGTGAACGAGCTACCGACCTGATAAGTGCCCGGCTGTCGCGCGCGGACCCTCGTCCAGGTCCCGTGGGGACTCAGGCAGCCACTAGGTCCCGACAGGGTGAGCCACTGCGACCAGCGAATCCTCACCAGGACGTCACGGGGTTGGTCAACCCTGAACGAGACCGACACGTCGTCCTGCGACACCAGGTGCGCGCCCGCCACGGTGCCCGTCGGGCGTACCACCGAATAGACGGTCCAATGGTCCCCGCGCCACAACTCCCGCAGGTACGGCGGCCCGGAGTTGATCAGATCGACCTCAGCGCTGCCCGCAGGGGCAGGCTGGGTGTCCGCCACCGCGACGTACTGAACCCCGTTCTGACGCAACCAGGAGTGATATGTCATCGAGTCGATGGTCTCGTCGAAGAACAGCGGGTAGTACCCAGCGTCAAGCTGGGTCATCCAGCCCCGGGCGAGCGGCACGTCGTCCGCCACGTACACAGACTCCCAGCGATGCAGCGTCGGGGGGATCTCGACCCGGCCGGTCAGCGGCAGAGCCGTCAACTCGCTGACGATCTCGGAGTAGTACGCCCGGCTATCCGCTGGCGCACCTATGGAGGCAACGTCGTCGAACCTGAGCGGCGGCACGATGCAGACGGTCAGCGCCACGGCCGGGACAAGCAGGCGCCAGCGCAGCCGAGAGGTGGCGACCACGATGGGTGCCGCGAACAGCGCAGGCAGTCGCAACGCGTTGATGCCCACCTGCGTGTGAACCGTCACGGCCAGGACTATGCCGACGGCCGCGAGGATGGCGGCAACGCGCACCAGGTCGTACTTGGTCGCCGCCGCCAGCACCGCACAAGCGAGCACGCCGAGCACGACTCCCCAGGCCGGCAGCGGCATGTAGCCGCCCTGACCGACCCAGACCGAGGCGGCCAGCGCGATGGCGGCCGCACCCGCCAGGACGAGCCCCTCGCGCAGGTGCCGGCGCAGCACCAGCGTCCCGCCGACCAGTCCAAGGAACAATGCGGCCAGCGGGCTTGCGGCCCACGTGAGGATCGGGCCCCCGACCAGCAGCAGCCACCGCGACCGGTGCGTCATGGTGAGCCCGATCAGGGTAGCCAGCGCAGCCGCGATCCCGACTGCGAACGTCAACCGGCCCACCACCAGGTTGGCCGCCAGACAGAGCGCGCCGGCGACCGCGCCGGCCCGTGGCCGAGGGACCCGGCACCGGCTCATGAGCAGACCCAGCAAGCCCGCTGCCGCCACCGTCGCCAGGGCACCGACGAGACGGACCCCGAGCATCGCCATCAGCGGAGGCACGATAATGCTGTAGCCCAGCAGGTTCGTGCCACCGAACCACTGCAGGTCGATCGGTTTCCAGAAGTGGTCAGCGGCGAAATCCGCGTGCGCGAACTGTGCGGACAGGTCGGTGCCCGTCGGAGGCAGCAGCGACCAGATGACGGCGAGAAACGCGGCCGCACAGACCCCGATCAGCGCAGCAGACGCGCGCCCGCCGACCCGTGGCTGAGGTGCCGTGACGGTACTCATCTCAACGAAGGAGGGTAGCCCGCGCGTCCTGAGACAGTTTCGGGCGTACCTTCCCGGGAGCGATTGCGCGGTTCGTTGGCTGACCAGCCACGGCCACTAGGGCTCCACGGCTTGGAGGTCGCGGTCCTGTCCCGGCGGTAGGTCGCTGTCGCGCTGCGCGAGTGGTGACGGCTCCACGCGGAGGACCCGCGCAAGTCCCGCCGGCAGCCACCAGTTCCACCTGCCGAGCACGCTCACCAGCGCCGGCACCAGGAGGGCGCGAACCAGGGTGGCGTCGATGAGTATGCCGACCCCGAGAGCTGTGCCGAGGACCTTGATGTCGGTGCCGGGTGAGGAGGCAAGGGCGGCGAACGCGAAGAACAACACGAGCGCTGCCGACGTCACGAGTCGACCGGTACGCCCCAGGCCGGTGACCACCGCCTTGGACGTCGAGCCGGTCGCGTCGTACTCCTCGCGCATGCGGGCGAGGATGAACACCTCGTAGTCCATCGACAGCCCGAACAAGAAGGCAAAGATCAACACCGGCAGCCAGAAGGTGATGGCGCCGGTAGGCGACACGCCGAAGAGTGCGCCCGCGCCGTGCCCGTCCTGCCAGAAGAACACGATCGCGCCGAACACCGCCGACAGCGACACCAGGTTGAGCAAGACGGCCTTCAGCGGGAGCAGCAATGAGCGGAAGGTACGCACGAGCAGCAGGAACGTGATGGCCGCGATGAGCAGCAGCACGTACGGGAACTTGTCGTAGACCGCCCGGAAGTAGTCCTCGACCGTTGCTCCCGAGCCGGTGACACCCACCGATGCCCGGGTGGCGTCTTCGACAGCTGTGCGAACGTTGTCGACGACAACGTTGCCGGTGCTGTCGACCGTCTCACTCACCGGCAACACGTCGATGACCGCGGTGCCGTCATGAGTGCCTCCCTTGACTGCGGTGTACACGCCGTCAACCTGCCGGGCCGCGTCCACTGCCGCTCGTGCCCGGTCGGCCGGAACGAGCAGCTCGATGGGGGTCAGCACACCGGTTCCGACCCCACCGTCACGCAACTCCTGCGTCGCGCGGAAGGCCGGGCCGCTGGTCGCCAGCGAGTCGATGCCGGACTGGCCGATCTTCAGGCCGAAGACCGGCCCGATGAGCACCGCAAGCGCGACGAGAGCCACCGCGACCGCGATGAAGCGGCGACGCACGATGGCTCGCGCCCACGCCGACCAGCCGCGAGCGGCAACCCCTTCGTGGCGGATCCGGGGGTAGTCGACCCGGGGGCCGATGCTGGAGAGCAGCGCCGGCAGCAAGGTGAGGACAACTGAGACGCTGACGAGCGGAATGAGCATGCCGCCCAGGCCCATGCTGCGCAGGAATGGGACCGGCACGACCAACAGCGCGACCAGGCTGATGGCGACGGTGACGCCGGAGGCGAGCACAGCGTGTCCAGCCGTGCGTACGGCGATGGTGACTGCGGTGTCGTTGTCGTGGCCGTGCGCGCGTTCTTCTCGCCATCGGGACACCACAAGCAGTGAGTAGTCGATGGCCACCCCCAACCCGATGAGCGCAATCAGGAACTGTACGACGAAGCTCACGTCGGTGATCGTGGTCAGGCCGAGCACGAGCAGGAATGTCGTGAGGATGGACACCGCGGCGATGAGCAGCGGCACGAACGCCAGGAACGATGCGAACACAAAGATGAGTACGGCGAGGGCGCCGAGGGCGCCGAGCAGAGTCTCGAGCAGCACGCTCGGTCCTGACGTGTCGCCTCCGGCCTCGAGCAGACCATAGGACGTCAAACCCGGCTCGAAGCCCGCGGCCCGCGCGGCCTTCTCGAAGACAGGCTGAAGAGAAACTTCGAGGCCCGGCCCGAAACTGGTCGGCTGAGGACCCTGCACGAGCGCAAAGGTCGTGCGGCCGTCGTCGGTGACGAAGCGGGGGTCTCCGGTGCTCGCCAGGTCGACGACGCGGGTGTTCGGAACGTTGTCACGCACGGTCTGGAACACCTGGGCTACCCGCTGGCGATCACCCGCGACGGTCTCACCCTGGGGCACCGTCAGAACGGGCACGAACGTGTCGAAGCTGCTGGCGCCGTAGTCCTTGATGAGCTGCTGCTCGGCCTCGTATCCCGGCTGCCCGGGAAGAGAGAAGTCGACGGTCAGCCGGCTGCTGAGCTGGCTGGCGGCCACCGCTCCGGCGAGGAACAGGACCAGCCAGATGAGACCGACCACCCGGCGGTGGCGCAGCACGACTGCGGTGAAACGGTCCACGGTTTGCCCTCCGGGGCGCAACTGGGGTGATGGAGCCGGAAGGCGCCACCACACGGCGCCCAGGACAGGGTACAGGTGGCTAGTCGGGCGTTTCCGACACGCCGCGAAAACTGCCGAACGACCGCGTCTCGGCGGGAACTCTCGGGGCAGGAACTAGCGGCGGGGGTGACGGCGGACGGTTGCGGTGAGGCCGGGGAAGGCCACCGACCAGGCAAAGACGACGAACAGCGGGCCTGCGGCGGCGACCCAGACGCTGCCATGGATCAGCTGAGCGAGCTCCGCAGCCACCCCGGCCAGCGTCCCGGCAACCACGATCGGGGCGACAGTCAGCCACCATTGCCGAAGGGCCAGCTCACGATCTCCCTCCTCCTCGTCGCCCAGATCCAGCAGGAAGGCAAACAGCACCAGGAGGATCCCGACCACCAAAGCGGTGTCCTCGGCACCGCGGGTGCTCATCCCGACCAGCGCCAGCAGGCCTACGATGCCGGCCCCCCACCGCAGGCTGCGTACGAAGATGACCCCCACCGCCAGCACGCCGAGCACCATCAGCCAACGCGCCCGGTCGGTCAGGAAGGGCATCGTCAGGGCAAGGGCGAGCAACCCGATGGCCGCCGCACACAGGTCATACCAGCGAGTGAGCAGCCGGGTCACATCGACCTCCGTTGGGCGGACGAAACCTGGAGCCGCGCGAACGAGACCTCGCTCGGGTGCCCCCAGGGCACGATGGCGACACCGAGATCGGTCAGCGCACTGAGCAGGGCTTCCCGCTCGAGCCGCCAGATCCGTGTCGACAGCTCGCTCGCCTGCTGCACCTCCGAGGCCTCGGCCCCATCGATCATGTCGACCACGATCACAGCATGCCCCCGTCGTCGCAGGTCTGCTATCGAGTCGAGCACTGCGCGCTCCAGCAGGGGGCTCACCACGAAGACCAGAGCGCCGGTGGGGAGCGCAGATCGTGGCAGCCGAGCCAGGGAGGGCTCAACGAAGCTCTGGTTGATCGCAGCGGACAGCATCTCGTCCATGATCCGGTGGTAGGCCTGCGCACCCAGCCGCGGCGCGACCCATCTCAGCCTGGCCCCGAACCCGACCAGACCGACCCGATCTCCCTGCTCCAAGTACGCCTGAGCCAGGCTGGAGGCGATCCGGATGGACCCTTCCAGGACGTCCGAACCCTCGACATCGACCTTCGTCGTGAGATCGACGAGCACGACGACATCCGAAGATCTCTCCGAGGCGTACTCGTTGACGATCAACTTGCGGCTCCGACTCGACGCCGGCCAGTTGATCGTCCGCACCGAGTCGCCGGCGGCGTACTCGCGCGTCCCGAGGAACTCCATTCCCGGCCCCGGCCGGCGGCCCACGTGCTGACCCATCCGCGTCAACACACCTGCCGGAATCGCGAGGTCACGCGCGGTAACCCGTGACGGGAGCACCCGCAACCCGTGGACGGAGATGTCCAGGTGAGCCGTCCACCCCAGCCCCATGGTCCGAGTGCTGACCTTTATGTCGGCCAGGTTCTTCTTTCCCCACCGCAGGGGAATGACTCGGAAGCTGAACACCGCCCCACTCGCGTCTCGCACCAGGCTCGGCGCCAACGGTGTCACCTCGAACTCGTCTCCCAGCTGCGGAACGACGCTGATCTGTCCCAGCCGCGCCGCGCTGAGCACGCGGACACGGAGCTCGAGTTCCTCACCCTCCAGGCACTGTTCCTCCGACAGGGACACCGCGAGGTCCAGCTCCTCGGGGCGCGACCCACGACCCAGCACGATGACCAACGCCACCAGGCTCGGTGCGGCGATCACCATCAGCCCCGACCGTGCGACGATCAGCCCGAAGGCGATCCCGAGCACGCCGGTGGTGGCCAGTCGGGATGCGAGATGGGAGGGCTGCCAGGCCAGCGGACGCCGGCCCTCCCGCAGGAGGCCTGCGTCTGGATCCAGGCTGGCGAGCGCGAGCATGGTCAGCGAGGCATCGGGGTCGGAACCTGCGCGAGGACGTCGGCGACGATGTCGTCGCCGTTGACTCGGGTCACCCACAGGTCCGGGCGTACGACGATCCGGTGACCGAGAGCGGGGACGGCAACCCGTTTGACGTCCTCCGGGATGACGAACTCTCGTCCGGCGAGCAGGGCCGCGCCCCTGGCGGTCTGGGTGACTGCCAGCGTCCCCCGAGGGCTGGCACCGACTTGGACCTTCGGATGCTCGCGGGTCGCGTGGACCAACGCCACGATGTAGTCGATGACGTCGCGGTTGACCTCGACCTGCTCCAATGACTCCACCATCGCCCGTACCTGTTCGGCGTTGGCGACCTCGGTGAGCTTGGGCGGTGCGGACCCCCGATCGAGCCGGGTGCGCACCATGGAGGCCTCTCCGCGGGCGTCGAGGTAACCGAGTCGCACCCGCACGGTGAACCTGTCCAGCTGTGCCTCCGGCAGCGGGTAGGTGCCCTCGTACTCGATGGGGTTGTCGGTGGCCAGCACGACGAACGGATTGGGCAGCGGGCGGGTCTGGCCATCCGCGCTGACCTGGCGCTCGGCCATCGCCTCCAGCAACGCAGCCTGGGTCTTGGGGGGCGTCCTGTTGATCTCGTCCGCCAGCAACACGTTGGTGAAGATCGGCCCCGGGCGGAACGTCAGGTCACCCGACCGCTGGTCATAGATCACCGCGCCGGTGACGTCCTGTGGCAGCAGGTCGGGGGTGAACTGCACCCGGGTGAACCCGAGCCCCAACACCTGGGCGAACGAGCGCGCCAACACCGTCTTGCCGAGCCCGGGTGGATCCTCGATGAGGACATGCCCGCCGGCGAGTACGCCCAGCAGCACGGTCTCCAGGGCCTCGGACTTGCCGATGATGACCCGCTCGACCTGCGCCAGGATCTCCCGAACGGCAACGGCGGTCTGCTGCGGCGTCTGAGTCACAACGGTCACAGCGCCTCCAGGCGGTCGACGATCTCGCGGATCTCGGCCTGGCTCGGTCCAGGCAGCGTCCGCGACTGCTCTGCGGGTCTGCGCGGATCCAGCCATCGCCACACGGTCGCGCCAACCGCTCGCTTGGCCCGCTCGGGGTCTCGCCGACAGTCGATGGCGTGGTTGGCGAGCAGCCGGAACGACATCGAGCGTTCGAGCCTGGGCCGGAGGGAGTGATCGAACTCGCGCAATCGGTGCGCCGACGTAGGCACCTCGTTGTCGACCGCGGCCAGCGCCTTCGCCCATCCGTCCGGCGGTGGCTTGGGCCTGTCGACCGCGTGGTGGCCTCGCAGCGTCATCAAGGCCGTTCGGCTCAACACCGCGTGAACCAGGACCAGAGCGATGCTGACGACCAGCACACCCGACAGGCCGCTCACGGCGTACGCCACCAACAGCGCAGGCCCGATCAACAACACCCAGCGGTGATCCGTCACGGGTGCGCACCTAACGCTGAGGCGACATCTGCCTGGATCAGTCGCAGCGCCGCAACGGCGCGTGGCACGGCGTTGTCCGGCAACGGCTGCCGTGAGTACCGAGCGATCTGGAACAAGTCGATCAGCTCATCGGGGGGACCGGGGTTGAGCACGCCGGCCGCAACGGCGCGTTCGAGCAGCTCAGTGGGCGTGTCAACGGCCCGAACGCGCACGCCACGCCTGCCGACGGAGCTGGCCATCGCCTCGTAGCACGAGATGACCGCCTCCCGACCGGCCGAGGTGGCTTGGATGGCAGACAGGCCGGCGGTGGCTGCCGCGGCGACCGCATCTGGGTCGACGTCGTCCTCATCAGCTGGGAGGTCCTCGACCAGCGTCCGCCGCGTCATCCACCACAGCGCCAACAAGCCGACCAACAGCGCGATGGCCGCTAGCACGGGCCAGCGGCTGAGGTCGGGGGTCCGCAACGTGGGCGCCGTGGTCCCGTGGCCGGCATGCGAACCTGGCTGGTGCAGTCCCTTGAAGATCGCCGTGACGAAGTGATTGTCGCGCAGAGCGAAGTACAGCACGAGCAAGAACACGGATTGCCCGACCAGGTACGGCCAGACTGCGCGCTTGCCCGGCCCGCCGGGCCCGCGTTTCGGTCCGAAGGTGATGAGGAAGATGCTGCCCAGCAGCATCAGCAACCCGAGTGCACCGAGCACCCGGACGTCGGGGGTGTGCGAGCTCCCCGCCACCTCACCGCGTCTCGGGAGTCCGACTGTCGCCAGCGCGACCGCGAGCGCGCAGATCGCGGCCGACATGACGAGGCGGGTGCGGGTCACGCGCGTTCCCCTCCGGCGGCCAATCGGACTCGGGGCCACGATAACCCGCATACAACGCGACGCCGACCTGCAACAGGTTGCAGATCGGCGTCGAATCGGCCATCCGGTCGTCTGAGGTGATCGGAGTTCCGACGGTGTTAGGACCAGGCGATCAACTGTGCTCGTCGGCCCTGCGTTGGGTTGGGACGGTGCCCGCCAGCAGGTCGCGTACTTCGGACTCGCGATATCGCCGGTGGCCGCCTAGCGTGCGGATCGAACTGAGTTTTCCTGCCTTAGCCCAGCGCGTGACCGTTTTGGGGTCTACCCTGAACATGGCAGCTACCTCCGCAGGGGTCAACAGCGCCTCGCTGTCTTGTGAACCTGCATTCACGAGCCCCTCCTCTCTCAATGAAACAGATTCCGGGAAATTCCGGACCTTTAGTCCCGGTATTCTGCCACGTCTGAAGGCTACTGTCCCGTTATTCAAAGGGAAAGTCGAACACGCTCCGCGTCCGTTAGTTCGCTCGCTGACACAACTGAGCCCGGCGAAACGCGCCCTCAACCCGCCGAAAAACGGCCGTACCCGCTTCAACCGCCCCGCCTGCGAGGTCGGCGACAGCAGACCTGAGGTCGTCGGCCGATCTGTCGCTGCCGAGGTCGGCGCCGACGACCTGGCCGAGGCCGGCGTAATCGAGCTCAACGTGCGAATCCGGGTGAAATCCCTCCAGCCAACGGCCGACCTCGACGACCTGCGAACGAAGCCCTGCATCGTCGAGGTGGTCGCGTACGGCGGCGTGCCCGCGAGCGATCGATCGCCTGGCGGCCACCATCGACGTTCGGAGCCGCAAGGACTCGAACCCACCGCAGTCATAGCACTCTCGCTGAGCGTCGCCGAAGGGCAGGAACCACGCTGCGGGAATCGCCCAACTCGTCTGCCGAACGTGCGCGACCGCGGCCGGACGACCCGCCCTGATGGCGGACAGCTCATCGTCGGCCCACGAGACCAACGCGGCCGGCAGCAGGGCCAGGATCGGGTCCTGTCCGGGCTCGTCACCCTGCTCGCCCACCGCGAGCAGGGTGCGCAACCGAAGGTCCGCAGGGCACACCAGGATTTCCGAGTCTCGCCGCAGGATGTACGCGTGCGACTCGTCCTCGATCCCATGGAGTACGCGAGTGGACAGCGTCGACGCGAATGCACGGCGTTGTTCGGCCCGAAGTGCCTGGGCTGAACTGACACCAGCATGCTGGCGCGCGTACTCTCCCCAGCGTTCGGACTCGCGCGGGCCGAACGCGGCCAGCGGCTCATAGACGCGCAGGTAGGCGGCGTACGAGTCCACGTACCGATTATCTTTGAGACAGGACCCCGCAACACCCCCGCGGATCCCCAACCAGGGAAAGAGTCACCACAGTGACGAGTGCCGAGAGCGTGTTCGACAGGCAGTCGGGCCACGAACAGGTGGTCTACTGCTCAGATCAGGCAACAGGACTCAAGGCGATCATCGCCATCTACTCGACCGCCCTCGGCCCTGCCCTTGGGGGCACCCGCTTCTACCCGTACGACACCGAGGCGGACGCTCTCGAAGACGTCCTCAACCTCTCGAAGGCGATGGCTTACAAGGCGGCGTTGGCGGGGCTCGACCTGGGCGGCGGCAAGGCGGTCATCATCGGCGATCCCGCCGCCAACAAGACCGAGGCGATGCTCCGGGCCTACGGCCGATTCGTGCAGTCCCTCAACGGCCGCTACATCACCGCCTGCGACGTCGGCACAACGCCGGCGGACATGGACATCGTCGCCCGCGAGTGCTCGTTCGTGACAGGTCGCACCGTCGAGCGCGGTGGAGCGGGCGACTCCGGCGTCTTGACCGCGCTCGGAGTGTTCCAGGGGATGCGGGCGGCAGCCGAGACCGAATGGGGAGAGCCGACACTGCGCGGCCGGCGCGTCGGGGTGGCCGGAGTCGGCAAGGTCGGCCACTACCTCGTGGAGCACCTGCTCGACGACGGGGCGACTGTCGTGGTCACCGACGTCAACCAGGCCGCGGTCGACCGCGTGCGCAACGCGCATCCCGAGGTGACCCAGATGAGCGACACGGAGGCGATGGTCGCCTCCGACATCGATGTCTATGCACCCTGCGCGCTGAGCGATGCGCTCGATGACCACGTGGTCGAGGTGTTGCGGGCCCGAGTGGTGTGCGGCGCCGCCAACAACCAGCTCGCACATGCCGGGATCGAGAAGGAGCTGCAAGACCGGGGGGTGCTCTACGCTCCCGACTTCTGCGTCAACTCAGGTGGGCTGTTCCAGGTGGCAGACGAGCTCGACGGGTTCTCCTTCGAGCGGGCGAAAGCGCGCGCCGTCAAGATCTACGACACGACCAAACAGGTCTTCGGGATCGCTGCCGACGAAGGCGTACCTACCGCAGTGGCTGCCGACCGGATGGCCGAACGACGGATGGCCGAGGTAGGCCGGCTGCGGGGTTTGTGGCTCCCCGAGTCGAGGTGAGTCAGCGGCGGCTGGTGGCGTCCGCGTCCTCGTCGTAGATGT
>JBDUDR010000073.1:0-13370 GCA_040002845.1 Nocardioidaceae bacterium
ACGCCGCCTGGCGGCGGGTCGGCCTCACGCCGATGCCGACGTGGCGCGAGGCGCTACGCCGTGCCTTCGGAGCGGTCGGCCCGACGTTGGGGGCTGCGCGATGACAATGACACGCATTCCTCGCCGAAGGTTGAGCCAAACGGGTAGATACCCTGGCCCCATGTCACATCCGGGCCGGGGTCAGGCGTGACCACGGTGACCGCGGGCACGCGCACGACGCCGCAGCTGTTGCAATACCGAAGCCTGATCTGGAACTTCGCCCAGCGCGACCTCAAGGCGCGTTTTAAGGGCACCGCCATCGGCTGGGCATGGTCGCTGCTGCTGCCCATCGCCACGCTGGTGACCTACACGATTGTCGGCAAGTACGTATTCCGGATCCAACCGGGACCGCTCGGCAACGGGCATAAGGGCAACTTCGCCGTGTTCCTCTTCGTCGGACTGACCGCGTGGGGCTTCTTCGCGAACGGGCTGAATACCGGCATCGGGACGTTGCTAGGTAACGGGCCGCTGCTGAAGAAGATCTACTTTCCCTCGTATGCACCGGTGATCGGGTCGATCATCGGGGTTGGCATCCAGAGCGTTATCGAGGTCGGCCTGGTCTTCGTCGTCCTCGCGGTGCTCGGAAACGTCGGCATCACCTGGCTACTCGTACCGTTTTGGGCGGCACTCTTCTTCGGCTTCGTCACTGCCCTGTCATTGTGCCTCGCCGTTGCCAACATCTATTTCCGCGATCTCGCGCACCTGGTGGCCGTTGCGCTGCAGCTGCTCTTCTATGCCACGCCTGTGCTCTACCCCGACACCCAGTTCAAACCCGGCACGGTGGGGCATCGCATTCTCCTCAGCAACCCGATGAGTCAGTTCGTCGGCGTCTTCCGCGACCTCGTCTACGGTCTGACGCCCGGTCGGTGGACCGGATGGCTCTACATGACCGCTGCGACCGCCGCCGCGATCGGCGCAAGCGTGTGGGTATTCCAGCGTTTCGGCCGCGATCTGGGTGAGCAACTGTGACCGAGGCGATCGAGGTCGCTCACCTGTCGAAGGTCTTCCGGCTCGCCACCGAGCGTCGCGACTCTTTGAAGGAGCGGTTTGTTCGTGGCCGGGGGCGGCACGAGGAGTTCTGGGCGCTGCGCGATGTCACCTTCGACGTCGAACGGGGTACGACGTTCGGCCTGCTTGGGCACAATGGATCGGGCAAGTCGACTTTGCTCAAGATCCTGTGCGGCATTTACCGCCCGACGACTGGAGCAGTGACGGCCCGCGGCCGGGTGTCGTCGCTACTTGAGCTCGGCGCCGGCTTCCACGGTGAGCTGTCAGGACGAGAAAATGTCTACCTGAACGGGTCAATCCTGGGCCTGAGCCGCAAGCAGATCGATGCCGCCATGGAACGGATCATCGACTTCGCGGGTATCGAAGAGTTCATCGACTCGCCAGTCAAGATCTATTCCAGCGGCATGTATGTGCGGCTCGGCTTCTCCATCGCCGTCACCGTGGAACCCGAGATCCTCATGGTCGACGAGATCATCGCGGTGGGCGACGAGGAATTCCAGCGCAAGTGCTTCGATCACCTTTTCGAGCTACGCCGACGTGGAACAACGATTGTCATCGTGTCCCATGCGCTCGGCATCCTGGCCGATCTGTGCGATCAAGCGATCTGGCTCGATCACGGGCGGGCCAGGTCCCTCGGCGATGTGCGGGATGTCGTCGATGACTACCTGCGCGAGGTCAACCGCAAGGAGGCCGAGGCTTCTGGTGCCGACGGCGGCCACGACCTTGGAAGCGGTCCGGCGCGTCTGGGCTCGGGAGACGTCAGGATCACCGGAGTCGATTATCTGGACGACTCTGGCGCCGATACCCCGTTCCTCAGCGCGGGCGAGCCGTGCACGATCCGGCTGCATTACAAGGCATCTTCATACATCCCCGATGCCGTCTTCGGGCTTGGGTTCGTTCACGAATCGGGCGTGTCCGTCGCCGGCCCCAACTCCGGTGAACATTCGTTCCCGGTCGAAGCGGGGTCGGGATTCGTGGACTATCGCCTGCCTCGTCTCGCACTGCAACCGGGCTCCTATCTCATTTCGACCGCCGTGGTCAGCAAGGGGCACACCTATGACTACGTTGATCGCGGCTTTGAGCTGCGGGTGCGTGCTGACCGGTCACTCACCGAACCGGGGCTGACGCTGTTCTTCGGCTCATGGTCTATCGAACGGACATCGGAGTCCGTTCCCGCCTCACAGGAGATCCGTTCATGATCACTGGGCAGCAACTAACGGCTTTGCTGCACTCATTATCCACCGGGTTCCCCGACCGAGCACTGAACATTGTGGTCACCCACGAGGACCTCGACGACGGCTTGCGGCGGCTGGTTTATTCGGCGATCTCCGACCATGTCGAACCGTGGCTTCAGGCGCAGGCGGTCGGCGATGTGCTTCGAGACGCCAAGGCCGACCAGGCGCTGATCAACGAGTGCTACCGCTGCGCGTTCTACCTCGGCGCCGAGTGGACCGAGCTCGTCAGCAATCCACTGTATGCCCGGTTCGTAGCAAATCGTGCTGGTCCGATCCTAGACAAGTGGGTGCACTACTTCCCGATCTACGCCCGTCACCTCGACCGGTTCCGTGGACGACCTGTCCGCGTCCTCGAGATCGGGGTTTACGGCGGTGGAGGGCTGGATCTGTGGCAGGACTACCTCGGACCGCAGGCGACGCTGGTCGGCCTGGACATTGACGAAGCAGCCGTTCGCGCTGTCGGCGGTCGCTTCCCGGTGGTTCTAGGTGACCAGGAAGATCCCGAGGTGCTGCGAGAGCTCGAAGCCGAGCACGGCCCCTTCGACATCGTTATCGACGATGGTGGCCACGCTATGCGCCAGCAGATCGTGTCCGTGGAGACGTTGTTTCCCCTTCTCGCCGATGGGGGGGCGTATCTCGTCGAGGACACCCACACGTCGTACTGGCAAGAGTTCGGCGGTGCACTGCACGATCCGGGCACGTTTCTGGAGTGGTCGAAGCGCCGTGTCGATGACATGCACTCTCGGCACAGCAGCGACATCGACCGCACCACGGTGTGGGCAACGCACCTGGACGGCCTGCATATGTACGACAGCGTCGTCGTCTTGGAGAAGGCCAGGCGGCATCGGCCATTCAACGAGATCGTCGGGACGTCGTCGTACCTATTCGGAGCTCGGTTCAGCGAAAACGTCGGCATTGAGTTGTTGGCGACTCGCGGCGCCGTTCTCGCCGAACGCGACGGTCTACGTGAGCGGATCATTGCGTGGGAGCGCGACGCAACCGCTGAGCCGTCGACGGTCCGCGGCGAGGCGGACGCGACGCGTGAGGAGCTGCGTCTGGCGCGGTCCGAGCTGCAGCGCGCCCACGAGCGTGCCGCGGTCCTGCACGAGCGGCTGGACACCACCACGGCGCAGCTGGACCGGACGCGCAGCGACCTGTTGGACAGTTGGAACCAGCTCACCAGGCTGCGTAAGACACTTTCGTGGCGCGTGACCTCGCCGCTGCGCGCCGCTCGCCGGTTGAGGGAACGGTGACTCTGCTTCGCAGCCGTCTCACCCGCCGTCCCAGAGTCCTGGAGTCCGTGGCCGGCCGGGTGGTGTGCGAAAACGGTTTTCCGCAGGACGTCCGGCGACCGAATCGGGTCGCCGTCCTCGTCCACTACTCGACCTCGCCCAAGGTGGGCCGGTCCTTTCGGACGATGGTCCGTGAGTTCGCGACCAACGGCTACCTCACCGTCGTCGTGTCGTCCTGCCCGGCTCCAGCCCGGCTCGACTGGCAGGGGGCGCTCATCCCGGAAACGATCGTCCTGCGCAAGCCGAACATCGGGTATGACTTCGGTTCGTGGGCCGTCGGGCTGAACATGCTGCCGGGTGTTCGCGAAGCGGATCAGGTGATCCTCGCGAACGACAGCATGATCGGGCCCTTCACCCCTCTCTCACCATTCATCGAGCAGTTCGAATCGACGGCCGCCGCGGGTTGGGCTTTCACTGACACCAGGCAGCACTTCCATCACCTGCAGAGCTACTTTCTAGGTTTCCGGGGAGGAGTCCTCGCTGAGAAGCCGCTCCTAGGCTTCTGGATGAATATCCGGCATGAAGGAAGTAAGTGGGACGTCATCCGGCGCAATGAGCTTGGCCTGAGCCGGCTATTGCGTCGGGAGGGATACCCGACCGCAGTCGCGTTCCACGCCGACGATGTCGTCGCACCCGGCGAGAACCCGGTCATCAGGGGATGGTGGCGCCTGCTCGAGAACGGCTTTCCCTTCGTCAAGCGTGAGATCATCACGAACCCGGCAGTCGCCCCGAGGGCGGACATGGTCGACAGCCGGGTCCGCGCCGTCTTCGGCGCGCACCTGCGGGAGTGGTTGTGACGTCGATGGAGAACGAGTTATGAGGCGCATCACGAAGGCGGGCATCCAGCGACGGCTTTCCCGAGGCCGCTCCGTCGTTGTTTCGCAGGTCCGGGCTGCCCACAAGAAGTGGGAACGGCGGGGTCCGCGGCTGCCCGTGGACTTCGAGAACTGGCTGGAGCGACGATCCGGCCGGAAAACCGCCGAGTTCCCCGATACTTGGCGCGCCAGGGACGACCTCTATGTCGAGGATCCGAGCACCGTCGGTGTCCTGTTGCACGTGTTCTACCCCGAGTTGCTGCCGGAGCTGCTAATGCAGCTCGACACCATCCCGGTGCGATTCGACCTAATCGTGACCGACGCAACCGGTGAACACGTGCGCCTGGACCGGGCCGACGTTCCACGGGCCAGGCACATTGTCGTGCTGGAGGTCGACAACCACGGGCGCGACATCTGGCCGATGGTTCAGGTCGTGAACGCCGGCCTGCTCGACCCGTATGAGATCGTCCTGAAGCTGCATACCAAGCGCAGTGAGTGGCGCGCCGAGCACGCGGACCTTCCCGGCACGGGCGAGGCGTGGCGCGCCAACCTCATGAGCGATCTGCTGGGCACCCGCGACAACGTCACCGAGATCCTCGGCGCGTTCGCGGACAATCCCGATCTTGGCATCGTCACTGCGCGGGGCAACGTGCTCGGTCCGGAATTCTGGGGGGGCGACCTCGCGATCACCCGCGAATTGCTGCGCCGCCTCGAGCTTCAGGTCCACACCGAGCAGCTGCGCTTCCCGGCCGGGTCTTTCTACTGGGCACGTGGCTTCGTCCTGCAAGGCCTGCGCGCGCTCGCCCTCACGTCCGAGGACTTCGACCGGGAGGCGGGTCAGGTCGACGCCACCACGGCGCACGGCATCGAACGATCGATGGGTTTACTCGCCGACGAAGCTGGGCTGCTGCTGCGCGAACGCCCGGAGCTGTCACGGCCCTCTGAGGAAGCCTGGCAGCGTTACGAGTACGGCAGTTACCGGCTGCACCGCACCCGGGTGATCCCGTTCTACCTGCCGCAGTTCCATCCGATCCCGGAGAACGACCGGTGGTGGGGAACCGGCTTCACCGAGTGGACGAACGTCTCCGCCGCGCGGCCGGTGTACCAGGGCCACAACCAACCCAACCTGCCCGCGGATCTCGGTTTCTATGACCTACGCCTCGACACGGTCCGGCAGGCGCAGATGGATCTCGCTGCTGCCCATGGCATCGAGGGCTTCATGTACTACTACTACTGGTTCGCGGGACGGCGGGTGTTATCCGAACCGATCGAGGCGTTGCTCGCCAGTGATGTCAACAAGCCGTTCTGCTTGATGTGGGCGAACGAGAACTGGACCCGCCGATGGGACGGGCGGACGTCCGACGTACTGATGGGGCAGGACTACGACCGGATACCGGCGACCCAGTTCATCGACGATGTGCTGCCGTTTCTGCAGGACTCGCGCTACCTACGTGTCGACGGCCGGCCCGTGGTTGCGGTTTACCGGGTTGGCCAGATCCCGGACCTCGAGTCGGTGCTCGATCACTGGCGCGAGCGCGCGCGCGGTGCCGGACTGGGTGAGCTGCTACTCCTCAATGTCGACGTGGCCCGGGAGTTCGACGGGCTCGACGGCGCTGCCAAGGCGACGGGGCTGGACGGAACGCTTGGCTTTCCTCCGCATAACCTCAAGTGGCAGTGGGTCCCGCACGCTGGGCTGCGGGTAGACAGCCGATTTACCGGAAACATCCTGGACTATGGGGCCATGATCCGCGATGCGGAGCGGCGGATGTCCGATCTCGATGACGGGGCCTTTCCGGGTGTCATGGTCACCTTCGACAACACTGCACGCCGGCAGTGGAACTCCGACATCTGGTTCGGCTCGAACCCTTACAGCTTCCGTCGATGGCTGGCGGCAGCATGCTCGGCGGTCGCACACCGCGAGCATGACCAGCGCATCGTTTTCGTCAATGCCTGGAACGAGTGGGCGGAATCGGCTGTCCTTGAACCGAGCCATCGATATGGCCGCACCTTCTTGCTCGCCGTGCGCGACGTCGTTCACGGCTAGCCGGCCATGCCGTATCGCAATCCCACGATCGTGGTACCGGTGTTCGGTCAGGTCGAGCTCGCGCGCCGGTGTCTGCGCGCCATCGACGATCTGACGCGCGTCAGCGTCCCGACGCTGATCATCGACGATGCGGGCACGCCGGCGCTGACAGAGCAAGTCGTGACCGGCGCGGTGCGGTCGGGTCGGCGTTGGCGACTGATCCGCCATGACCATAACCAGGGCTTCGTCGCAACGATGAACGAGGCCTTCGATCGAGCCGCGGGCAGCGACGTCGTCATCGTCAACAGCGACGTGACCGTGCTGCCAGGGTGGCTCGAGGGATTGCGTGCCGCGATGCGGGCAGTTCCGGGGCTGGCGTCGGCGAGCGCTCTCGCCGACAACGGGGGAATCCTCAGCGTGCCGGCCCTTGCCGGCCTGGGGTCGGTGCTACCGGCCGACCTGCGGGAGCGATTGGCGGCATTGCGCAACGAGGTTGCGCCAGCCGCGCTCATTCCGGTGGCCGTCGGCCACTGCACGTACCTGGCGCGGGCGGCGCTGGGGGAGGTCGGCGATTTCGATCCCGTGTTCTCGCCGGGCTATGGCGAGGAGGTCGACTGGAGCCTGCGGGCGCTGAGGGCGAAATATAAGCACGCTGCTGCCCTGCATTCCTACGTACTCCACGACGAAGCCGCGAGTTTCGGTCGTGACCGGTCACGCCGCTGGCTTCGGCGGCGGCACGAGGTGATCATCGCCGCGCGCTATCCGCGCCACTTCATCGGTATCCGACGGTTCGCTCGAGATCAGAATTCCGATCTGTGTCGGTCGATCGACGCCCTCGGCAAAACCTTCGCGCCACCAAAAGATCAACTCTGACCGTCGACGCGGGCCCGCCAGTCGCATCATGTTCCGGGGAGGGAGGGAACCCTATGGAGAGTCATCCAGGATATTGCCCATGCTGTCGCACCAAGACCACCTTCGACAAGAAGAGCCCTTGGTTACGCGATCACTATGTCTGCCGACGGTGCCGCTCCATCCCGCGGCAGCGACATCTCCAAGCCGTGCTTGACGACTATTTTCCAGATTGGGAGGGACGAGAAATCCACGAGTCGTCCCCGTCCAACGACTTCATCCGCAGGCACGCCGCACGTTATACGGCCTCGCAGCTCTTTCCCAATGTCGCGCGCGGGAAGTACCGCGGAAAGGTTCGCAGCGAAGACCTCGAGGCGCTGACGCTGCCGGAGAGCTCGGTAGACATCTTCATCACCCAGGACGTCCTCGAGCACGTCTTTCATCCGGACCGGGCCCTGCGCGAGATTCACCGGGTACTGCGGCCGGGAGGCGTGCACGTGTTCACAACCCCAAAGCACCACACGCTTGCAGAAACTGTGCAGCGGGCATCAAGCGGTGCTGATGGCAGCATTGAGTATCTGCTTGAGCGCCAGTACCACGGCAACCCGATCGGAGATAACCGCGCGCTGGTCACATTCGACTTCGGTGTCGACTTCGAGGAGCGGCTGCGCTCCTGGCTGGGCGAAGCGGCACTCGTTGCAACGATCGCGACGGTCGATCTGGGCCGAGGAATAGATGCCGAGCACAACGAAGTCTTCGTCGTGCGCAAGCCGGAGGACCGCAGTTCCGCTCAGACGTCCGCGACTGTCCTTCCTCGTCGGACCGCCGCAGCCGCGGGAAATTGGGCGAGAAACACCGCCCGCCGCTCTCCGTTCCTTCGACGTGTGTACCACGGCGTACGTTCGCGTCTGCGACCGAATGCCTGACGAGCCGCCTGCTGCCTTGGACGCGTTGCGTGGCGGCCCAGGCCAGTGCGGCTACGGTAGCTCCGTCCACAACGCAGCGTGGTCGGTCTAGTCCCCGCACATCCGAGCCAGTGAGGAATCTGTGTCCGACAAGCCATTTTCCGAACAGGTCACCTCGTTCGCCGCGGCGTTCTCGCTGGAGGCCCTTCCCGACATCGTCGACGTCAGCGCGATCGCACCGCCGAATCCGCCTGCGGCGATCCAGATAAAATTCGTTGGTGCGTCCTACGAGAACGCCTACGCCGAGGCGGAGTCTTTCGTCACCGTCTGCGACGAATTCGCGGCCAAGCATGGGCGGGGCGGTTTCGCTTCGCTCGACCGGCTACTCGATTTCGGCTCGGGCTGGGGTCGCATCACCCGGACCCTGCTCACCCGGACCACCGCTCGGCAAGTTCACGCTGTTGACGTCGATCAGCAGATGACCGCGCTGATCAACACCACGCTGCCGGGTGTCAACGCCGTGACGATCGATCCCGACCCGCCGACGGTCTTCGGCAATGCGACCATCGATGCGGTAGTCGCATTCAGCGTGTTCTCGCACCTCTCTGGCGCGGCGCACGAAGCATGGGCACGGGAGATTGGCAGGCTCGTAGTACCCGGGGGCGTCGTAGCGATCACTGTGCTCGACGAAGCTTTCTTCGGCCAAGTAGCTGGCGCGCAGGGCGCAGTTCGGTCCGGCCAGGCGGATCCGTTCGCCGAGAGCCTCGCCAAAACATTCCCTGACCTGAGCGCGGCGCGGTCGGGCTTCGCAGCCGGTGAGATTCAGTACGCGGGCAGTGGGGGAGGCGAGGTGCGCACCGGCGATTATTACGGGTGGGCAGCGGCTCCCTCGGCATATGTCCGTCGAGTCTGGGGCGCTGCGGGCATGCGGGTTGTCGAGTGGGTGCCATCGGGTGTCCTGTTCCCGCAGGCACTGGTGTTCCTCGTCCGTGAGGACAAGCCCGCCGGGCCGCTGACGGACAACAGCCCGGCGGCAGTTCGCGGGATGTTGAAGCGCGCCGTGGCCAGCGCGCGGTCCAATGCCGCACGCTGGCGCAACCGGTTCTAAGCCGGGCCGGGAATGCGCGCCATAGTTGACAGGTAAGATTCCTGCCCCGTGGGGACTCCTGTTGGTGAACGCGCTCCGGCCAATCGTTCACCGTCGAACGTGGCGGACCAAGCGTCATCCTCATCGGGTCGCGGGCGAGCCCGGTCGGTTTGGCGCGCCCGATTTGCCGCATCGCTGAACGACACGTCCAACGAGGATCGTTTGTTGACGGTCCTACTGATGTTGGCCGTCGCCGCGCTCGTTGCCATCCGTTTGGTGCCGTCGCTTGTCGGCGTTCGTGCCTTTCTCGGGCTTGACCTGCTCTCGAACTATGCGCCGTGGTCATCTTTCCCCGGCGCCCACCGCGCCATGACGTCCATCTATGTGTCGGATCAGATCGACGGCTGGATCCCCGCGCTGAGGGAGATCCATGACCGCTTCTGGAGCGGGGACATCTCGAGCTGGTCGAACCTCGTCGGCGGCGGCGCGCCATTGCTCGCCAACCCGGACTACGCACTCCTGTCACCGGGGCGGTGGTTGTTCCTCGTCCTGCCCTTGTGGCTGGCACCGGGATGGTCGAAGCTTTTGGAGCTGGCCTTCGCGGCCACCTTCACCTACCTGCTGGTGCGGCGACTGAACGGCTCCAAGCTGGCAGCCGCGCTCGCGGGATTCGTCTATCCGCTGACCGGATTCATGATCGGCTGGACGAACTGGCCGCACGTCGCTGTCGGTTCGGCAATTCCGATGTTGCTTTGGGCGCTGGAACGATTCGTCCAGGTCAGCAGTATCCGTGCGGCGATCCCGATCTCGCTTGCCTCGGCGCTGCTGGTCTTCGGCGGCTTCCCCGCCGTCGCTGGACAGACGTTCTACGTCGGCGCCGGGTACTTGCTGGTTCGAGTTCTCACCAATCGGTCCGCGCTACGTGACCGTGTCCGCCAACTCGTGCTGGCCGGCGCGGCAGTGGCGGTGGGTGTGGGTCTGACCGCGGTCCAGCTGTTGCCGTTCACGCACCAAATCCTGGCCGACGCGGATCTGTCCTACCGCGAGAGCGGCTTCTTCTCGCACACGCCGTTCAGGTACCTGATGACGACCGTGTTCCCGCAGACCTTTGCGGAGAACGGTCTGCCGGTGAACTTCGGAAGCCCGATGGACTTGAACTCCTACGTGGGGGCGGTCGTGCTGCTTTTCGCCGTGTTGGGCGTTGTGCACGCGATCGCAGGTCGGGTGGGTGGGAGCGCTGGGGTCTACTTGGTCGCCGTCGCCCTCGGGGTGGTCGTGCTGATCTGGTGGCAGGGTCCTTGGACGGACTGGATGAACAACCTGCCAGTGTTCCATGGCAACCCGATTGGCCGGGTGCGCTCGCAGCTCGGCATTCCGGCGGCTGTCCTCGCCGCGGCTGGATTCGATGCTGTGCGGGGCATCTCGTGGTCCCGGGGATGGACCAGTTGGCGCGGGTTGCGCTCGTGGTGGTTGCCGCTCGTGACTGCCGCAGGGGTGTGCGCGGCTGTCTGGGCGGTCGGGATCAAGATCGCGAACGGACCCTTCGTCGGGCTGGCAGCCTCGAAGTGGCCGGATGTGTTGCTAGCCGGCGTGCCACTGCTGTTGATCACGGCGCTGCTCGCCGTAGGCTGGCGACTTCGGGCCGCCCGTGTCGCCGCGTTGGCCGTGGCGATCGCGTCAATTGGTGCGCAAGCCGTCGGTGCGACCGCGTTCTACTGGCCGACAGCGCCCACTGCAGAGTTCTATCCGTCGACAGCTGGAATCCGGTACCTGCAGGAACATGTCCGCGGCGACCGAATGGCGACCCTCGGCTACACAATGCGCCCGAACGTCACCTCGTACTACGACCTGCGCACGATCAACGGTCACAGTTTCTATCCCAGGCCCATGAAGGCATTGATGCAGGCGATCTATCCGGGCTCTTTCGTCGGTGCGACCTACAGCATTCTGTCGACCCAGCCGGACCGTTGGCTCAACTCGGCCGGACTGGACAGACTCGGCGTCCGGTATCTCGTCGCCGACGCGGCGGCTCCACTGCCGGGCACCCATAACACGCCGGTTCCGATTCCAGGCGACGCCGATCCGCTGCCCGCGGCAGCGGGAACGATGTCCTTGCAGGTCTCTACCAATTATCAGGCGTCCTTCGCTGGTGGGTCACTGCGTGGAATAAGCGTTCCGTTGACACTTGCGACTCCGACCACAGTGACCGCCGAGTTGACAGACAGCCACGGAGCGACTCTTGCCCGAAATAGCGTAAAGGTGGGTGCAGGCAGCTGGAACGTTCCTGTCCCGCTGGCTGCCGAACCGGCTGGCGCTACTGCGGCGGCGGATCCCCAGCAGTCATATACCGTCACCGTATCGGTGGATCGTCAGGGGGTCGTTGCCAGTGGTAGCGGCGGCAATCGGCTCCGGCTGCAGGCGGTGCGCAGCCCGAAGGCTTCGGACTCCGCTCGACTGGCGTATGCCTCGGACGGTTTAGTGGTGTGGGAGCGCCTCCGCTACCTGCCTCGCATCCGCTGGGCCAGCCACGCGACGGTGATCAGGGATCCAGCCGCTCGGTTGAAGGCGGTCGCGACGGCACCGTCGCGGGCGAACGAGGTCATCCTCGCCGGCGATCCGCCCGCTGGCTTTGACAGCGCAGATGCCTTGCCCACGTCATTCGAGATCCGTCACGACAGCGGGGACAGTATCAAGATTCATCTGCAGACGTCTTCACCGGGCTTTGTCGTCGTTTCTGACAACATCCAAAACGATTTCGTGGCAACCGTGGACGGACATCAGGCACGAATAACCGACGCGGATTACGCCGTCGGCGCGGTGTATGTCGACGCGGGCAGTCACGACGTTGAACTGAACTACGATCCACGTGGCCGGCGGACGGGCGTGATCGTGTCGACAGTGAGTGCCGTGATCCTTGTTTTCGTCGGCGTGTTCGGCGGTAAACGGTGGCGAAGGCTACGTTCGCCCAAATCGGCGCCGGAGGCTCCGGAATCTGCGTGACGCGTAGCGCAACGGTTGGGTGGCCCGCCAGGACGTCGAAGACTCGAAGTCGGCGATCCTCGCTTGCAGGGCGGCGTTTCGTTGACGTAGCACGTCGATGCTGTCCGATGCCCGCGCGTCGGTCAGCGGCCGACACATGGCCGATGCGGCGGCGAGCTCTGCCTCAATGTCGAGCAACGTCGCGATTCGGTCGAAGTGTTCACGCGGCCTGCCCTTCTCGAGTGTGACAAAGAATTCGAATCCTTCCGTCGGGAAAGATTGCACCACCCCGAAGGAGTGCTCGCCGAGGGCAGCAAGATCGGATAGGAGCAGGTGGAAAGACGCTGGCGTGAACTTCCAACGGTGGGTGTCTCGGTACGTGTCCTGGGCGATACCCTGCTCGATTACCTCGCCGGCTCCTTGCAGATCCGGAAACTGCGCTGCCAATTGGCCCTCGTCGCCAGCGCTCCAGGCGATGGCGCCGTCCTTGGCGCATGCATAGCTTTGGTGGTCCAGAAGTGCGCCCGGCGGGTGAAATTTCGTCGGCCGGTGATGGGCGTCGATGACGTCGCCGATGCTGGTGAGTGGCTGAAAACGGTCGAAGCAGAACCGTTTGTCCGGTACGACGAGAGACAGCCGTCCGTGTTCGCTCAGTAGCGTCTCGCAGTCCCGCAGGAATGCGATGAGGTCGACAGTGTGCTCGATGAAATGCGACGCCAGGATGTAGTCGTATGCCCCGAGGTCAGGGACGACATCTACCAGCGAGCCACCACCCCAAATGTGGTCGACCTCCTCAATCTGGTCGATCTTGTCCAATGACAGGCCCCACGCCTGATACTTCGTTCTCAACGCCTCGCGGTCGTCATGGTCCACTGTTTCGATTCGCGCGCCACTGGATTTGGGAATCAAGGGGGAATAGGACGGACCGATCTCCAATCCTCGACCAGCAAGGTCGATCACGCTGAGCGCCTTCTGTACCCGGTCCACGCGCCTCCTCTATCGTCGTCGCCGACCCATCATCCGATCACACCGCACCACGTCCGACCAATGGGGTGGCGCAGAACGACAGAGAGCGGGGTCGCGCGCGGTAATCTGGCACCGGCCGGTGGGCAGATAGATCCCCGCAGAAGCCCAGAGA
>JBDUDR010000074.1:0-13251 GCA_040002845.1 Nocardioidaceae bacterium
CCACCTACTGCGCTCGGCAAGTCGCTGACGTGGTCGGTGTACTGCTCGTCAAGCAGCACTTTCCGAGCTCGGCAGAGATCCATCTGATGGCGGTCCAGCCGAATCGGCACAGACGAGGCATCGGCCGACGTTTGCTCAAGGCGGCGGAAGCCGATCTGCGCAACGCGGGCGTCCGGTGGCTGCAGGTCAAGACCCTGGGTCCGTCACGCCCTGACGAGGAATACGCGAGGACGCGCGCGTTCTATCGAGCTTGCGGATTCGACCCCCTGGAGGAGATTCACGAGCTGTGGACGACAACCCGTGCCTTTTGATGATCAAGTCTTTGGACGGTCAGGCCGACTCGGCTTCTCGGAGCCGCTGACTGATCACCGCGGACACGCCGTCACCGCGCATCGAGATGCCGTACAAGGCGTCGGCGACCTCCATGGTGCGCTTTTGATGGGTGATGACCACCAGCTGGGAGTTCTCCCGCAGCTCTTCGTAGATCTCCAGCAACCGGCCCAGGTTGATCTCGTCCAGTGCCGCCTCGACTTCGTCGAGGATATAGAACGGCGACGGCCTCGCCTTGAACAAGGCCACCAGGAATGCAACGGCCACCAGTGCACGCTCACCACCCGACAGCAGCGACAGACGCTTGATGCGCTTGCCGGGCGGGCGGGCCTCCACCTCTATCCCGCTGCTGAGCATGTTGGACGGGTCTGACAGGACCAGTCGGCCTTCACCGCCGGGGAACAGCCTGGCGAACATCAGCTCGAACTCCCGCTCGACGTCGAGGAATGCCTCGGTGAAGACCTGCTCAACTCGGTCATCGACCTCCCGAACGATGTCGAGCAGGTCCCGCCGGGTTTGTTTCAGATCGTCGAGCTGCTCCCCCAGGAACTGGTGCCGCTCCTCCAGGGCCGAGAACTCCTCCAGTGCGAGTGGATTGATCTTGCCCAATATCGCCAGCTGGCGTTCGGCTTGGCGGCGGCGCGTTTGCTGCTGTTCACGGTCGTACGGCACCGGATCCGGCTCGACCTCACGCTCCTCATCCGCAGCAGCCGGTGAGGGGGGCACCAACTGGTCTGGGCCGTAATCCCCCACCAGGGTGTCCACGGGCAACCCAAGCTCGTCGATGGCTCGCCGCTCGAGCTGCTCGATGCGCATCCGCTGCTCCGCTCTGGCCATCTCGTCTCGGTGCACAGCGTCGGTGAGCTCATCGAGGCGGGCATCAAGCGCCCGTAGCCTCGACCTCGAGGCCGTGAGGCGATGCTCGCGTTCGGATCGATCACGCTCCACCGTCGACCGCACGCCGGTGGCCTCTTGCAATGACTCGTCAAGCCTGGCCAGGACGAAGCCTGTGGCCGTTGCCACGGCTTCGGCTGTCCGCCCCTCGCGGATGCGGCGTTGTCGCCGGGCAACTGCCCGAGCCCGAGACGTACGCTCGGTGCGGGCGGCAGATTCCAGCGCCTCGGCCCGGCCGTGCAGGGCTCGTGCCCGCTCCTCGCACGTGCGCAGCGTGAGTCTGGCGTCCATCTCCGCCTGGCGCGCGTATCGGGCGAGCTCAGCCAACCGCTCGAGATCGTTGGCGGCGGGCTCGTCGTGCGGGGAGTCCTCGGCGTCGGCGAGCTTGGCCTGCAGCGCGCTCAGACCAGTGAGCTCGTGCTCCCGTGCATCCTCGGCCGCCATGATGGCTCGGCTGATGCGTTCGGCCTCCGCCCTCGCGGACCTGGTCAGCGAACCGAGCTGGGCGAGCTGCTCGGCCACCGCGGCCATCGCGGCGTCGGACTCGTGAAGCCTGGCGAGGGCTACGTCGACGGCCCGCTGCGCCTGGGCTCGCTCATCCTCCAGCCGCGACTGTTCGAACCGCAACCGCTCACAAGCATGCGTGGCCTCCTCAAGCCTTGCCGCAGCGTCGTCTACTGCGGCCTGCACCTCGATCAGGCTTGATGCGGACGAGGATCCGCCAGCCGCGAAATGGGCTCCCAACAGATCACCGTCCCGAGTCACCGCGGTCACGTCAGGGTCGGCTGCCACCAGCGCGCGAGCCGCGGGAAGGTCGTCAACGACGGCGACTTTGAACAGGAGACCTCGAAGGGCCGGAAGAAGCGGCGTCGGGGCATCCACCATGTCGACGGCGTACGTCGCGCCTGACGGTAAGCCGGGCCAGGACGCGTCGTCGACGCCTGCCCCTCCCAGGACCATTCCGGCCCGTCCGAGATCGTCGACCTTGAGATGGATCATCGCCTCGACGGCGGCGTGCGCATGGACTACGGCAACGGCGTCGGCGGCCGAGCCGAGGGCTGCCGCGATGGCGGATTCGTAGCCAGCTCGGATAGACACCAGCGCGGCGACCGACCCCAACAGTCCCGAGACCTGCTCGCTGGCGGCTAGCAACGCGGACGTGCCGTCCTTGCGAGCGAGACCGAGCTCGAGCGCTTCCTTGCGCGCCGCCAAGGCTGCCCGCTCGCGTTCGGCCGCCTGTGTCTCATCGCGGGTCTTGTTCAACCGGTCCGCAAGATCATCGAGCATCGACAGCGCACCTTCGTGCTCTTCATCGAGTCCACTCTCACCCGCGTCGAGGCCCGCGATCGTGGTCTCCAGTGCGGTGAACTCCCGCTGTGCCTTGGCGGCCCGAGCCAGCGCGTCCTGCTTTGCCTCGTCCAGCCGGCTGAGCTCGGCATCGGCACCCTGAGCGCGGCTCTTGAGGGCGTTCACCTGACCGGCCAGCTGCGCCAGCCCCTCCCGGCGATCGGCGGCCGCTCGCATCAGCCCCGCCACCTTGTGGTCCTCCTCAGCGTGCGCCGACTCGGCAGCCTGGCGATCCCGCACGGCGGACTCAAGCGCCGCCCGATGCCCTTCGACCTCGGTATGGATCTCAGCCTCTTGCGCGCGCATGCGTGACGCCTCGATGTCCAGCTCCTCCGGGTCCCGAGCGGCAACCGGCACGTCTGTCTGGTCGGCCAGGTTGCGTAGCCGCTCGGCCGCCAGGCCGGCTGTGCCACGCAGCCGTTCGCGCAGGCTGGACAGACCGAACCAGGTCTCCTGGGCCTGCGCTTGCCGCGGCGCGTCGGCGCGTAGCGCGGTTTCCAGCTCGGACTCCGTCGTCCGCGCGCGGGCCATTGCAGCCTCGACCTCCGCGCGCTGCGTGCGTACCGCGGACTCGTCCGCCAGCTCCCGCTCCAAGTCCCTCTGAAGCGTCACCAGGTCGTCTGCCAGCAGCCGGGCGCGAGCGTCACGCGCGTCGGCTTGGACGACGGCCGCCTTGCGGGCCACCTCCGCCTGACGACCTAGCGGCTTGAGCTGTCTGCGCAGCTCGGTGATCAGATCCTGCAGGCGGGTCAGGTTCGACTCGGTGGCGTCCAGCTTGCGAATAGCCTTCTCTTTGCGTTTGCGGTGTTTGAGGACGCCGGCAGCTTCCTCGATGAACCCGCGCCGGTCTTCAGGGGAAGCGTGCAGGATGGCGTCGAGCTGGCCCTGCCCGACGATGACGTGCATCTCGCGCCCGATGCCCGAGTCGCTGAGCAGTTCCTGGACATCGAGAAGCCGACAGGTCTGGCCGTTGATCGCGTAGTCCGAGCCGCCGTTGCGAAACATCGTCCGCGAGACGGTCACCTCTGAGTAGTCGATAGGCAACGCCCCGTCGGAGTTGTCGATCGTGAGCACGACCTCGGCGCGCCCCAGAGGTGCCCGGCCCGACGTGCCGGCGAAGATGACGTCTTCCATCTTGCCGCCGCGCAACGACTTCGCGCCCTGCTCACCCATCACCCACGACAGCGCATCGACCACGTTGGACTTCCCGGAACCGTTGGGTCCGACGACACAGGTGATGCCCGGCTCGAACTGCAACGTGGTCGAGGAGGCGAAGGACTTGAATCCCCGCAGCGTCAGGCTCTTGAGGTACACCGATGCTGCTCCTCTGGGCGTTTGGCGACATCCGAGCCGTCAGTCGCAGCCGCGATCCTAGGGGAAGACCAGCCAGAGCCTACCCGGCGGGCCGGACTGGCGGCTCACGCCGCGCTGACGAAGCTGCAGCCCGGATCAGGGCAGTCTTGTGGGCGGGCCGGGGGCCCGGTCGGCGCATGGCGCAACACGCCCATCCACCGGCACCAGCAGAGACGTCGGTGCGAACTCCGGGGAGAACGGATGCGCCCTGAGACCAGCTCAGGTCAGCGCGGGCGACAGATCTGTCTCGGTCCCTTCGAGCGTGAGAAGTTGTCCGTCGTGGAGCGCAGCGGCGAGGGCGTCGTTCTGGGCCTGAAGGCGCAGCATCTGCGCCTCGAGATCAGAAACGCGGTGACGCAACCGTCGCGTCTCCTCAATCAGCCGGAGATCGGGTCCTCCGACGTAGCCGAGGAGTGCTTTGGCCATGTGGATCCTCCGTAGAAACCAACTCGGTGGCAGCGATCCTCACCAGGCAACCGCCGGTCGGGCGGGCTGAGTAGTGGGAGCCTGAGTCAAGGGTGTCACCGCGGTGAGCCAGAGTCAACTGGAACCGGCCGTTTCAACCCGACGCCAATCCCAGACGCCAACTGTGCCGCCGGCACCGGCGCGTCCCGCCGAGAAGCCGGTTTTTCGGCAGTTTTGTCGGCGTGTCGAGGCACAAACGGCTTCTCGGCACGGCGCTGGCGCGGTGAAGACGCCTTGCACACCACCACCTGGTTACCGAGGTACGAGTTCATGACCACCGAATGGCGACTATGAGTGCCCAACTCGTACCTCGGCGAGCGCCGACAAGTTGGCGTCTCGGCGAGGGGGTGCGGACTTACCAGTGCGGGTTGCGGGGCCGGGGCTGGCACACCGGGCAGGTGTACGACGAGCGGTTCATGAACGGGTCTCGCCGGATCGGGCTGCCGCAGCGCCGGCAGGGCTTCCCCTCCCGACCGTAGACGTTGAGGGACCTCTCGAAATAGCCACTCTCGCCGTTGACGTCGACGTAGAGCGAGTCGAAGGACGTCCCGCCCTCGGCGAGAGCCGCCACCATCACCGTGGTGACTCCCGCGAGCAGTCGGCGCCCCTCCCGACGCCGCAGTGTCCGGGTAGGGCGGGCATAGTGCAGCCGCGCGATCCACAGCGCCTCATCCGCGTAGATGTTGCCGACCCCCGACACCAGCGTCTGGTCGAGCAGCGCTCGTTTGACGTTCGTACGCCGCCGGGCCAGTTCCGAGAGAAGCGTGTCGGCATCAAAGGCGGGGTCGAGTGGGTCCAGGCCGATGTGCGCGATCTCAGGGGGCACCTCGCCGGCAAGCTCTGTCACCGACAAGCCGCCGAATGTCCGCTGGTCGACAAGCCTCAGATCGATGCCCCCGTCGAGCGACAGCACCACTCGCAGATGAGTATCGGGCGGTGCAGTGGTCGGGCGTACCAGCAGCTGCCCACTCATCCCGAGGTGCCCCAGGATCGCGGCTCCGTCGTCGAGCTGCAGCCACAGGTACTTGCCGCGCCGTCGAGCGCCGATGATGTGACGTCCGGTCAGCCGGGCAGCGAAATCCCCGGGGCCGAGAAGGTGACGGCGAGTCGAGCGGGCATTGAGAACCCGCACCGACTCAACCGTGTGTCCGACCACCAGACGCTCGAGCCCCCGCCGTACGACCTCGACCTCAGGGAGCTCGGGCATCGCTGGGCTGCGCTGCAGCAGTCTGGAACGAGGCCTCCAGCGTCCGCCACGCGGTTTCGGCTGCCTGTTGCTCAGCCTCCTTCTTACTGCGCCCGACACCGCTGCCGTAGATGCCCTCTGCCACCCGAACCTGGGCGACGAACGTCTTCTCGTGGTCAGGACCGCTGTCTTCGATGATGTATTCGGGAACGCCGAGCCCATGGTCCGCGCACATCTCTTGCAGGCTCGTCTTCCAGTCGAGGCCGGCACCGAGCCCGGCGGCCTCTTCCAGGAGCGGGTCGAACAGTCGGTGTACGACCTCACTCGCGGCCACGAAGCCGCCGGCCAGGTAGATGGCACCGATCACAGCCTCCGTCGTGTCAGACAGAATCGACGCCTTGTTGCGCCCGCCGGTGGTCTGCTCCCCCCGTCCGAGACGGACGTACTCGCCGAGCCCGAGGGCCCGGGCCACCTCGGCCAGCGCCCGCGCGTTCACGACGGCGGCGCGCAGCTTGGCGAGCCGGCCTTCGGAAAGTTCCGGATGGGAACGGAACAAGGTGTCAGTGATCACCAGGCCGAGCACGGAGTCGCCGAGGAACTCAAGTCGTTCGTTTGTCGGTAGCCCGCCGTTCTCGTACGCGTACGAGCGGTGGGTGAGAGCTTGCTCGAGAGCCTGGTCGGACAGTTCGGGCATGCCGAGCTGGGCGCGTAGCTCCTCGTAGGACGCGCCCGTGCTGGCTTGCTTGTCCGCCCGACTCACCGGGTGAGTCAAAGGACCTGTCGACGGTCAGCGCGCGGACCGTACTGACCGCATTGAGGACAGACCCGATGTGGCAGGTGCTTGGCGCCGCAGGCTGGGTTTGTGCAGGTCACCAGGGAGGGTGCGGCCGCCTTCCATTGCGACCGGCGATGCCGCGTGTTGCTGCGCGACACCTTCCGCTTCGGGACTGCCACGGTCTACTCCTCGTCCTCGCGCGCCGGGTCTTGCTGACCAGCGCCGTCGTCATCAGTCAGTCGTCATCAGTCAGTACGGAGAGGACGGCCCAGCGTGGGTCCATCCGCTCGCCGTGTGTGTGACCGGGATCGTCTGCCAACCGCACTCCGCATTCAGGGCACAGGCCAGAACATGCCGGGTCGCACACCGGGCCAAACGGCAGCGCAAGCACCACTGCGTCGCGTAGCACCGGCTCCAGGTCGAGATGGTCGCCCTGGATCCTGAGGGCCTCGTCATCCTCCACGCCGCTCTCCGGATAGGCGTACAACTCCTGGAACTTCACCTCGAGGGAGTCCTCGATCGGTTCCAAGCAACGTGCACACTCACCGGCGAGCTGAACTCGCGCCGTGCCGGACGCGAGCACCCCTTCCAGTACCGACTCGAGCAGCACATCGAGCTCGATCGGGCTGGCCTCGGGGACGCCGAGCATCGCGATGCCCATGTCTGCTGGCGCCGCGGCCGTGCGTGACAATCTCTTGGACGACCCCGGCCTGCGGTGCACCTCGCGGCTGTCGAACACGAGCGGAGCACGAGGGTCGAGGCGGTTCAGGAGATCCCCACATACATGGTTGGGCGCAGCAGAGCATGGCCTTCGGGAAGACCGCGTCACAGGTTACCGTGTGCCACGGTTGCGTCCCAAACCGGCGAGCGCGCGCCGGCGGCCGCCTCGCTGAAAGAAAATCAGATGGAGAAAATCAGTAGGCGTCTTGGCGATGCTCTCCTGGCAGCGGAAGGTAGTCGCCGTTGTCGACGCCAAGAGTGTCCAGCTCACTGCGTCCCTGGAGCCGCTCGCGCCCCCTCGTGACAGCCTCCAACGTCCGGTGCAGCGCGATCTCGAAGTTGGCGAGCTTCGAGTCAACGTAGTCGTCGGTCTCACGGCGAAGGCCATCAGATTCGATGCGCGCCTCGTGCAGGATCTGCTCGGCGCGCTGCTTCGCCATCTGATAGACCTCGGTGTCGGAGACGAGCTGCTCGTACCTCGCCTGAGCGGTAGCGAGGATCTCAGCCGCTTGGTGACGCCCACCCTCGATGACCTGATCACGATGCGTCAGAATCTGATCTGCCTCCCCGAATGCCTCGGGCAGGTCGTCGGCGAGCTGGTCGAGCATGGCCAGCACCTCTGCCCTATTGACCAGGGCAGACGCCGATATCGGCATCGACCGGGCCGTCGCGATCACTCGGCGCAGTTGCGCCACCTGTTGATGCACGTCCACGTGTGACCCTTCGGTTGCGGGATCAAGCCGCCGGACCCCGGCCGGCCGGTCCGCCTAGCCCTGCCCCAGGCGATAACGCAGTCTGCGCAGGACATCAACGGGTACGAGACCCGAGACGTCACCGCCGTATGTCGCGATCTCCTTGACCAGGCTTGAGGCCAGGAATGAGTACTCCGGACTTGTCGGGACGAAGACGGTCTCCACCCCGGCCAGACTGCGGTTCATCTGCGCCATCTGCAGCTCGTAGTCGAAGTCGCTGATGGCTCGCAGCCCTTTCACGATCGCAGGGATCCCGTGGGCCTTGCAGAAGTCCACCAACAGGCCGCGGAACGCGTCGATCTTCACGTTGGGGTAGTCGGCAGCGACGATGCGCAGCATCTCCATTCGCTCATCGACACTGAACATCCCCTCCTTGCTCTTGTTGATCAGCACCGCCACCGTCACCTCGTCGAACAGGTCCGATGCGCGCGAGATGATGTCGAGGTGCCCGTTTGTCACCGGGTCGAACGATCCAGGGCAGACAGCCTTGCGCACCGGCCTAGTCCTCCCGTTCCGTCGACGCTGCGGGGGTACGCGCAACGTACCAAAGCATGGTCTCCCCGTATGACCGATTGCGGATGCGGCAGAGGCCATCCGGCCAGGCCGGCTGGGCCCGTCGGCTGGAGCGCTCGAGCACGACGAGGCACTCGCGACTCAGCCATTCGTTGTCCAGAAGCTGTTGCAGCAGCCGCTCGACATCCCGATTCGGCAGATCGTACGGAGGGTCAGCGAGCACCAGGTCGAATGGTCCGCCGATGGGCGGAGTGCTCATGAGCAGCTCAGCCTTGGTGGCCATCACGGCCACCATCGGCATCGAGAGCTCTGCCGCGTTGCGCCTGATCACGTCGACACCACGCCGGGATGTCTCCACGAAGGTCGCATGACTTGCACCCCGTGACAGCGCCTCCAGGCCGAGTGCTCCGGAGCCTGCGAAGAGGTCAAGCACTCGGAGACCTCCCAGCGACCCGAGGGTTGACTGCACCGACGAGAACATCGCCTCCCGGACTCGCTCAGACGTAGGGCGGGTCGCCAACCCCGGTGGCGTACGCAGCCGACGGCCCCGAGCCGAACCGGCGACTATCCGGGTCACGTCTTGTCCAGGAATTCGGCCTGCTCGGACTCGTGCAGGCCAGCTACCGCCAGGGCGAGAGCTGGGTGCTTCGTCAGGTCGGGATCCTCGCTCACCACGGCATCGGCATCCTGGCGCGCTGTCGCGATCACGTCCTCGTGATCGAGCACCGAGAGCAACCGTAGGCTGGAGCGCCGGCCCGACTGGGCAACGCCCAAGACGTCACCCTCCCGGCGTTGTTCGAGGTCGAGCTGCGCGAGCGCGAACCCGTCGTTGGTCGCTGCGATGCCGTGCAGACGCGTGAACGCGGGAAGGTCTGGACTCACCTCCGTGACCAGCAAGCACAAGCCTGGCGCCGATCCACGACCCACTCGCCCGCGAAGCTGATGCAGCTGTGAGACGCCGAAGCGTTCGGCGTCCATCACGATCATGAGCGACGCGTTCGGCACGTCGACACCGACCTCGATGACCGTCGTGGACACCAGAACGTCGAGCATCCCGGCTGAGAAGCCCGCCATCACCTTGTCCTTCTCGTCGGACGGCATCCGCCCATGGAGCACTGCCAGGCGAAGCCCGCGCAGCGAACCATTGCCCAGCAGCTCGGCCATCTCGAGCACCGAGTGGGTCTTCCGGCGGCTACCAAACAGCGACCCGGCGTCATCATCGGCTTCGCTGTCCGGCTCGTCACCGATGCGGGCACAGACCACATAGGTTTGATGCCCGGCCGCCGCCTCCTCGCGTACGCGCTCCCAAGCGCGTTCGACCCAGCTGGGCTTCGCGGCGGTCGGAACGACATTGGTCTGGATCGGCGACCTCCCAGCAGGCAGCTCGCGCAGGGTTGACACATCGAGGTCGCCGAACGCCGTCATGGCAACCGTGCGCGGGATCGGCGTAGCGGTCATGACCAGGACGTGCGGCGGCGCATCGCCCGACTTTTCGGACAAGGCGGCTCGCTGCTCGACACCGAACCGATGCTGCTCGTCGACGACAACCAACCCCAGGTCCGCGAACTTGACCTGGTCTTGAAGCAGCGCATGGGTGCCGACGACGATGCCTGCCTCGCCCGATGCCGCATCAAGCAGTGCCCGCTTGCGGGACGTCGCCGCGAGGGAGCCGGTGAGCAGAGCCACCCTGGTACCGTCGGCTGCTCCCCCAAGCATCCCCGCCCCTGCAAGCGGGCCGAGCATGTCGGTGATCGATCTGTGGTGCTGCTGGGCCAGGACCTCGGTCGGAGCGAGCAGCGCGGCCTGCCCGCCGGAGTCGATCACGCGCATCATCGCTCGCAACGCCACCACCGTCTTGCCGGACCCCACCTCGCCCTGCAACAGCCGGTGCATGGGATGCGACCGCCCTAGATCGGACAGGATCTCGACGCCCACCTCTTGTTGACCAGTGGTGAGCGTGAAGGGCAGGTGCGCATCGAACCGGGCCAGTAGGCCGTCGGGTTTCCCGGGGCGTACGACAGCGGGCATCTCGGCCATCTGCCGGCGACGCTGCGCGAGCACGACCTGCACGGTGAACGCTTCCTCGAAGCGAAGCCGCTCCCTGGCCCGCTGCCAGTCGACCGCCTCATGCGGCTGGTGAACCGCCCGCAATGCCTCACCCAGACCCATCAACCCGTGACTCCTGCATACGAGCTCCGGGATGGGGTCTGCCGGGTCTTCCAGGCCAACCAGAGCCATATCGACGGCCCGTGCGATCATCCAGGACTGAGCATTGGCGGTGGCTGCGTAGACCGGGATGATCGTCGGCATCGAGGCTGCCTCGATCGACGGCAGCTCGCCTGCCGGACCGGACTCGTCGGCGAACAGCTTGCAGTCGGGGTGGACGAGCTGCCGCTGCCCTCGAAACATGCCGACCTTGCCGCTGAACAGGCCAACGGCGCCGGGGTGCAGCTGCTTGGCCTTGTAGGGCATCCGGAAGAACGTCAGCAGCAGGTCACCGGTGCCGTCGGTCACGATGACCTCGGTGCGGTTGTGCCTGATGCGGGAGCCTGGTCGCGTGTACTGGTGAACTGTCGCCCTGCGAACTCGAGCCATGACGGTCACATGCTCATCGATCTCGAGCTTGGACAGGTCAGTGAGCTGGCCGCGACTGGCGTAGCGACGTGGGTAGTGCCTCAGCAGGTCGGCCACGGTCTGCATGTCGAAGGCCGTCGCAAGTCGCTTGGCCGGCCGGTCTCCAACGACCGAACGCAGCTTTGAGTCCAAGCTCACCGCGTTGGGACTGCTCATGGGCCCACGAGTCACTCGACAGCGATGAGCAACGGATAGCGAGCCTGGCCGCCGTCGTAGACGACCGTGTCGACCTCGGGGTGCATCTTCCGCACGTGCGCGGTCAGCGACTCGACCAGCTCCGGACGGTTGTCCTCGCCGGTGACGACCGTGACCATCTCTCCTCCTCCGCCCAACATTCTCTCCACGACCTCGACGGCGACATCGTCCAGCTTGGCACCGACCACCGCGAAGTCCCCATCGATGATGCCGAGAGCATCACCCACCTTGCAGGGCCCGGCCATCGTGTAGGCGTCCCGGGCAGCGACCGTCACTCCACCGTGACGGGTGTGACCGGCCGCTGATGTCATGTGCACCACGTCATCGTCGAAGCTGCGTCCCGCGTCGTGGACGGCGATCGCCGCCAGCCCCTGGACCTGGGTCCGGGTGGGGATGACCGTCGCTCGAATCCCCTCGTCGCGGGCGCCCTGTGCCGCCACCTCTGCTACGGCGACGCTGTCCGGGTCGTTGGGCATGATGATGACCTCAGCGGCGTTCGCGCGACGGATCGCCGCAAGAAGATCGCCTGTCGAGCAGCGGCGACCGGGCCCGCCGGACACTACGGTGCCGCCGGCCTCAGCGAACAGCCGCTCCAGACCTGGTCCAGCGGCCACCGTGACGACTCCTCTGACCCGGCTCGGCGCGCCCCGCCCGCTCGCCGCATGAGCGATCTGCTCGGCAAAGTGGGTGACCTGCACACGGTGCGGATGACCCGCTGCGATGGCGGCCTCGATCGCGGCGCCGACGTCGTCGACGTGGACGTGGACGTTCCAAAGCCCGTCGCCACCCACGACGACGAGCGAGTCGCCGAGTGGCGCCAGCGCTGCACGAAGGCCCGGGATGGCGCCGTCCTCGGCATCCAGCAGGTACATCACCTCATAGGAAGGACCATCTGGCGAGAGGTTGTCCTCGACAGCCGACGGCATCGGCAACCCTCGCCGCCCCGATTGGCCGGAGGCGGCCGGCCGCTGGCCGGTGAGGGCAGTCTCGGCCGCGTCGAGCAACACGCACAACCCGCGACCCCCTGCGTCGACCACTCCTGCCCGGGCGAGCACGTCGAGCTGGTCAGGAGTGTGCTCCAAGGCTTCTCGAGCGCACGCCGCCGCGGCCCGGACAACGGCGGGCACGGTGGCCGGCAACCGGCCGCGTACAACATCCTCCGCGCCGTCGGCGGCGGCTCGTGCGACGGTGAGAATCGTCCCCTCCACCGGCTCGGCCACCGCGGCGTACCCCGCCTCGGCCGCCTTTCGTAGTGAACCCGCGAGGATGCCCGCCGCCGCCGCTCCGTCGGCCGGCACGTCGGCAGCGAGCAGCGCAACGCCGGCCGCCCGGAGCAGCTGAGAAACGATCACACCCGAGTTTCCTCGCGCTCCGAGGAGGGCTCCCCGGCCCATCGCATGCATCGCGGGACCCAGCGTCTGGGCACCGGAGTCCTCGACGGCGGCCACTGCCGCCTCGAAGGTGAGATAGAGGTTCGTGCCCGTGTCACCATCTGGCACCGGGTAAACATTGAGGGCGTCGATCTCTTCACGATGCTCGCCGAGGGCTCGTAGAGCCTCGTCACACCACTTGCGAAACCAGATCAGCCGCGGGTCTTCATGCTGCACCACGCGGACCTCCCTGTTCGTCGAGGGTCTCCGTTCGGCGGCAGCCCCGCCCGGACCTGGCTAGTGGTGGCCCTGGGGCCGTCCGCGCAAGACTATCCGCGCGTCATGTGCCTGAGAGCGCCGTCTCGATTGGCCTGCGATCGCGGTGATCCGATATCCTGTTGCGGTTGCCCTGTGACCGTCAGCCGTCATGGCTGACCCCGGGGCGCCTCGACCCTCACACACAGGAGTTCCGGTGGCTGCCGTTTGCGACATCTGCGCCAAGGGCCCTGGCTTCGGCAACAACGTCTCCCACAGCCACCGCCGGACCAAGCGTCGATTCAACCCGAACATCCAGCGGGTCCGCACGGTTGTCAACGGCACGCCCAAGCGGCTGAACGTCTGCACCTCGTGCCTGAAGGCCGGCAAGGTCCCCCGCTGACCCGACTCCTGCACTCGTTCCGAGGCGCCATCCGGGCTTGCACGGCTGGCGCTGCCACA
>JBDUDR010000075.1:0-12922 GCA_040002845.1 Nocardioidaceae bacterium
AAGTGTCGGATCGCGCAGCTCACACGGAGACGGCTTCGAGGACGATCTCGGAGACCCGATCGGGAACCACATTGAGGGTGAAGTGTCCAACGTCAGGGATCGTGCCCAGCGTGACCTGGGGGCAGTCCTCGAGGACACGTCGCTCGTCGTCGGTGAGACCGATGTCGTCGAGATCGCCGAAGACCACCCAGGCGCGGATGCCGGAGTTGCAAAGTCGCGGCGCAACGGATCCGTGGCGATCCAGGTACTCGAGAAACAGTCGAACACGCCGGCGCACGACGCGGGGATCGTTCTTCCTGAGCTCCGCAACCAGGGCGTCGTGACGATCCGACGGGAGGCCGCCCTTGACCGCCCAGCCGATCACCTTCAGCATCGCCGCGAACGGCAGCTGCCCGAACACGCGGCCGAGACGATCGAGCGCACGGGGAAACCTCGACTCGTCCTCGCGCGAGAAGCTGGGCGCAAGCAGGACCAGTGGCCCGGAGAAATCGCCTGCGGCCGCCATCTCGATCGCAACGTTAGCGCCCGTGCTGTGGCCGACAACCGCGTCGCAGCCACGGTCGGCGGCGAGCTGGCCGGCGAGTCTCGCGTAGCCCTCGATGCTGAGGTCCTCCGAGGGCGGGGTACCTCCCTGCCCCGGCAGCGTCGCGGCGACGAAGCGGATCGACGCCTCGGCACACCGTGTCTCCGCCATCAGGTCGTCGTAGAAAGCCGCCGTGGCAAGGGTGCCTGGGAGCAGGAGAACGGTGTGGTCGGCGTCGGCCGGGCCGGACTCGCGGATATCCCACTCCCAACCGGCCGGCCGCTGTCGCGCTCGCGCTGTCATAACTTGCGTCCCAGCACCACGAGGTACTCGACCGCTCCCCGCCGTTCGAGCAGACCCTTCATGTCTTCAAGCAGCGCGTGCCAGGTGCCCTGCGACTCGAGCAGAGGGCGGGCCATGATCAGCGGGCCGAACTTGGTCGTCGCGAACTCGAGCTCGTCGTCGATCGACTCGAACCGAGGGAACTCGACTGTCTCTCGGAAAAACTCGAGCTCGACTCTGGTGCCTGCAAACAGCCCGCGCACATGGTCCTCTGAACCCCACAGGAGCGGCGGGGAGGCGAACGTGGGCGGTTGCGGCAGGTAGCCGCCGAGCGCTTGGAAGAACTCCCCCATCTGTCCCTCGGGCGTCCACCCGCACACGGCGAGTCGGCCGTCGGGCCGCAGCGCACGCGCCAGCTCGCGAGCTGCGACCTCGTGTCGGGGCGCGAACATGCAGCCGAAGACCGAGAGAACGACGTCGAAACTCTCGTCCTCGACCGGCAACGCTTCGGCGTCTCCCTCCATCCAGGTGATCTCGACGCCAGCCTTCGCCGCCAGTCGGCGGCCCGCTTCGAACAGCTCCGGCGTCAGATCGACCCCGACAACGTGGCCGCCCGCCTGCGCTGCACGTATGGCCGCGTTCCCGGTTCCGCAGGCGACGTCGAGGACGTCCTCGCCGCGGCCGATACCGACGCGCTGGACCAGACGCTGCCCAACCGGCCACAGGTGCCGCTCGGCAATCGCCGGGAAGTCGCCCGCCGCCCATGTCGCACGGCTCCGTTGCTTGAACTCGGCCAGCCCGGCTATCTCGGTCGTCTCGACCAGTTCCGTTGTTTCTGTCAGTTCGGTCATGTCGGCTCCTTGGTGGAAATGTCATCCAGGAGCGAACGTAAACGCGTACAAAGCCACCGTCATGGGGCGTTCACCCCATCTTTCTTCGGCGGTTACGCCGAGACGACTGAGCTACGCGGGTTCGAAGCTACCGACGAGGCCGTGCTGGATTGCGTACAGCGTCGCGGTGGCCCGGCTCGAGACGGCGATCTTGCTATAGATGTGCTCGATGTGGTTCGAAACCGTCTTGGGAGCCACCGTCAACCGCTGCGCGATCTCCTTGTTGGAGTGACCCCGGGCGAGTAGCGCGAGCACCTCGACCTCGCGCGCCGTAAGGCCCCCCGGCCACTCCCGCCGAGCCGGCGCCCGGTGGCCAGCGGCTGTCAGCACCGCGTTCACCGCCTCACCGTCGAGTCGCCCCGCCTTGACCTCGGCGCGCAGCTCAGCGCAGGCTCGATCTGCTTCGAGCGCCGACCGGTACGGCCGCGGCTCGGTCATTGCGTGATAGACGTCCGCCGCGGCGAGCAACCTGTCGGCGGGGGTCAACGAAGCCGCGGTGAGCCCGCGCGGATAACCCGAGCCGTCGAGGCGCTCATGATGACGCGCGGCAAGCTCACGGCTGCGCGCGAGGGCCGGCACCCGGGCGAGCATGCGGTCGGTCAGATAGGGGTGCAGGCGTACGCGCTCGACCTCCGCATCGGTCAGTCTGCCCGGTTTATCCCAAATCGAATTGGAGACGCCGAGCCGGCCGAGGTCGTGGATGAAGCCTGCCCGGCGGAGGGTAGCCACCTCGTCGTCGGGAAGCCCGGAGACGCGCCCGGCCTCGGTCGCCAATTGCGCGACGCCGCGGGAGTGACCGGCCAGGTGTGGTGACTTGAGGTCGACCAGGTCGGCCATCGCCTCGAGCACATAGTCGAGCTCGGACCCGCTGACCCACCGGGCCAGCATAGGCTCGGCACCGATCACGGCATCCCACGTCGAGGCGGCCTCGATTCCGTCGAGCAATGCCGGCGCCTCGGCACAGAACAGGTCCGCGATCGCGGGGTCGAACTGCCCTCCACGATGCCGTCGAGCGACGGCGCACGCCGCGGCGACGCCCCGCGTACGGCTGAAGACCTCCACCGCGCTGGCGAGCTGTACGAGTCGCGCCGGCAGCGAGATGGCCTCGCCCTCGAGGTGGTTTGGATGCCCTTTTCCGTCCCATTGCTCGTACGCCTGCCGCAGCGCCACACTGACAGCCTCGTCGAGCTTGATCCGCTGGGCGAACTGCGAGGCAAGGGTCGAGTGGGTCGTCAGGAACCCCGCCACTTGCTTGTATCCACTGACCGGGAAGCTCGCCAGCCGCTTGGCCCGCTCGATTCGTTTTCCGCCCGAGCCGACGCGCCGCAAGATGAACGCGACCATCTGGGGCGTGCTCATGTCGAGCATCTCGTAGGCGTCACCCTTGAAGCTGATGTCGTCGCCGAACCACTTGGCTTGCTCGGACGCGTCCGCGTGGCAGTAGACGTTCATCATCAAGCCGAGGTAGTAGGTCGCGACACGTTCGCCGTCGCTGAGCTCCAGCCGATCGGCGAGCCGCAGCGCGATCACGGCCTGCCGCATGCAGTGCTCCATCGGCTGGCCGAGACCCAGGTCAGCGGCGTACGACAGGGTCGCGACGAGCTCCGCGAGCCTGACAGTGCCGGTCTGCGACTCCACGACCACGGGCGGCAGTCTACGTGCCGCCATCGCATGCTCGACGAGAAATCGTCGCCGATCGAGGCACTACCGGGCCGGGCCTAGTTTGCGCACGGAGACGACGCGGGCGCCCACGGAATAGCCGTCGAATCGCCGATGTACGAGTTCCGTACGCGATAAGGCCCTCGGAAGGTCACATAGACGTACCTGGGCGATAAGGAGAGTACGACTTGGAACCATCGGGCGGACGCAAACAGCGCGGTACGTCACCGGCCCTCAATCCGCAGGTCTTTCAGCGGGTCCGGCCATGATGGCCCTGAACCCGCAGCCAGAACGGAACCAGGATGGATCTAGAGATGTTCGAACACGTTCTGCTGCGCAGGCCGGCGACCACCCCAGAACTCCCCGAGACGGAACTGGAGCGGTTGCAGGAGGCGCATCTGGGTCACCCGTTGCGGATGCGCCGGGAGGGGTACATGAGGACCGCCGGACCGGTCGGCGATCAGCCCGATGACTCATTGCCTGGACTCTGCCTTCACCAGGTCGGGGATCTGGAGCGGGTCAGGGCGCTGGCCGAGTCGGATCCCTCGGTACGCGCGGGGCGGCTCGCCGTTAAGGTGATGGCGTTCTACTTTCCCCGCGGCGACATCCCCTTGGGGAACACCGACTCGCAGTAGGTGCCTGTCGGTCGGCGCTCATCTTCGCATCGAGCACCGACAAATCTCGGGGGTGCTGTACCGCGTGATCCCGGAGTGTTCATCCAGGGAACCCTCCGGGATCCCGGCTAAGGCGGCCCGGCGAGAAGATCAGATCGCGATGATGCCCGGTCCGGGCGGCAGGTCGCTGGCGGCCACCGCAACCGCTGGCGCGCCCGCAGCGCCAAGCGCCAAGCCAACGCCGCCGAGGACAGCAAGAGCCGCCGAAACCGTTTCGTGGTGTATCCACCACAGCGCCCCGGCAGAGTGCACTACGACGGCAGCGGGATCCAGGCTCGCACGACCGTCCCAGCGCCGTCAGGGCTGACCACCTCGAAAGTTCCATCGAGCAGGGCGACCCGGTCGGCCAGACCCCGAAGGCCGGTACCGTGACCCACTGACGCACCTCCGGCGCCATCATCGGCGACCACGATCTCGAGTGCCCGCGAGCCGGGAGCGAGCAGGGTGATGCTCAAGCCCACCTGCGCGCGACCGGTTCCGGCGTGCCGGGAGACATTTGTCAGCGCTTCGCTGACAACGAAATATGTGGTCGCCTCGATCGAAGCCGGGAATCGCTCATCCGGCAGGCTGTTCGGGCTGCCATTCGAGGTACAGCGTCGTCGCAGCCGGACCGCCTGACCGACTGGGGTCACGGGCTCGAGCCGAGACCAGACCCCGTCATCGCGTCTCGTTCGCCTTCTGGTAGCGGAGATGAACGACCGCAGCGTCGAACGTCCGTGCTTCAACGAGCGTCAGCTTGACCCTTTCGTCTGTGGCCGGGAACAGCGGCGTGCCACCGCCCAGAGCCACCGGATGGACGAACAGCCGGTACTCGTCGATCAGGCCGAGCCGCATGAACGTCGATGCGATGTCGGCACCGCCGAAAAGCACGAGGTCCTTGCCGGGTTGCTGCTTCAGCCTCGAGACCTCATCAGCGGGTGCGGTGCTGCTCACCCCCGCCCACCAGACCCCCACGGGCGTGGTGCTGGCACCGGAGCGACGCCAGGCGCTGGTCAGTTGGGCACAGGAGGCGAACGCGGTCATCATCGAGGACGACTACGACGCGGAGTTCCGCTACGACCGGCAACCGGTCGGATCGCTGCAGGGCCTCTGCCCAGACCATGTCGTGGCAGATGGGCTCGGTCAGCAAGTCCCTCGCTCCGGCTATGAGGCTCGGATGGATCGTCTGCCCACCGCGGCTGGTGGAGCCGATCGCCCACGAGAAGCTGGTCGCCGACCGCGGCTCTCCGGTCCTCGATCAGCTGGCGCTCGCAAGGCTGATCGAATCGGGACGCTACGACAAACATCTGCGCCGGATGCGCGCCGTCTATGCCGCCAGACGCCTGGTTCTGGTCGATACCCTCGCCCGGCACGCCCCCAACGTGGAGCTGACCGGCCTCGCCGCCGGATTCCACGCCGTGGCCCGCCTTCCGGATCGGACGGATGAGCAGACCGTGATGACCGCCGCCAGGCACCGCTCCATCGGCCTGTACGGCATGAGCCGCTACCGCTTCGACGGGGCGACCAAACCGAGCGAGCTGGTCATCGGGTTCGGGAACGTGACCGAAGGCCCCATCAAACACGGCATCGCCGCCATCGGCGATCTCCTCAACGGCGAACCGCCGACCGGATCGCCCGGTCGACCATGACAGGACGTCTCGACGTCAGATGCGATCGCGTCAGGCGGCCAGCCGCTGCAGGAGATCCAGAACTCCCGGTGGTCCATCGACGATCAGATCGGCCTCGGTCAGCAACGGTGGCGGCGCCTCCGCCGATCGGACCGCCACCCGCAAACCGTCGTTGCCTTTGGCGTCGGGTCGGACCACGGCGCTGAAGGCGGGCAGGTCACCGAGGTCGTCGCCGACGACCACCACCGACCGCGCGCCGGACTCGGCCACGACCCGGCGGACCGCGTCACCCTTGTCGGAGTGCACGCGCGGGGCCAGCTCCCAGACGAGTTTACCCGGGATGACGTCGAGCCCGTGCCGCTCGGCGATCTCCCGTACCGTCTCGTCGATCGGCCGGGCCCACCTGTCCGGATTGTCGGTCCGACGGGTGTGAACGGCGACCGCATACTCCTTGTCCTCGAGGTGGGCGCCACTGGCGCGGACGGCGGCGCTGTTGCGCAGGTCATCCTTTGCGGCAACCACAGCTGGCCGGGCCGCCTCCAGGCGCGGGTCGACCCATACCCGGCCGTCGCGGATCTCCTGCAACCCGTATAACCCGAGGTAGCGCACCCCGGGCGCGGCGGCGTGCTCTGCCAGGAAGCTGGCCGGGCGGCCCGAGATCAGCGCGACGGCGGCGAACCGAGCGGCCAGCGGCTCGAGCAACTCCACGACGCCGGCCAGAGGCCGGGCCGCCTCCGGATCGTCAACGGTCGGCGAGAGCGTGCCGTCGAAGTCAAGGCACAGCGCAACCTCCTCCGGCCGCTCGACCAGGCGCGCGACATGACCGGCAAGCGGTGTGCCGGCGCCACCCGCGGCGGTCATGGCCGGTGCTCCAGCGAGAACTCGTGCTGGGCACCCGGGTCGAGCTCGATGGTCTCGTCGTGTACGAGGATCTTGATGGGCGGTGCGCCACCGGGGCGCGAGCTGACCTCCATTTGCCCCTCGGCCAGCGCGATGTCGATGCGGTGGCCCCGGTAGTGGACGCTGAACGTGAGCTCCTTGACCTCCGCCGGCAGAGCCGGCTCGAACCGGAGCACCTCCCCACGCGCCCGCATGCCGGTCAGGCAGCGCAACACGATGTCGACTGTGCCAGCCATCGCGCCGAGGTGGATGCCCTCAGCGGTCGTCCCTCCTTGCACGTCGGCGATGTCGCTCTGCAGCGCACGTAACAAGAACTGCCATGCCTGCTCGGGCTCGTAGCGGGCCAGAACCCAGGCGCTCACCACCTGACTCAGCGTCGATCCGTGCGAGGTGTGGGCCAGGTGGTAACTGACGGTCCGGGCGAGCTGGTCGGCTGTCACCTCGTAGCCGAGATTCCCGAGCAGCTCGCGCAGCTCGTCGCGCGAGAGCAGGAACAGCAGCATCACGACGTCCGCCTGCTTGGCCAGTTTGTAGCGGTTAGGGCTGTCGTCCTCCGCTTCCAGCACTCGGTCCAGCCGCTGTATGTTGCCGTACTTCTCCCGGTAGCCCTCCCAGTCGAAGTCCAGCAACTGCTCGTAGCCCTCGAACTGCGTCAGCACCCCGTCGGAGTGGAACACGACCTTCATCTTGCGGGTGATGTCGAGCCAGCGGTCCAGCTCGTCGTCGCGGATCGTCAGCTCGTCGACAAGCTCCTGCCGGTAGTGCGGGGGCAGCACCTCGAGCACCTCGAGCGCCCGCTGCAGGACCCAGACCGCCATCACGTTGGTGTAGGTGTTGTTGTTCAGACCGGCTTGGTCGGAGTCCGGGTAGGCCTCGTGGTACTCGTCGGGCCCCATCACTCCCAGGATCTCGTAGCGGTCCTGCTCCTGGTGCCAGGTTGTGACACTCGCCCAGAAGCGCGCGATCTCGATCAGCATCTCCGCGCCAGTGAAGCGCAGGAACTGCACGCTGCCTGTCACCTGGTAGTGCTGCCAGACGTTGTAGGCGATCGCGATGTTGACGTGCCACTGCAGGTGCGAGTGGTCGGGCAGCCAGCGCCCCGAGTGCGGGTTGAGGTGGACCTCCTGGGTCTCCTCGTACCCATTGCTGCCGCTTTGCCACGGGAACATCGCGCCGTCGTGGCCAGCCAGCCGTGCCGCCGCGCGGGCCGCGTTCAGGCGGGCGTGACGGTAGTCGAGCAGCGCCTTGGCCAGGATCGGTCGCTGGAAGTTCAGGAATGGGAAGATGAACATCTCGTCCCAAAAGATGTGGCCGCGGTACGCCTCCCCGTGCCATCCGCGCGCCGGGACACCCACGTCGAGGTGGATCGTGTGCGGCGACACGGTCTGCAGGAGGTGGAAGATGTGCAGATGTAGGACCGTCTCGGTCCACTCGTTGGCGCTGTCCATCTCGATGTCGAACCGGTTCCAGAGACTGTTCCACGCACCCTCGTGCCGAGCCAGCAACCCCTCGTACCCCTCGGCGGCCGCCACCGTCAGTCGCGCCTCGGCGCGGCTCTCGGAGACCGCCCGGTCGCGGGACGTGTAGAGGGCGACGATCTTCTCCACGGTCGCCGGGCGCCCCTCCTCCAGATCCAGCGTGAGGGCGTGCGCGATGAAGCCGGGCTCGTGGACCAGGCGCCGGTCGGCCTGCGCGATCTCGCCCTCGAGCAGGAACCGGGTGCGGGCGGCCAGGGCGATCCGCACATGGGACTGAGTGGTCTCGGCCTGAAGGTCGACCGTCTCCTTGTCCACCTCAGCCGCGCCTAGCAGCTCCAGGTGGCGTGGATTCAGGTCGCGGTAGCGCTTCACGCCGGCGTTGACGACTCGGCCGTCGATCCCGGACCGAACCTCCAGCCGGCCGGTCCAGTTCTCGGCCGCGAACGTCGTCTCGAGGCCCGCGAGATGCTCGTCCTTCATGCTCACGAAGCGGCGCTGGACCATGCTTGTGCGCCGGCCGTCCGGCTCCTGCCATTTCAGGTGCCGCGTGAGCGTCCCCTGGCGCATGTCAAGCTCCAGGCGATGGTCGAGGACCTCGGCACGCTGGACGTCGAACCACTCGCCGTCGGCGACCCGGAAGTCCAGCGGCAGCCAGTTAGGCCCGTTGACGAGGTCCTCGTTCACGACCGTGCGGCCGGCGATCTCGGTGTTGGCACGGTTGTACAGCCCGGCCACGTACATGCCTGGGTAGTTCACCCCGTCCGCCCGGGCCTCGGGCAGGGCGCCGCGGGTCACGAAATACCCGTTGCCCAGCGCGCAGAGCGCCTCGCGCAGTCCCTGACGCTCGGGGTCGAATCCCTCATGGACGAGCGACCAGACGCTCGGCGGCCGCTCCTCGAACCGCCGCCGGCGCTCGGCGGCCGCCCGCCGTTCCTCCAGACGGCCCTCGGCCAGTGCCCGCAGGGAAACATCGTCGATCGTCGTCACGACCAGGTCGGCGCCCGCCTCGACAAGCAGATCCCGGTCGTCCAGACGGGCCACGCCGAGGGCCGCCATCCCGGCCGACTTGGCCGCCTGGACCCCGCTGGAGGCATCCTCGACGACGAAGCACTTGCCCGGGGGGACGCCGAGTTCCTCTGCCGCGGTCAGGAAGATCGTCGGGTCAGGCTTGCCTTTCGGGAAGTCGCGTCCGGAGATGTCGGCGTCGAACAGCTCCTGCAGCGTCATCCCGGGACGGATGAAGTCGTACTCCAGCCGCTGATCGGCGGCGAAGGTGTCCAGGCGGATCCGCTCCAGGAAGAGCTTGGCGTTCTTAGACGAGGAGGCCGCCGCGACCTTGATGCCCATGTCCTTGACCACCAGGATGAACCGGAGCGCATCGGGGAAGGCCATGAACCGGCCCTCCTCGATGAGTTTGATCACGTGTTCCTGCTTGCCGGCTGCGTACTGATCGATCCGGGCGTCGATGTCGGGCACGCCGAAGTGCTCCATGGCCGCGCGAGCACCAGCCATCCGTGGCATGCCGGCCATGACCTGCTGGTACACCGCGGGCGTGAAGCCCTCGGGTGTCCAGCTCGTCTGGTCGCGGACATCGCGCCACTCGCCCTCCATGAGCTCCCGGAACGCCTCGCGCCAGGCCAGATCGTGCGGCGAGTCCACCAAGACACCGTCCACGTCGAAGATCGCACCTTGAAACGCCGTCATCGTCACCAGTCCTTCGGTTGCTGCAGGTAGGGCGGACCCCTCGTGCCAATGGGGTGTCGCAAGCTAGCCGAAGAAGACCTCTGCGACTTGACAGCAGCTCTCGGGGACGGTCTTGAGTCCTGATACCGCTTACCACACGCGCAGGATCACACGCAACCGCAGGCAGCGGGGAGCCTGGCGCGCCGCTGCCGGGCTTGGGGCAGCCGGGCTCGTCGACGCCCAGCCGGCCGACCGAGGCCCTCAACGTGAGTGGTCAGACCGGTGTGGACCTCGCGACGGGTGGGTAGCGCGCCATTGTCTCGAGAGCGCCGATGTCCGTGTGGTTGCGGATGTACCGTCGCGACGCTTCGTAGGGCGGGACGAAGTCCCAGGGCGCCTGGACCCCGTTGCCGAGGGCCTTCATGACAGCGATCCTCCGCTGCTGGCTGTCGCGCACCTCCCGGTCGATCTTCGACAGGTCCCAACGCTGCGCAACCTCGGTCTTCAAGACGGCGAGGAGGTCGGAATGGGCCGGTTCTTGCGACAGGTTCTTCCGCTCGAGCGGGTCCACCGAGAGGTCAAACAGCTGATCGGGGTCGGCCGGTGAGTGAATGAGCTTGAAGTCGCCGCGTCGGACCATGACGATGGGAGCGATCGCACCCTCAGCGAGATACTCGGCCGTCACCGTGTCCCGGTCGCCCGGCTCACCGGCCAGCAGGTGCAAGAGGCTCTGGCCGTCGAGAGGTCCGACAACCCCCGACAGGTCGCCGTCCTGAGCCAGCCCGACGAGGGTTGGCAGCAGGTCCATCGTGGTAACAGGCGACGAGACCCGACCCGCCCTGAACCACCGCGGAGCGGACACCACCAGAGGCACCCGCGCTGATCCCTCGAAGAAGTTCATCTTGTACCAAAGGCCCCGTTCACCGAGCATCTCGCCGTGGTCGCTCGTGAGGATCACAACGGTGTCGTCCAAGCGACCGGTCTCGCGTAACAGGTTGATCAGCTTGCCGATGTGATTGTCGACGTACGAGATCGCCCCGTAGTACGCTCGGCGGGCCGCGCGTACCTGCTCCGTGGTGATCTCCACGCCGTTCATCGCGCACACGTGTCGCAGCCGGCGCTCATGGGGGTGCAAGGCCGCCTCGTCGTACCCGAACTCAGGCATGGGGATGTCCTCGTCGCGATACATGTCCCACCACGCCCGGGGGATCGCGAACGGGTCGTGCGGGTGACTGAAGGACACGACGAAGCAGAACGGCCGCTCGTCGTTCGAGCGGATGTGGCCGAATAGCTCCCGCTCGGCCGCGAAAGCCACCTCGTCGTCGAAGTCCAGCTGATTCGATCGCAAGCACGGGCCCGCGTCGACGACCGACGACATGTCGTGGTACCAGTACGGGCGGTCATGCGGACGATTCCAGTCCGGCGTCCAGCCGTAGTCCGCCGGATAGATGTCGGTCGTCAGCCGTTCCTCGAACCCGTGCAGCTGGTCGGGGCCGCAGAAATGCATCTTGCCCGACAACACCGTTCGATACCCAGCGCCCCGCATGTAGTGGGCGAATGTCGGGATCTCCGAGGCGAACTCCGCCGCGTTGTCATAGGTATGCGTCCGGGACGGCAACAGCCCCGTCATGAATGACGCCCGGCCTGGTGAGCAAAGGGGGCTGCCGGTGTAGGCATTGTCGAAGACGACCCCGTTGTCAGCTAGCCACGACATCGCAGGCGTCCGGGTGATCGGATGGCCGTGGAAAGGCAGCGCGCTCGGCACCATCTGATCCGCCATGAGGATCAGAACGTTGGGTTTCGGGGGCTGGCTCATGCGAGGTAACTCTAGGCTAATGGGGACCCTGCTCGATGTGGGCCTCAGCCGTTGCCAGCTCGAGCGACGGCGTGTTCGCGATCAGCTGCTGGGTGTATGGCTGCTGCGGGTCGGCGAGCATCTGGGCGGTCTCGCCGTACTCCACGATGCTTCCCTCGGACAGCACCGCCACCTTCTGCGCGATCGAGCGCACCAGCGGCAGGTTGTGGGTGACAAAGACCATCGACAGGCCGAGGTCACGTTGCAGCTGGCCCAACAGCTCGACTATCGCTGCCTGCACACTCACGTCGAGTGCGGAGGTGACCTCGTCGCACACCAGGATCGACGGCGAGGAGATCAACGCTCGCGCAATCGCGACGCGCTGTCGTTCACCGCCGGAGAGCTGGTCGGGATACCGATTGGCATAGCTCGCCGACAGCGACACCTGCTCGAGCATCTGTCCCACCAGATCCTCAGCCTCGCGTCCCTTGGCGATGCCGAACACAGCCAGCGGCTGTCCCACCGTCTCGCCGACGGTCTTGCGCGGGTTCAGTGAGCCGTACGGGTTCTGGAAGATGTACTGGATCTGGCGGCGGGTCTCCGTGCTGCGCGACCGTGCCGCGGTCTCCAGCTCCTTGTCGCCGAGCCGGATGCTCCCGGTCCAGTCGCGGTGCAGCCCCGCTATCGAGCGGGCGGTGGTGGTCTTGCCAGATCCGGACTCGCCGACGACCGCCAGGCATTCGTGCTGGTCGAGCGTCATGTTGATCGAGTGCAGCACCTCGATCTTGCCGTAGTGGGCCACGACGTTCTCGAGCGTCAGCACGGCAGCGTCGGCGTCCGGATGGGCGACGTCGACGGGATCGCCGACTACGGCCTGCGTCTGCTTCACGACTTCGAGTGCCCGGATGCAACGTGCGCTGTGCCCCGACCTGACGGGGACCAGCGGCGGCACCTCAGCGTCGCACTCCGGGATGTGCATCGTGCAGCGAGGGCCAAAGGCGCAGCCCGGCGGACGCCGGCCCGGCGACGGTGCATGCCCGGGAATCCCGACCAAGCTGCGACCGCCGGCAAGGCGCGGGATCGCGCCCACCAGTCGGCGGGTGTACGGGTGGGCCGAGGAATCGAACAGCTCCTCCGCGAGACCGAGCTCCACCACCCGTCCGGCGTACATGACGGCGACCCGGCGGGCCACGGCCGCGACCACGGCGAGGTCATGGCTCACGTAGAGCGCAGCGACATCGTGCGCGGCGGCGAGCTCGCGCACCGTCGACAGCACTGTCGCCTGCGTGGTGACGTCGAGACCGGTGGTCGGCTCGTCGAGCACGATCAACCTTGGACGGTTCGCGAACGCCATCGCGAGGCCGACCCGTTGCTGTTGACCACCCGAGAGCTCGTGCGGGTAGCGGCGGAGGTACTTCGGGTCGTCCGACA